>NZ_LIAC01000015.1:0-422673 GCF_002210235.1 Flavobacterium sp. NLM
AATATTAAATAACAAAATCCCATTCGAAAGAATGGGATTTTTTGTTTTAGCGCAATACTATTTGTCATTTCGACGGAGGAGAAATCGCACTAGAAACTCTACAAAGAAAAGCGCCAATCTTTGTCGATATACGAGTGCGATTTCTCCTCCGTCGAAATGACAAGATTGCGAATAATCTAAAATCTCCAATCTAAAATCTATAATTCTAATTATGAAAGTTATAACGATAATTGTATAACAGAAAAATCTTTCTTTTTGGGAACTTTGATATAACCATACAACAATTACTAACCTAATTTTTTAAATCATGCCAGATCCAAGAATTAAAAATGAAGCACAATACGAAGCTCTTTTAAATAAGGGATACAGTAAAGAGAAATCGGCGCGTATAGCAAATACGCCAGATGCAGGAGAAAAAGGCGGAAAAGCAAAGCCTTATGAAGAATGGACAAAAGATGAACTTTATCAACAAGCCAGAAAAGTAGGCGTTTCCGGACGTTCTTACATGAATAAAAAAAGCTTGATTAAATCACTCAGAACTAATTAAAATACATACCGCAGATTTCGCAGATTCTCTCAGATTATGGAAATGAAAAGAATGTAAAAGGAAAAATCTTTGAATCTGTGAAATCTGTGGCAAAAAAAGAAAAACGACCATGAATACCGCCAGAACTCAAAAACTAATGACACAACTAATTAAAACACCGCATTTAGTGTTAGAAAAATTAGAATTAGTTTATGTAAACAATCAAAATTTACCAATTGAAAGATGCCAGGGAGATGATGGTTTTATTTATAAAAAAAACGGACGCTGTATTAAGCAAAAAAGCGAAATAAAGCGTTTTAACAGCTTGGTTTTACCGCCGGCGTGGGTAAATGTAAAAATATCCGACTTATCAAACGGGCATTTACAAGCGGTAGGTTTAGATGTTAAAAACAGAAAACAATATCGGTATCATCCAAAATGGAATTTAATTCGCAATCAAACCAAGTTTTACAAAATTGCAGAATTCGGACAAAAGCTTCCTTCTATACGAAAACAAGTGGATATCGATTTAGAACAAAAAGAATGGTCGAAAGAAAAAGTAATTGCGCTTGTGATTCGGTTAATGGAAGAAACGCATATCCGAATTGGAAATGAAAAATACGCGAAAGACAATAAATCGTACGGACTTTCGACTTTGCGAAAAAGACATATCAACATCAATAAAAATTCCCTCCGATTTGAATTCATCGGAAAAAAGGGAAAACAGCACACCATTACCACAAGAAACAAACAATTGATTAAACTGGTAAGCCGCTGTGAGGAAATTCCGGGTTGGGAAGTTTTTAAATATTACGACAAAAATGGCGAAAGAAAGGTTTTAGACAGTCATATGGTCAATGAATATCTGCACAATATTTCGGGCGAATATTTCAGTGCCAAAGACTTTAGAACCTGGGCCGCCTCAATTATATTCTTTGAAAGTTTAATGGAACTAGGCGTTACATTAGACGAAAAAGAAATCAAAAGAAACATTGTTCAGGCTTATGATGCCACAGCAGAAGCGCTGGGAAACACAAGAAATGTGTGTAAGAATTATTACGTTCATCCCTTGTTGGTTACAACTTATGAAGACGGATCGATTCAGCCCTATTTTGATAAAGTAAAAAAGAGCCGAAGCACAAAAAAATACTTTTCAAGAAGCGAAAGTGCCTTTGCAGAACTGATTGAAAATTATCAGGTCAGTTTACTGTAATTAAAATCTAAGAGTTAATGCACCTCTTTCAAAAGCATAAAGTTTAAAAAACAAACAAAAATCAGTATTAACTAAAAATCAATTATTATGTTACGATGGACAGTCATATTTATTATTCTGGCAATTATTGCGGGAATATTTGGTTTTGGTGGAATTGCCGCTGGAGCCGCTAGTATAGCAAAAATTTTATTTTTCATATTCTTAGTGTTGTTTATTATTTCGCTGATAAGCGGAAGAAGAAGTGTTTAACACTAGGATTCAGTAAAATAAGAACGAAATCAAAAACGGCACATATATCTCGGTAAATGTGTCGTTTATCTTTTAAAAATATCAAATTATGGGAACTAAAAGCGGAGCTTACCAGGATGTTTACATTAAACGACAAGACGAAATGGTAAGTTTGAAAAACGATGTAACAGATTTTTGCGAAAAATACATCAAACCTGTACATCCGGAAAACTGGGATTGGACGACACGTGATTTCGAAAATCCCGAAAACGATCCAACAATTGCCGAAGCAAGAGCCGTGGCAAATGTAGTTTACAAAGATTTACTAGACGGAAAACAAACCGATGTTGATCTATCGACAATGGATAATGTCGAAGCAATTAAGGCTTATTTGAACCCAAACAGCAAACATGCTGATTTTAATATGGAAGAATTTGCCTTTGCTTTAAAAGTCGAACTCGAACACGGAAAAATCAGAGATGTAAACGTAACCAACAATCATCCTTTTTTAACGGCAATGATTGCACTTGCACACATGACCGAAAGCCTGACGTACTATAAACGCCTTAAGGTGATGGAATCTGAAGGCGAAATTTATGAGATTATGCGTAAAATAGAAAGCTCAGAATCTGGAAAAGAAGAGTGGTACAAAGAATTAGGCAAAGCCGAACAGGAATTAGCAGAGGCAAAGGAAGGACTTGTAGAACGTTTACAAAAAATGGATGATATTCCGGTTCTGGAAAAAATAGGCGATTAGCATTTAAACACATAAAAAAAGCCGTTAAGTTTATTCTTAACGGCTTTTTTGTTTTTGCGATAATTATAGGAAAAATTGTATTTTTGTCTCACATGCAATTCATCAAATTATCATAAACAGAAAAATTGGAATAGTATCGTACATTAAAAATCTGGTATTGTACATTTTTTTATTTTTCTTATTTCTAATTATTATCTTTGAACTATGAGCACACAAACAAGATCAAACCATATAGGGCGAAAAATAAGCCGTCTTCGTGAACTAAAAGACATGAAGCAAGAAGCACTTGCACAAGCTTTAGGAATCAGCCAGCAAACTGTATCAGCAATTGAAAATAGTGAAACAGTTGATGAAGAAAAATTGATTGAAATTGCAAAAGTTTTAGGCTTGAGCGTTGAAGCAATTAAAAATTTCTCTGAAGAAGCAGTGTTTACTTTTTTTAATAATTTCTATGATAATAGTAATCAGGGAGCCAGTTTTGGAAATTATAATACATGCAATTTTAATCCGCTTGATAAATTAATGGAATCTTTAGAACAAAATAAAAGTTTATATGAACGTTTATTAGAATCTGAAAGAGAAAAAATATCATATTTAGAGAAATTATTGAATTCGAAATAAAGATTTAAATCATAAAAAAAACCGTTAAGTATAATTCTTAACGGTTTTTTTATTTCATGTATTTCTTTGTTCCGTAGGAACATTTCGTCGGTAGAAAAATTATATTTATTATGGTTTACGTTCCATAGGAACGTTTGATTTTTCTATAATTTTTAATAATCCAACGCTTCAACGTTCCTACGGAACGTAAATCTTACTGAACTCTATTTTTTTTCTACCGATGAAACATTCCTAACGGAATGATAGCTGGATATCAAAAAGCAACAATTTTTGTTTTTATATATTTTTTGTTCCGTAGGAACATCTCGTTGGTAGAAAAATTAATATTGTTATCATAGTTTACGTTCCGTAGGAACGTTTGATTTTGACATCGTTTTTTATAATCTAACATTTCAAATGTTCCTACGGAACATAAATGCTACTCATTTCATGTTTTTTCTACCAATGAGACATTCCTAACGGAATGAAAGCTGGATATGAAAAAGCAACTATTTTTGTTTTTATATATTACTTGTTCCGTAGGAACATTTCATTGGTAGAAAATTAGTTTGTTATCCATTTTTACGTTCCGTAGGAACGTTTGATTTTGCAATTTTTTTCTACCAAATGAGACATTCCTAACGGAATGATAACTGGACGGAATAATAAATGATTTTCATTAAAAACAAATAAAATAATTTATACAAAAAGAGCTGTTTCGACTTTTGAAACAGCTCTTTTTTCTTTCAATCTTCCAAAAAATTACAATCTTCTTTTATCTTCTTCTGTATAATCATCGTCTTCCTGAACATCGTCTTCAATATATTCGCTGTCTTCTTCTTCCTCACCGTCGTCAATGTCCTCTAAATCCTCTTCGGTTTCATTAAAGTTGTTTTCAAAAGTATCAGCAGGATTATCAAATTCATCGTTTTCGACCTTATCAAGTTCTTGTTCATCTAAGTCTTCTTCGATATAGTCATCCTCATCTTCCTCATCAAAATCATCTTCATCTTCTAAAACAACTTCATAAACATCATTGTTGTCTTCAAGATCTCTGTCTTTATGGAAATCATCATCTAAATCATCCAAATCGTCGTCGTAAACGCCCGATCTCTCATCAGGATTAGGTTTGTTAGGGTTATGGCCATTTCGAACCGTATAACCACGTTCTGCGTCTTCTGAGCGGCTGTTTTGAGTTTCTTTCGTATTTAAATCATAAAGTTCCTCATTCATAACCGTATTTCTATCTGAATCTGGACTTCCCGGATCTTTCGGAAAAGTACCATTTCTATTATCTGTAGTGTTCATGATGTTAATTTTAAATAGTTATATATACAAATCTAATTCTCAATCATAAAGATTTTCTTATAGAATTACTAAATCTAATTGCATAATTAACAGATGTTTAGAATGAAATTTAATTAAAGAATCATATAACCTTACTGGTAATCAAGAAAGTAATTTTATCAAACTATTAATCATAAAAATTATTACCATGAAAACGAAGGATGATAAGAAAAGTACTGGAACAAAAGAAACAGTAAAAAGAGGAGTAACAAAACCAAAATCGAATGCTGCGGCAGGATTATCAGAATTATTTGAAGATAGTTTAAAAGATATTTACTGGGCAGAAAAAGCATTAACCAAAGCATTGCCAACAATGGCTAAAAATGCTACTTCTGCAGAATTAATCGACGCTATTAATAACCATTTAACCGAAACAGAAGAACACGTAACGCGTTTAGAAAAAGTTTTTGAACTAATTGGTAAAAAAGCTACTGCTAAAAAATGCGATGCAATGGAAGGTTTAATCGAAGAAGGAAAAGGAATTCTTGAAGAAACAGAAATTGGTGTGGTTCGCGATGCCGGAATTATTGCTGCCAGTCAAAAAATCGAACATTATGAAATTGCGACTTACGGAACTTTAAGACAGTTTGCCGAAACGCTGGGTTATGAAGAAGCTGCAGCTTTATTAGAGCAAACACTTGATGAAGAAAAAGGAGCTGATAAACTACTTACAGAAGTTGCTGTAAATGCTGTAAATCTTGAAGCTGCAGAAGCAGAATAAAGTTTAAAATAGTATATAAAAAGTGCAGTTTCTAAAAAACTGCACTTTTTTTTCATTAAAAATTTAAAACTAAAGTTATGCCCGAAGGTCCGTCAATATTGATTCTAAAAGAAGAAGTACACCAATTTGCAGGAAAAAAAGTAATTGAAGTTTCTGGAAACGCCAGTATAGATCTGGAGCGTTTAAGGGATAAAACGCTATTATCTTTTAAAACCTGGGGAAAACATTTCCTGATTTGTTTTGAAGATTTTACCGTTAAAATTCATTTAATGATGTTTGGAACCTACAGAATCAACGAAAAAAAAGATACTGCACCAAGGTTGCATTTAGGTTTTTCGAGCGGAGAAATCAACTTTTATACCTGTTCAGTAAAGATTTTAGAAGGACAGATAAATCAATATTACGATTGGAGCGCAGATGTTTTAAATGAAAATTGGGACCCAAAAAAAGCAAAACGAAGTCTGGATAAAATCCCAAATGAAATGATTTGCGATGCTGTTTTAGATCAAAATATATTTTCGGGAGTGGGGAATATTATCAAAAATGAAGTTTTGTACCGATGTTTTATTCATCCTGAATCTTTGGTTGGAAAAATTCCGCCGGAAAAATTAGATGAACTTATAGCCGAATGTTCGATTTATAGTTTTGAATTTTTGTATTGGAAAAAGAAATTTGAACTCAAAAAACATTGGCTTGCCTATTCGCAAAAAGAATGCAAAAGATGCAATTTGCCCATCATAAAAGAACCGACAGGGAAGAAAAACCGTCGAAGTTTTTACTGCAATAACTGCCAACAGCTTCACAAATGAAAAACGAAATTTTAATAGGATGCTCAAGCTACAATAATCGCTATTGGAAGGGAATTTTCTATCCTGACAATCTGGCATACTCGAAATGGTTTGAGTTTTATTCCCAGTACTTTAGCACGTATGAGTTCAACGGAAGCTTTTATAAGTTTCCAACGCTTAGAATCCTCATGAACTGGTACAATAAAGCACCAGAAAATTTTCTTTTTTCGGTAAAAGCGCCCAAAGAAATTACTCATATCAAACAATTTTCAGATTGTGAAAATCTAATTTCAGAATTTTATAATGTCTGCGAAAATGGTTTAAAAGAAAAGCTGGCTTGTGTGCTTTTTCAGTTTCCGCCAAGTTATTATTTTACTTCAGAAAGATTAAAACAAATTATCAGTAATTTGGATTTAAAATTTAAAAACGTAATTGAATTTCGCCATAAAACCTGGTGGAATCAAGAGGTTTGGGATGCTTTTATGGAAAATAATATCACATTTTGCAGTGTAAGTCACCCGCAATTACCACAGACTATTTTTAAAGATTTTCCGCTGGTTTACATTCGGTTACACGGAGTTCCTAATATGTTTTACTCCAGTTATTCAGTTGAAGAATTACTTCAGATAAAAACCACAACTAATTTAAAATCAGGATTTATATATTTTAATAATACAGCAAGCGAAGCAGGAATTTTGAATGCTTTAGAGATGAAGAGGATTATGATTTAAAGCTGTTTTTTATAGACTCAGATTTGTCATTTCGACTGAAAGGAGAAATCGCACTAGTATGTCGACAAAGATTGGCGACTTTCTATGCGGATTTTCGAGTGCGATTTCTCCTTTCGTCGAAATAACAAACTGAATGTTAAAATAAGTATATTCGCGTTAAAAAAATGAATACCCAAATTGGCTTTCACAGCTATTATGTTTATATAATTACAAATCAAACCGCTCTACATTTTACATTGGGGTAACCAACAATCTAAAAGCAAGACTTGTTAAACACAAAGAAAATATAGAATTAAAAGTGAATTCCTTTGCCGCAAAATACTATATCGAGCATTTGGTTTATTATGAAAAATTTACTTGGATTCAAGAAGCAATCGTAAGAGAGAAGGAATTAAAGAAATGGAGGAGAGAGAAAAAACTTGAATTGATTAAAGAGTTTAATCCGAATTTTGAATTCCTTAATTATCATTTTGAATAAGTTTGTCATTTCGACTGAAAGGAGAAATCGCACCCGAAAATCCGCATAGAAAGTCGCCAATCTTTGCCGATACACGAGTGCGATTTCTCCTTTCAGTCGAAATGACAAAACTATGTCTTAATCTTTGTCTCGATGTACTAGTGCGATTTCTCCTTCGTCGAAATGACATAAAATGAGGAATATTTCTTTTACAACTTCAAATTCCCTTCAATACCGTCATCCATAACTTTCCCGGTAACAAAAGCAGCGGTCATTTTTGCAATAGCTACAATCTTACCGTTTTTGTTGTTCCAGTAATAACCATCTTCCGGCGTTACGGTAATCACGCTTAAATTGGGATCATCTTCACCGCCCGGCATCCATACTTTTACAATTGGGTCGTATAATTCTTTGATTGTTTCCCTGTCGTACGAAATAGTTGCCGTTCCATGTATCGTCAGGAATTTATCGTGCGGTTCAGAGAAGAATAACTCAACTTGAGGATTCATCGTAATCTCTGCATTATGAGTACTGTTTCGGTCAGATAAAAACCAAAGACGTCCCAAATCATCTACTTTTTGAACAGACATTGGTCGTGACTGCAGTCTGTAGCTGTCGTAAGTGCAAAACATGCACGTTTTTATATTTTCTGCTAATTCTTTGATTTTATCAGCAGCTAAGTTTTCTGTAAGGTCTTTATGATCTCCCATGGCTCTATAATTTTTATATTTAATATTTTGATTCAAAGCGTTAAAACGCTGTATAACAAAATTGAGATTTTTGCCATGGAATGGCTTACAGAATTATATTTTTAAATTATTATATTTCAATTAACCGATTTTGTGAGAATTTCTAAACAAATTGTTTTATTTCGCCAATTTTAACTATCTTTGGACAAACAGATTTACCCAAAATTACATATGAAAGAATGGACGATATTCTACACTGATGATGATGAAGACGATTTAAGCATATTTACAGACGCTGTAGAGTCATTATCACAAGATATTAACCTCCAGACTTACTCAGGTGGAGAAAAGCTCTTAAATGCCGTTTATAATCCGCCGCCAACTCCCACTGTCATTTTCTTAGATTTGAATATGCCGGGAAAAAACGGTTTTGATGTATTAAACGAGCTGAAAGGTTCTAAAGAAAAAAGTGATATTCCGGTGATTATCTTTTCAACATCAAATGAACCTGGTATTATTGAAAAATGTCTTAATCTGGGCGCAAATTATTTTATTACAAAGCCGGTTTTAATGAAAGATATCATAAAATCGATAGAACATTCGCTTACCATAAACTGGAAAGAATTTGTTCCGGACAAAAAGACTTTTGTGTACAAATTGTAGTTAAACTTAAAACATAAAAAAAACGCCAAACTTAAAATGAGTTTGGCGTTTTTTTTAACTCCGGCAGGAAAATTTTAAAAGTTGCACCTTGGCCTTTTTCGCTTTTTGCTTTTATAATTCCTTTATGGTTTTCGACAATTTTTTTTACAATTGCCAGGCCAATTCCGGTTCCGGAGAATTCACTTTCGGTATTTAATCGCTGGAAAACTTCAAAAATCCGTTCATTGTATTCATTATCAAAGCCAATTCCATTATCTTTTATTCGCAGGCAGAAATATGTTTTTTCAGGATAATTAACTTTAAAATTTAGTTCACTTCCGGGAACTCTGCGCGCTTTAATTTCAATATGCGGCGGAATATCTTTTCGGGAAAATTTAAGTGCGTTTCCAATTAAATTATGCAGCAGCTGTCGAAATTGAAAAGGCATAACAGTTCCGTCTCCCAAAGGCTGTAGATCAATAACAGCATTTTTTTCTTCAATACGTTCCGAAAAATCCATTAAAACCTCTTCAACGATTTCATCTAAATTAGTTTTTACAAAAATCCTTTCGGCAGAATTGGTTCTGGAATAGGTGAGAAGGTCCTGAATTAATGTCTGCATTCTTTTAGCCGAAACTTCAATTCGTTCTAAATATGTTTTGGCTTTCGCCGAAATATTCTGATCATCCAACTCTGCTAAACGACTCGCAAAAGTCTGGATTTTCCGAAGCGGTTCCTGTAAGTCATGACTTGAAATATAAGCAAAAGACTGGAGTTCGATATTCATATTAATCAGATCCCGGTTTTTAAGTTCCAGCTCTTCAGTTCGATCGTGAACCTGCTTTTCAAGCTGATTTGTAAAATCCTTCTGGTCCTGAATATCAGAACTGGTACCAACCCACATTTGAATCTTTCCTTCAGGATCTCTCTGCGGAATGGCGCGGCTAAACTGCCAGCGGTATATACCATCATGACGGCGAAAACGATGTTCAAACAAAAATTCTTCTCCCGTTTTTATAGACTGCATCCAGATGTTGATATTTTCTTCACGATCATCAGGATGTATCACCTGCAGCCATCCGTTTTGGTCAACATCGGCTTTTGTGATGCCGCAAAAATCATAAAGTGACTGATTGAAATAATCCAGATTTCCCATTGTGTCACTTGTCCAGACAAACTGCGGCATAGAATCTGCAAGAACACGGAATTTTTTTTCACTTTTCATTAAAATTTCCTGTCTGTTCTTTTCCTCTGTAATGTCCATTACGGTGCCCAGCATTTTGGTAGGATTTTTTAATTCGTCAAAAAAGATCTTTCCGTGAACACGAATCCAGGCAATACTGTCATCTGGTTTTAAAACGCGTGCTTCGTATTTATAAATATTGGTTTGCAAAGCAATTTCGTAAGCTTTTTGAATGTTGTCAAAATCTTCCGGAAGAATTCGGGATAGTACCTGCGGGCGTGATATCTTTAAGTTTTTTGGAAGACCAAACAACTCTGGCAGATTATCAGAATAAATCAATTCCTGCGTTGGAATATTTAAATCCCAGGTTACGATTTCGGCAATTTCAGATGCTAGACGTGCTCTTTCTTCGGCATCTTCGACCTTTTTTCTGGCTTCTACTTTTTCTGTAACATCGTTTACGGTAACCATAATCGATGATATCTCTCCATTTTTTTCATACAAAGGAGTATATTGATAATCCAGATAAAACTTCTCTAATTTGCCTTTAATATCAATATATGCAATAGATTCGTTTTCACGAATCGTTTTTCCATCGTATAGTACTTCGTCAAGTAATTGAGGATATTTTTGATCTAAGAGCTCAGGAAACACCTCTAATAAAGGTTTACCAATAGTTTCACTTGGGTCTTTCTGCCAAATATCATTGTGCAGGGTTGTATTGGCCATCTCAATAATATGGTCTTTTCCCTTAAAAATAGTCATTGCAATAGGCGACTGCATTACCAGGTTCCTAAACGCTTTTTCACTTTCAGCCAGATAATAACGTGCTTTTATTGATTCTGTAACTTCATAACCTACAACAATAACGCCTGTTATAGCATTGTTTTCTTCTCTTAAAGGATGAAAAACCAAATTGAAATAACAATCTTCCTGTTTTCCGTATCGGTTTAAAGTAACCAGTAATTCATTTGAAAAATAGGGGATTCCGGTCTCATAAACCTGCAAAAGCAAAGGCTGAACCGTTTCTTTAGCTTCCGGCAGATATTCAAATGCCGATTTATTAAGCGTTTGTTCTTCGGTTTTATCTACAATTTGCAAGTATGTTTCATTAGCCATTTCGACCAGTAAATCCTTGCCTTTCAGAATGGCGATTCCAAGCGGAACTTGTCTCACAATATTCTTAAAACGTTTTTCACTTTCTTCAATTGTATTGCGTGCTGTAACCTGAATCGTAACATCGTTTGCAATCGCAACAATTCCAGAGATCGATCCGTCGGGTTCTTTTAAAGCTTCGTAAACAACATTTACAAAAGTATCTACAATTTTGCCGTTTCTGGTTAGTTTTACCGGAAGTTCATTAGCTGTAAATCTTTCACCGGTATTATAAACATTCAAAAGAATATCTTCTAAACCCTGTCCCGCAGCTTCAGGAATTGATTCAAAAATAGGCTTGTTGAGAACTTCATCTTCTTTACGTTCCCAAAATTCCAGCATAGGCTCATTTGCAATTTCAACAACATAATCTTTTCCTCTAAAAATACACATTGCATTTGGTGCCTGAAGAATATTGTTTCTGTAGCGTTTATTGCTTTCTTCTAAATTTTTGTGAATGTTTACCTTATCTGTAGTTTCATTGCAGATTACCAAAACGCCGTCAATTTTACCATCATCATTTGTAACCGGACTGTAGCTGAAAGTCCAGTAAACATCTTCCATTTTTCCGTTTCGGTAAATAGGCAGTAATAAATCTTCATGCCATGTTGCTTCGCCTTCTGTTAAAACCTGATCAATCAGCGGACCAATAAAATCCCAGATTTCCGGCCAGTATTCAGCACCTTTTTGACCTAATATAGCGGGATGCTTTCCATCGTTTCCAAGACTTGGACGATAGGCATCATTATAAAAACAAATATGTTCCGGTCCCCAAAACAAAAACATGGGGAATTTTGAGTTCAGCAGAATTCCTAAAGTAGTACGAAGACTCTGCGGCCATGTGTCGACAGCCCCAACAGGAGTTTTGCTCCAGTCTTTGGCACGGGTTAATGCACCCATTTCGCCTCCTTTTGCCATGAAATCTTGGTTTGTATTGTTCATTAAAAATTTGTTTTTGTTTTGATTCAAACAATAAATTTTGTGTAATTAATATAGTGTTTTCTAAAGTTTTTCAGATGAAAACCTAAAATTATAAAAATAAATTTTGATTTGTTTTCCGTTTTTTGAATGAGCTAACATTAAAATTAATAGAGTTAATTTTCATTGATTTTAATGATGAAATTTGAATTAACAAAGATTATCAACTAATCTTAAATTACAAAATCATGAAAAAAGAACAAAAACACGAAACCGACTATATAAAGAAATATCAGGATGAAGGCTATACAAAGAATTATTTATTCGACAATGGCTGTTTAATTGATTCAGAAACTAAATATGCTTACAAGCCAGATGAAATATATATTGTAGCGCACCATCGTTATGAAGGAATGAGCGATCCGGATGATATGTCAATTTTATATATTATTGAAACAAAAGACCAGGAAAAAGGAACTCATTTATTAGGATACGGCCCAACAGCAGATTTAGAAGAAGCCGAATTTTTTAAAGATATTCCGAAGAAAAATTATTCAAAAAACGCAGACATAAGTGAACTTACATAAAATAAAATAGATAAGTATTTTTATTTTGCTGAGGAGCAGTTGTTCCAGATTTATTCTGGAGCAGCTGTTTTTTCTTTTTATGAGCTTCGCTAAAGGTTCAAAGGGACAGAGGTTCAAAGGTTCAAAGGTTCAGAGGTTTTGTAGAGACGCACTGCAGTGCGTCTTTCTAAAGTATTGAGAGGGAAACCTTTGTTTCTCTGTCCCTTTGAACCTTTGTTGCTGCGCAGCTAAAAATTATGAAATTTCTGATTGAAATTGTATAAGGATTTGATTTGCAAGAAGTACGAAATTTGGGTTATAGAAAATGAGTAAAAAACTAAAAGTTCTTTTTGTACGTAAATAGATACAAAATACTTTTCTTAAACCAAAGCAAATGAAAAAACTTTACATAAATACCGGAGGATTTGATGCTGTTTTTAACGACTTAAAAGATAGCTTTAATGGTCAGCTTACAGCGAATAACAATGAATATAATTTAGATATTAAATCAAAATGGACAAAAGGCTCTATTAAAGGAAATAGATTTGATGATAAAGTCCTGTTTATGCATTTTGATCTTGAATTTAATGAAGAAGTTAGTTTGAGTATCGAATCTTTTAAAAGCGCACCTGTCTTTTTTGTTTACTGCGAAAACGGAAACGTAAGTCATAGTTTTGGCGCAAATGGAGAAAAGAAAGTTTTAAGCAAAAAGCAATCGGCTGTTTTAAGCAATTCTTCGGTTATCAATAGTGTATTGTATTTTGAAAGCCATAAACGTATTCAGTTTACATTACTTGGAATGCCAACAATTGAAAACAAAAATGTAGAATTGACCAATCAGGTTAAACAGCATTTTACAAACGATTCTGGGAATTATATTTACATAGGAAAAGAAAATTCAAGAATCTCAAAAAGAATAAAAGAATACGAAACAGTTCCGCAAAAAGGACTTGTGGGAACGCTGCTTAAAAAAAGTATTTTAAAGAATATTGTTGAAATAGAGGTAGAGCAGCACAGTTTTAACTACCTGAGCACATTTGATCCTGTTGTTAATCTGGCAATGAAACCGATTAATGAAATCAAACGAATTTCAACCATGAATTTTTCTGAAATGCTGGCTGCAGCAAGACATCTTAGAGCAAAATATCATTTTTCATTTAAACCATACAATCAAAAATTAGCTAGCTAACAAGCATTATATATTAACTACTATTACGAAAAAAACAGCTTTTCCTAAAGAAGCTGTTTTTTTTATTTTTAGATTTTTTTTGCCCACGGGTTTTACTGATTTGAGCGGGTTTGCGCAGGTTTTGTTTTTTCACGCAGGTTTAAATTTGGATTTGTGTTGAGTTTTAATCTCGCAAAGTCGCAGAGTCGCAAAGTTTTTATTTAATGCCACAGATTAAAAAGATTAAAAAGATTTTTTAAATTGCCTCCAGCTTCAGCTGGAGGTCTAAGAATATTTGAAAAAGGCTTTAGCCAAACTATTACGGTTTGGCTAAAGCCCTTTATGCGTTAATTAATTTTTCCATTCAGCTAAAGCTGGACGCTATTAACTTAAAAAACTTTGCGACTCTGCGACTTTGCGAGATTCAAACTCCAACACAAACCATCTTAAATTAAACCTGCGCAAACCCGTTTAAATCAGTAAAACCAGTGGGCAAAAAAAACTTAGCATTTCAAAAGCTACTCTTTTTCATAATAAATAATAAAATATACCATAACGAGATTCAGGCATAAGGAAACACTGTTTGTGATTATTATAGGAAGATCCTCTTTTAGAATTCCGTAAATAATCCAAACTGCGATTCCGAAAGTAAGAATGCTGAAGGTTTTAAGGGAAATATCTTTTACTTTCTTGGTTTTCCAAACCTTTAAAATCTGCGGAATTGTGGAGAGTGTAATGCAGGCTCCGGCAAATAATCCTATGATGTCTATGTAGTTCATTTTTTTTAAGGTTTGAGGTTTTGTTTTTTGAATCCCGCAAAGTCGCAGAGTCGCAAAGCTTTTTATTTAATTGCAAAACTTATTTAAGAATAAAACTTTGCGACTCTGCGACTTTGCGAGATTAAATAAGCACAGCAAGAAAAAAACTTTGCGTAAAACCCTTGCATGCCCTGAAGTTAAAAATCATCCACCAACTAATTCTCCGCCATTAATATGAATAAACTGTCCAGTGATATAACTGCTGTCTTCGCAGGCTAAAAATACATACGCAGGGCCCACTTCAGAGGGCTGTCCGGCTCTTTCCATTGGGTTGTCTTTTCCGAAATCAGAAATCTTGTCAAAACTCGCCACGATCAAAGGCGTCCATATTGGACCTGGAGCAACGCCATTTACCCTGATTTTTCTTTTGGCAAGCATGGTCGATAATGATCTTGTAAAACTTACAATAGCACCTTTTGTACTCGAATAGTCAACTAAATGCTCGCTTCCGCGATACGCAGTTACAGAACTTGTATTGATAATTGTATCGCCTTCTTTTAAATAGGGAAGTGCCGCTTTTGTAATATAGAAGTACGGATAAATATTAGTCTCAAATGTTTTATGCAATTGCGCAGCGGTAATTTTTTCCAGTTCGTTTTGCGGAAATTGAATAGCTGCATTATTCACTAAAACATTTATGGTTTTAAAAGTTGTAACGCATTTTTTAATAGCTTCTTTACAGAATTTCTCATCCTTCAAGTCACCGCTTATAAGCAGACATTGCTGACCTTCTTTTTCAACCATTGCTTTTGTTTCCTGCGCATCTTTATCTTCTTTTAAATAAACAATGGCAATATTGGCACCTTCACGTGCAAAATGTACGGCAGCGCTTCGGCCAATTCCGCTGTCACCGCCGGTTATAAAAGCAGTTTTACCAAGAAGTTTTCCGCTTCCCGTGTAGTTCTCTCTTATAATTTCCGGTTCGGGATTCATTTTATGTTCGTTTCCGGGAAGCTCTTGTTTTTGCTCCGGAAATGTTTTAGGCTTTTTCATAACATGTACTTTTAAAAACAAATTCTATAGATTAAAATTAGCAGATTGACCAATCAAAACAGGGCTCTAATAAAATTTTGATTACCTCTATAAATTAAAAAAGAAAGAAAAAAGCTATAATTGTTTTAATTTTTTTCAAATGGGTAAATTTTTAATAAGCTGACTTTCATAAATTCAATTTAATTAGGAATAAAAACATGGGAATTATGTAACGAATTAAATACCGATGTAAAACTGAATGCTTGTTTTTTTTCTAAATTTGAAAGTTTTGACTAACCATATTTAAAATAGGATCAGATATTTTAAATAAGAACCTTTTCAAACCAATGATTCAATATTTTTTAACTAGTAACGCTTTATTCCCCATAACAGCATGGTATTAATTGTTGATGATATCAAGGCAAATATTATTGCCTTAAAGAAAACATTAGAACTGCACAATATCGACGTAGATACTGCCGAATCTGGTGAAGAAGCCTTAAAGAAAATCTTAAAAACAAACTACTGTCTTATCATTATGGACGTTCAGATGCCCGGACTTGACGGCTTCGAAGTAGTTAAAATTCTTTCTGGAAATAAACGAACCAAAGACATTCCCGTAATTTTTCTTTCGGCATTAAACATCGAAAAAAAATACATCTTTAAAGGATATGAAAGCGGCGCGGTAGAATACATTACAAAACCTGTTGATACGGATTTATTGATGCTGAAGGTAAAAACTTTCATCAAAATCTACGAACAGCAAAATGAGCTAAAAGGCATAAAAGACCTTCTTTCTAAAGAAATCAAAATTAGAAAGGAAGCGCAGGATAATCTCGAAATCAAAATTGCGGAAAGAACCAAAGAACTGGTTTTGAAAAACGAAGAATTAGAGATGAAAAATCACGAATTACAGCAGTTTGCCTGGGTAGTATCGCACGATTTAAATGAACCTATAAGGAAAATCCAGATTTTTATTAAAATAATCAAGGAACTTTATTTAAAAGAAGATGAAAAAGGAATTGATTATGTCGACAGAACCATAAAATCTGCCGAAAGAATGCAGACCCTTATTACAGATCTTCTTGCCTATTCCAGATTATCAGCACAGGTTAAACCGGAAATTACAGATCTTAATGTGGTTTTACAGGAAGTTCTTTCGGATTTTGATTATTTAATTGAAAGAAAAAATGCCACTGTAAAAGCTACAGAACTCCCCACAATAGACAGTATTCCGAGTCAGTTAAGGCAGGTATTTCAAAATTTAATTGGAAACGCCCTTAAATTCTCAGGCGGTGATGAACCTCCATTAATTGAAATTACGGCCGAATTAATTGCAGATAAATCGTTTGACAGTCCAACTGCGCCAGAAGGAAAGTATTGTAGAATTGTGGTAAAAGATAACGGAATTGGTTTTGATGAAATTTATCTGGACCGAATTTTCATTATTTTCCAGAGTTTAAACGACCGACAGACTTATGAAGGAACGGGAATTGGTCTGGCAATCGCAAAAAAAATTATAGAAAAACACAACGGATTAATAACGGCAAAAAGTGAAGTAGGCAAAGGTGCCAGCTTTATTATAGTTCTTCCCCTAAAATACGAATAAAATACACTTTAAAACCATGAATGGTAACTTTAAAAGAAATCTGCTAATCAGTTCATTAGTTTCATTATTAGTGTTAACAATTAGTTCTGTTGCTTCCTTTATAAGCATCAAAAGTTTGTTAAACAGTAATTTCTGGGTAAATCATACCCAGGATGTTATTTACAACTTAAACGAAGGTTCGGCCATTATTACAGAAGCCCAAACGAGTATGCGCGGTTATTTATTAACCGGTGACGAACAGTTTGTAGACCGGTTTAATGAATCTGAATCCAAATCAAATACTTACTTTGAAAAGCTGGAAGAGCTTACAGCAGATAATCCTCCACAGCAAAAACTGTTATCCGACTTAGCATCTAAACGTTCCGGGTTCTTTAAATACCTGAATAATCAAATCGTAAAAAAGCGTTTAAACAAGGAAACACTTGTCTTTGACTTGAATGAAGGCAGGATAATGATGAACGACATACGAGCGGTTATCAAAAAAATAGAAAATACAGAACAAAAGCTTCTGGAAGAACGAAATTCAAATTCTGAGCGTTATGGTAATTATAGTTTGATTTTAATTATAGTCGCCTTTTTCATCGCTTTTATTATTTCGATTGTCTTCCTGATCAGAATCCTAAAAGATTACAACGAACGTTCAGCATTACAAAAAGAACTGGAGAAAAAGGATATTGAAACAGCACAAAGAATTGAAGCAATCAGCAGCATTGCAACCAACATTTCAAAAGGAAACTACGATATTCGTGTAGACGATACAAAAGCCGATGCACTGGGAAGTGTAGGGGAATCGTTGAATACAATGGGAGTTTCCCTTAAAAACTCATTTGAACTTCTTTCTCAAAAAGAATGGCTTCAAACCGGAGTCGCAGAGTTGAATAATGCGATGCTGGGCGAAAAAACACTACAAAAGCTTTCTAAAGATATTATTGAGTTTTTATGCCAATATACCAATAGCAGCGCAGGAGTTTTGTATGTTATTGAAGAAAACGAATTAGTATCTTCTGGTGGATATAGCTATATACCGAGTAAAAGCCGCGAACGCATTCGAAAAGGCGAAGGTTTGATAGGTCAGGCTATTTCATCTGGAAAAATATTAGAATTAAAGACATTATCTGCAGATGATATTCAAATTAATTATGCTTTAGGACAAGTAAAACCTACGCATATTGTGGCGGTTCCGCTGCAGGATAACAAAATTGAAGGTGCGGTTGAATTAGCGAGTATTTACGGTTTTTCGAAGTTGCATTTAGAGTTTTTACGAACAGTTGCCAATAACATTGGAATTGCCTTAAAATCAACTCAAAACAGAAAAAGAGTATTAGAACTGCTGGAAGAAACCAAATCGCAGTCAGAAGAACTTCAGACACAGCACAGCGAACTGGAAGCGATTAATGCCGAATTAGAAGCACAGACTGAAAAACTGCAGGCTTCTGAAGAAGAATTGCGTGTGCAGCAGGAAGAATTGGAACAAACGAACGAAGAACTTTCTGAAAGAAGTGTTTTATTGGAAGAAAAAAACAATGAAATTCAAAAGAAATCAGAAGCTTTAGAATTAACAACACGTTACAAATCAGAGTTTTTGGCTAATATGTCGCACGAATTAAGAACGCCTCTTAATTCAATTTTGCTTTTAAGCCGTTTATTATCAGAGAACAATAACAAAAGCATGAACAATGAAGAAATTGAGTTTGCCAAAGTTATTCAGAGTTCAGGAAACAGTTTATTAGGTTTAATTGATGAAATTCTTGATTTATCTAAAATCGAAGCCGGTAAAATGGAATTAGAATTTTTAGATATTTCGACTAAAGAAATCACAGACACACTTTGGAATCTCTTTAATCTTGTAGCTAAAGAAAAAGGAATTGAATTTGAAATTATTTCGAAAGAAGCGCCAATTGTCATTAAAACAGACAAAATGCGTTTAGAACAAATTCTAAAAAACCTGATTTCGAACGCTATTAAATTTACAGAAAAAGGAAAAGTAACACTCGAAATCAAGATAAATACAGACGATGACAAAATTATCTGCTTTATTGTAAAAGATACCGGAATAGGAATTCCGTTAGAGAAACAGCCGCTTGTTTTTGAAGCCTTCCAACAAGCCGATGGTTCAACAAAACGTAAATACGGCGGAACCGGTTTAGGATTATCGATTAGCAGGGAGTTAGCAAAATTACTTAAAGGAGAAATTATCCTGCATAGTAGAGTTAATGAAGGAAGTACCTTTACATTATGCCTTCCGGTTTATGGTTCTGTTCCTTACAAAACAAATGTGGAGAAAATACCGCCAACAGCGTTTGTAGAACTGGAACCTGAAAACGAAGCAGGAACGCCTGCAAAAAAATATATCAGCTCAACTATTCCAGACGAAATAGACGACGACAGAAATGAAATAAAAGAAGGAGATAAAGTAATTTTAATTGTTGAAGATGATATTCATTTTGCAAAATCACTTTTGGCTTTTTCAAGAAACAAAGGTTATAAAGGAATTGTGGCTGTAAGAGGCGATCATGCCTTAAATTTTACGCTGTTATATAAACCTCTTGGTGTCTTGTTAGATATTGAACTTCCGGTAAAAAGCGGATGGGAAGTTCTGGAAGAATTAAAAAATCATGCCGAAACCAAACATATTCCCGTTCATATTATGTCATCACATAAATTGAAACAGGAAAGTTTATTAAAAGGTGCAGTTGACTTTTTAGACAAACCTGTGGCATTTGATAAAATTCCGGATGTGTTTTTAAGAATTGAACATATTATTAATAAAGAAGCGCAAAAGGTTTTAATTATTGAAGATAACCCAAAACATGCCAAAGCCTTATCTTATTTCTTAGAAACGTATAATATCAATTCGGAGATAAAAAGTGAGGTTTCAGATGGAATTCAGGCTTTAAGCAAAACAGAAGTTGACTGTGTAATCCTGGATATGGGAATTCCGGATAAACAAGCGTATCAAATTCTGGATGGCATTAAGAAAAATCCGGGCTTGGAGAAACTTCCGGTAATTGTGTTTACAGGAAAAAGTTTATCGCTAAAAGAAGAAGTAAAAATTAAGAAATATGCTGATTCTATTATTGTAAAAACAGCTCATTCGTATCAAAGAATGTTAGATGAGGTTTCACTTTTTCTTCATTTAGTAGAAGATAAAAAGGAAGGAAAAGACAAAAAAGAAGGGCATAAAAAGCTAAATTTACTAAACAACATTCTGCACGATAAAAAAGTGCTGATTGTTGATGATGATGTTCGTAATATTTATTCGCTTACAAAAGCCTTAGAAGTATTTAAAATGACGATTATTACGGCTTTTGATGGAAATGATGCCATTAAAGTGCTAAGCGAAAACCCAGATACCGATGTCGTTTTATTAGATATGATGATGCCGCATATGGATGGTTACGAAGCAGCCGAGAAAATACGTGCCAATCCTAAGTTTTTAAATTTACCTGTAATTGCCGTAACCGCAAAAGCAATGACAGGCGACAGGGAAAAATGTATAAAAGCCGGAGCATCAGACTATATTACAAAACCAGTAGATGTTGACCAGTTATTATCGTTATTGCGAGTTTGGCTGTACGATAAAGTTTAATAGATAAAAGTTTATGCCACAGATTTCACAGATTAAAAGGATTCAAAAATTGAGATAATACTGTGATTAAAAAATCCCTTTAATCTGTGAAATCTGTGGCAAAAAAATAAAAAATATTTAGCCACAGATTATAAAAATCTTTTTAATCTTTTTAATCTGTGGCAAAAAAAATATAAAAGTTTATGAGTAAAAAACGACTTTTAATTGTAGATGACGATCCTAGAAACATTTTCGCATTAACACATACTTTGCGTGTTAAGTCATATGATTGTTTGTCTTGCAACAGTGCCGAAGATGCAATAAAATTATTGAAATCGGATGAAAATATCGACGCAGTTTTGCTGGATATGATGATGCCCGAAATGGATGGATATGAAGCCATTCCGTTAATAAAAGCCATTCCGTCAAGAAAATCTATTTTTGTTGTAGCGGTTACTGCGCAAGCTATGACAGGCGACAAAGAAAAATGTTTAGAGGCCGGAGCAGATGACTACATCTCAAAACCGGTAGATGTTGATAAGTTACTGCTTGTATTAAGCAAAATTTGAATGGGGTAAATTATGATTGAAGATATCGAATTAGAAACACTTATCAACGAAGTTTACGAATACTACGGTTTTGATTTTGGAAGTTATTCAAGAGCATCCTTAAAAAGACGTGTATACCGAGTATATCAGTTAGGCGGATTTGGTCATTTTCATGAATTTCTCTCAAAAGTTCGTTCTGATCCTGAGTATTACAAACAAATGATCGACGAGATCACGGTCAATGTTACAGAAATGTTTCGTGATCCGACATTTTACGGCATTTTAAGAAAAGAAATTTTACCATTATTAGGCACAAAACCTTTTATCAGGTTATGGCACGCCGGCTGTTCTACAGGCGAAGAAGTCTATTCTATGGCTATAATGCTTAAAGAAGCAGGTTTACTGCATAAATCCCTAATTTATGCTACAGATATTAATGCCACGGTTTTAGAAACAGCCAAAAAAGGAATTTTCCCGCTCAGAATGATGAAAGAGTATTCGCAAAACTATCGTGATGCAGGCGGGCAGGAAGACTTTTCGAGTTATTATACCGCTAATTACGGCATTGCAAAATTCAACGAAGAGCTGTCTCAAAAAATGGTATATTCACAGCACAATTTAGTATCAGACACTTCATTCAATGAATTTGATATTATATTATGCCGTAATGTTTTAATTTATTTTGATAGTGACCTTCAAAAAAGAGTCATTAATTTATTTGATGAAAGTTTAGCCGTTTTAGGTTTTCTGGCCTTAGGCACAAAAGAAACAATAAAATATTCTATTTCTCCCGGCAAATACAAACAGTTTGAAAAAGAGAAAATATGGAGGAAAATAAAATAATATCAAACTGCAGGTTAGTAATAATAGGAGGATCAGCAGGAAGTTTAAATGCTTTAATGCAGATTTTACCTGAATTAACAGCACTGCGTAATTATGCGATTGTAATTGTTGTACATCGCAAAAGTACAGACGATCAGACTCTGGAAGAATTAATTACTTTAAAATCAAGCGTTCCCGTAAAACCAATCGAAGACAAAACAATTCTTATACCCGGTTTCATATACATTGCCCCGTCTAATTATCATTTATTATTTGAAAAAGACGATACACTCGCATTAGATACCTCAGAAAAAATCAATTACAGCCGTCCAAGCATCGATGTTTCTTTTGAATCGGCAGCAGAAATCTTCGGAAGTTCTTTGGTGGGAATTCTATTTTCAGGATCCAATACCGATGGAACTTTAGGATTACAAGCCATTCAGGAAACCGGTGGAAAAATTGTAGTGCAAAATCCATTATCGGCAGATATGCCCTTTATGCCCAATAATGCCATATTATTTACAACACCGGATTATGTTTTAAACAACGAAGAAATATTAGCATTACTCAACGCCATAAACAGTTAATTACTTTTTAGGCGCTTCGTCCTCAGGAAGAATAACTTTGTTCAGTTCTGCTTCTTTTTCAGCACGTTTTTGAGCCGCTTTTCCTTTACCAATAGGTATTCCGGCAGTAAAATACAAAGACCTGTTATATACATTAGGTCCGTCACCTTTCATAACCGGAACCAAACCATAATAATATTGAATGGTGATATTTAAACCGTTGCCCACATTCATGTGATATCCCGTACCAAAAGCAATTCCGGCATCAATAACCCTGATTTCATCCCGAATCTTTTTCTTGTAAACCACATCATTATCATTAATCTTATTTTTAAACTGATCAAAAGCCGAAGCCAAAAGCCCAAGCTGAGGCCCGGTTTTAAGATAAATTCGATTTTTAAACTGATATTTAATCAAAATAGGCACATTAAAATACCGAATCTCACGATCAACAGTTCCGCCCGCAAAAGTATTATCCAGATTTTCATCTTCTAAAGAATAAAGAGGAATTTGCCGTGCGCCCATAGGAGATTTAACAATCACACCCGTATTAATCATCCACGCCGGATTTTGCTTTGATTTTATATCAAAATAAAAACCAAGATTAAAACCGGGATTCAATCCAGAACTCTCCATATTAGAAATATCTGAAAGATTGATACCGCCTTCTAAACCAAACTCTAAAAAGGGAGAATTTAGTTTATCACCAAAAATCAGAGAAATCAAAACCTGAGATTCCGCGTGATTCATACAAAAAAAAGTGACGAGTAATAATAAACCTTTTTTCATAAAAATAGGTTATAATCCAAAACGATATTGTATTCCTCCTAAAGCTTGCGTACGAGTTCCCAGAAAACCAGCTTCGACCCTAAACATAATATGTTTATTAAATTGATATTGAGTCCCTACAATGAAATTCCACATATCTTTTGGTCTTTTTTGAAGCGAATATTGAACCGATGAAGAACTGGCAGTGCTTAAAGCACCGTCTAAAGTTGACAAAAAATTTCCGGCACTTTCCAGCGCACGGTTTGCTGTATTATGTTTAGCAATATTAGCAGGATTTTTTTGTTCGGCAGGTGTTAGTCCGCCCCACCAGGTATCGACCTTTTGCTGGTTTTCAGAAACCTTAGTTAGTCCATTGTCGACTTTTGCCTGCGCTGTAGATAAATCGATTACATCCGATAAATTAATATTTCCATTTGTATTTCCGGCTATATGAACCCTGAAGCCGCCAACCCATACCGCTATATTTTGATCTGCTTTAGGAAGTTTAAATGTTTTTCCTAAACGAGGACCAAAGACATACGAAAAAGCAGGTTTATCTAAAGCACTTACATCTGTCCAGGCCATATTCATATCAAGAGCGAGCCAGCCGCCTCCAATTCCTATGGTTGGTGTCATTCCAAAACCAAATGTGGTAGCACTAAAATTGGCTTTTGTACTAAAATTGGCAATTTCAGTCCAATTATTATCAGCATCAGGTATATAAATTCCCGCATTGATTTTTGTTGAAGGATTTGATTTTCCAAAAATACCATAGATATTTAAAAAAGGCAGCAGCCATATATCCGGACGAATAGTAAGTGCTCCCGCTTCGACAGAAGATTTATCAAAACGTACAATTTCGTCTAAATTATACATAGGTCCGTTGTTAAAACCCACTTGAAGATTACTGATGATAATTTCAGAATCCTGCCAGAAATAATTTATGGAAAGCCCGGCTGAATAAGGAAGTTTGTATCCTTTTTGAGCTACTTTTTCACCCCAGATAGGAAGGGCATAAGGATAATCGGCAACTTTAAGACTGTCTTTTAACTCCTGGTTTTTTTGTCCTACGATTTTCTCAGTATAAACCTGACCGAAAAATGAAACACTAAATAATAAAAAAACGGCTGATATTAGTTTTTTACATTTCATTGATTAGAGTATTAGTTGATTAAAATAAAACTGCTTGAAATAAATATGTACTAATGTATTCTGAGGGAATTTCGGCTTATCTTTTGTTTTTAGAGGCGTAAAATAGAGATATTGAGAGGGATTATATGTAATAATATGAGTTAATTATTGTTAAAGTTAACTAAAATTTCTTTTAGGAAGAACTATTTTTTAATAAATATGCTTAAAAATCAATCTATTACGACTTTTTTAAGAGCAGATAGAATTACAAACAGAATATTATATTATTTTTACAGTAATGAAATGGATAGCAATACTTATGTCAATTTATTTGATGGCACTTTCAAATATGCCTTGTGCAGATATGGAAGTAAACAGCGCTATGCATAAAACAGCCCGGTTTTCATCAGAAGAAAATCATTCCCACGATAAAGACAACGATTTATGTTCTCCATTTTGTGCCTGCAACTGCTGCGGAGCACAGGTTTTAAGTTACCAGATAGCTGTAAACTTCGAATTTCCTTCGGCTTACACAAAAATTTCAATTCCTTTACCAAGTTACAATTCTGTATTTACTTCTAATTTCTACGGAAGTATTTGGCAGCCCCCTCAAATAGCATAATGATTCCCTCCCGATAGCTATCGGGATCGGGATTGAGAACTGTGGATTTTCCACAAATGTATCAGACAAACTTTTGTCTCAATTCTCATGTCATTATATATTTCAAATGCTAGATAAAATCATTCAGTTTAGTATACGAAACAAATTCGTTATACTATTATTTACCCTCGTTTTGATAGCGTGGGGAAGCTATTCGCTTAAACAATTACCGCTCGATGCCCTGCCGGACGTTACAAATAATCAGGTTCAGATTATTACCACAGCGCCCACATTGGCAAGTCAGGAAGTCGAGCAGTTAATAACATATCCGCTGGAACAAGCCGTAAAAACCGTTCCCGATATTATAGAACTTCGCAGTATTTCCCGTTTTGGGTTGTCTGTCGTAACCGTTGTTTTTGAAGACGATGTCGATATTTACTGGGCGCGCGAACAAATATTTCAACGCTTAAAACAAGCCGAAGAAAATATTCCCGCTTATGCAGGTTCGCCGGAGTTAGCGCCAATTACAACTGGTCTTGGAGAAATTTACCAATATGATGTGTACGCTAAAAAAGGCTACGAAAACAAATACGACGCCGTAAAACTAAGAACCATTCAGGATTGGATTATTATTCCGCAATTACAGGGAATTCGCGGCGTTGCCGATGTAAGTGCCTGGGGTGGAAAACTAAAACAATACGAAATTGCCGTAAACCCAAATACACTAAACAGTCTGGGCGTAACGATTACCGAAATTTTTGATGCCTTAGAAAAAAACAACCAAAATACCGGAGGCGCTTATATTGAAAAAGATCAATACGCCTATTTCATTCGTGGTGTAGGAATGGCAAAAGGTGTAAAAGACCTTGGAAACGTCGTTGTTAAAAACAGAAACGGTTCTCCAGTTTTGGTTCGCGATGTAGCGCAGGTTCGCGAAGGCGTTGCATTACGTTACGGCGCCTCAACAAAAGACGGAAAAGGAGAAATAGTTTCGGGTTTAGTTTTAATGCTGAAAGGCGAAAACTCCAGCGCCGTTGTTAACCGAATCCATGAAAGAATGATCCAGATTAATAAAAGTCTGCCCGAAGGTGTCGCTGCAGAAGCTTTTATTGACAGAGGAAAACTGGTTGATAATGCCATTGGAACTGTTACCAAAAACTTACTCGAAGGAGCTTTAATTGTCATTTTTGTGCTGATTCTGTTTTTAGGAAATCTTCGTGCCGGATTAATCGTTGCATCGGTAATTCCGCTTGCCATGTTGTTTGCTATTATTTTAATGAATGCTTTTGGTGTAAGCGGAAACCTGATGAGTTTAGGCGCAATAGATTTCGGAATTATTGTCGACGGCGCTGTTATTATTGTTGAAGCTTCCATGCATCATCTGCAGAAACTCAAACGAAAAAAAGAACTTTCGCAGGAAGAAATGGATGTTGAAATCTACAATTCGGCATCAAAAATTAGAAATAGTGCCGCTTTTGGAGAAATCATTATTCTAATTGTGTATTTACCAATTCTTGCTTTAATAGGAACCGAAGGAAAAATGTTTAAACCTATGGCAATGACAGTTGGTTTTGCCGTAATTGGTGCGTTTATACTTTCGCTGACCTATGTGCCAATGATGAGTGCATTATTTCTTTCGAAGAAAACCGAACACAAAGAAAACTTCAGCGACAGAATGATGCTTTGGTTTGAGAATTTATACACGCCATTTTTAAACAAAGCGTTAGCATTCAAAAAAGTAGTTTTAGGAATCTCTCTGGGATTATTCGCTTTAGGATTAATCATTTTCAATAATATGGGCGGTGAATTTATCCCAACAATTGAAGAAGGCGATTTAGCAATTAATGCTTCAATCATGACCGGAAGTTCGCTTACGCAGATGGTCGAAACCACAACCAAATACGAACAGATTTTAAAAGCCAAATTCCCTGAAATCAAAACCATCGTAACCAAAATAGGAAGCGGAGAAATCCCAACCGACCCGATGCCAATTGAAAGCGGCGATTTGATTATTGTTTTAAAAGACAAAAAAGAATGGAAAGGCAAATACCATAATTGGGAAGAACTCGCAAATGCGATGAAAGAAGAAATGGAAGTGATTCCGGGTGCAAACATCGAAATTTCACAGCCTATTCAAATGCGTTTTAACGAATTAATGACCGGAAGCCGAAGCGATATTGCCATCAAAATATTTGGTGATGATCTTGAAATTTTAGATTCAAAAGCATCAGAATTAATTTCGAAAATAAAAAACATTGAAGGAATTGGCGATCTAAAAGCCGATAAAGTAACCGGATTACCTCAAATTACAATAAAATACGATTACAATAAAATTGCTTTATACGGATTGAATATTTCAGATATCAATCAAATTATTCGTTCGTCGTTTGCCGGAGAAAGTGCCGGAAAAATCTACGAAGAAAGCAAACGTTTTGATGTTGTCGTAAGAATGGATCAGGACAATCGCGCCGATATTACCGATGTGAGCAATTTGTTTATTCCATTACCAAACGGACAACAGGTACCGCTTTCGCAAGTGGCGAGTGTAGATTATGAACAAGGTCCGGTACAAGTTACGCGCGAAGACGGAAAACGAAGAATTACCGTTGGTTTAAACGTTCGTGGCAGAGATATTAAAACCGTTGTAGAAGAAATTCAGCAAAAACTTGACAAAGATTTCAAACTTCCTGCGGGTTATTATGTAACGTATGGCGGACAATTTGAAAATTTAATCGAAGCCACAAAACGACTTTCGGTTGCATTGCCAATCGCTTTAGGTTTGATTTTGATCTTGCTGTATTTTACGTTTAAAAGCTATAAACAAGCACTTTTAATCTTTACAGCCATTCCGTTATCAGCCATTGGAGGGGTATTTGCGCTTTCGCTGAGAGGAATGCCGTTTAGTATTTCCGCCGGAATTGGATTCATCGCCTTATTCGGAATTGCAGTTTTAAACGGAATTGTCCTGATTTCCTATTTCAATCAATTAAAATCAGAAGGAATTTTAGATCCGCTGCAAAGAGTCATAATTGGAACCAAAACCAGATTACGTCCCGTTTTAATGACCGCAGCCGTAGCTTCTTTAGGATTTTTGCCAATGGCATTATCCACAAGCGGCGGGGCAGAAGTGCAGAAACCTTTAGCAACGGTAGTTATTGGCGGTTTAATCTCGGCAACCTTATTAACCTTAATCGTTTTACCGATTTTATATTTAATGTTAGAGAAATTTAACCGTAAAGTAAAATGATTTCTCCCGCAGATTCAGCAGATTCGGCAGATTTAATTTTTGATTATAATAATCTGCTAAATCTCCAAAATCTGCGAGAGTTAAAAAAAACAAATGAAATGAAAAAATCAACATATAAAAATCAATCAAAAATACTTTGCTACCGATGGCTATCGGGATTGCGGTTAATTGCATTCCTATTGGCAAGCACAATAACATCGGCGCAAGCCAAAATATCTTTAGAAAAAGCAATAGAACTTGCCAAATCAAACAACATCGACCTAAAAATCGCCGATAAAGAAATAGAAAAACAAACCCTTTTAAAGAAAACCGCTTTTCAACCAGATCCATTACAGGTTCAATATCAAGGCGGGCAGTTCAACAGCGTCGATTTTGATCACAATGTTTCAGTACAGCAATTCTTTCCGTTAGGAAATGTCACAAAAGCAAACCGACAATTACAGGAAGAACTGGCAAAACTGGCTGAAAAACGAAAAACTTTATCCTCTTATGAACTTGAAAAAGCCGTGACTTTGGCCTATTATCAATATTTATACGGAATTTCAATTCAAAAACTAAACTCGGAATTAAACGAGATTTACACTAAATTCCTAAAGAACGCCGAACTCCGTTTTAAAACCGGAGAAAGCGGAAACATTGAAGTGATCAGTGCCAAAGCTAAAGTGAAAGAAATCGAAACCCAAAAAGAACAATTAAATTACGATTTGGCGATTTACCAAAAACAGCTTCAGTTTTTTGTGCAGACGAATGAAAGTATCATCCCAGATGAAACGACTTCATTAAAGTATTCTTTTATAGATAACAAGGATTCTAAAGCCGAAACATTATTGACAGATTTTTATCAGCAGCAAATTTCGGTTTACCAAAAAGAAGCCGGAACGTTTAAAGCCAACAGAACCCCTAAATTAGGTTTAGGATATTTTGCACAGACTATTAATACCGAATCACTGTTTCAGGGTTTCACCGCCGGATTACAGATTCCGATTTTTGGAGGCGTAAATACGGCAAAAGCAAAAGCTGCAGAAATTAGTATTTCGCAATCGCAATTGGCATTCGATAAAAACAAAACTATCCTGAACCTGCAAAAAGAAGAATTACAAAATAACTTTCAAAAGCAGCAGAAAAACTTAGATTATTATCAAAATGAAGGTTTGCAATACGCCAACCAGATTATTGATACGGCACAAAAAAGTTATGCAAACGGCGATATGAGTTATTGGTCGTACATCAGTTTTTTAAATCAGGCAATTGATATTAAAAAACAACTCGCCGAAGCCACGCACAGTTTCAATCAAAGTGCCATCGAACTTCAATTTCCAACCATCAAAAACAATTAAAATGAAGATAAGTTTAACCGCAAAGTTCACAAAGATTTTAGCGCAAAGTTCGCAAAGAAAATTAGCTTATAGCTTACTGCTTATAGCGTATAGCGGAATATTTATTTCCTGCAATGAAAAAAAAGCCGAAGAAACGCATGAAGAAGAAAAATCGCAGACAGAAGCCGCATTAACAGAAACTCAATATAAAACAGTAGGCATTGAAACCGGATTTGTAGAAAACAGAAACCTGAATAAAATCATTAAAGCTAATGGTTATACGACAGTTCCGCCACAAAATTCGGCTGAGGTTTCGACTTTAATTGGCGGAACAGTAAAAGATATTTATGTTTTAGAAGGAACATTTGTCAACAAAGGGAAAGTTTTGGCAACCATTCAAAATCTGGAAGTAATTGAAATGCAGGAAGATTACCATTCGGCAACAGCCAATGTTGAATATCTGCAGTTAGAATACAACCGCCAGAAAACGTTGAGCGATGAAAACGTGAATCCGAGGAAAACATTTCAGGAAGTAAAAGCCAAATTAGCCGCTGAAAGAGCCCGTGCGCAGGCAGCAAAAAATAAGTTAGAAGCTTTGCATGTTGGTACAAAAGGAAGTTCGTCTTTAGTGCCAATTGTGGCACCTATAAGCGGTTATGTCGGGAAAATCAGTATTGCTAAAGGTGCTTTTGCCCAAACCGGAGTTTCTTTGTTTGAGGTTGTAGATAACAGTCAGATGCATTTAGATTTGAATGTTTATGAAAAAGATCTGGGTTCCATTTCTATTGGTCAGGTAATCGATTTTGTGTTGACAAATCAATCCAATAAATCAATTAAAGGAAAGATTTTCGGAATCAATAAATCATTTTCTAACGAAAGTAAAACCGTTGCAGTTCACGCCAAAATTGATCCCGTCGATGCTAAAGATTTGATTTCGGGAATGTATGTTTCGGCAAATATCAATATTGTAAATGCCACGGTTCCGGCTTTACCAAAAGACGCCGTTGTTCGAAATGCCGATAAATATTTTGTTTTTGTGCAGGAAGAAGAGCATAAAAACGAGAAAACAAAAGAAAAAGAAATTCATTTTAAAGCAATTGAAGTAATTCCCGGTACTACAGATTTAGGTTTTACAGAAGTTAAGTTTGTTGACAGAATTGAGCCTGATGCTAAAATTGTTACAGAAGGTGCTTTTTATTTGCTTTCTGCAATGAAGGGCGGGGGAGAGCATGAGCACTAGGTTATTTGCCACGAAGGCACTAAGGCGCAAAGTTTTTTTTAAGCTGGTGTGAAATAATCTCGCAAAGTCGCAGAGTCGCAAAGTTTTTTCTCATTTTTTGTCATTTCGAGGAACGAGAAATCTCCGCAAGTAGCTCGACAAAGATTGGTGATTCTCGTTGTCGAATTTCTAGTGCGATTTCTCGTTCCTCGAAATGACAAACTGTAACCTCAACTAAAACGAAAAAACCTTTGTCAAAGTTTTAAACTTTGACAAAGGTCTCGTTATATAAAAAGGCCTTCGACTATGCTCAGACTGACAATTGTTTTAAATAGAAGAATTCAAAATTCTCTGCTTTACATGATCAATATACGACCTTCCAATAACATATCGAAGTCCTTCAATTTCAATACTGTTTCCTTCAACGGCGTCGATTTTGTCGATTGCAATCGTGTATGAACGGTGAATTCTCAGGAAGTTTTTTTCCGGCAGTAAATCTGTAAAGTCAGATAAAGTGCTGTGAATGATATATTTTCCCGTTAAGGTGTTTATTTTTAAGTAATCTTTTAAGCTTTCGATAACCAGAATTTCGTTGAAGAAAATCTTTTTCATTCTTTTTTTATCGATTTTTACGAAAATAAAAGGGCTGTCTGTGGCATTTTCTTGTGGAGAATTGGTTTTATTTTCAAGTCTTTTGCTGATTTTATTCAGCGTTTTCATTAATCTCGGAAATTCGATTGGTTTTACGAGATAATCTAAAACGTCGAGTTCATAAGTTTCAATTGCAAACTGACTGTAAGCACTTGTAATAACTAATAATGGTGGGTTTTCAAGACTTTTTATAAAATTAATTCCGTCAAGAACAGGCATATTAATGTCAAGAAAAATAACATCAACTCTATTATTTTTCAGAAAATTTAAGCCTTCAATTGGATTGCTAAAAGTATCTATTACCTCAAAATTCTCAATCGGCTCTAAATAGTTTTTTATAACATTGATTGCCAATGGCTCATCGTCAATAATCAAACATTTTATTTTCATTTCTATAATCTTATGTTTTTGAGCGAAATAATTTAGCAGGTAATCTTATATACGAGAAAAAGCTGCATTTAGGTTACTTTAATCACAAGCTTCACGACAAAAATATTCTTTTTATTTTTAAATGAAAGCTTATAGTCATTTTTATTATATCCTAATTCCAGTCTTTTTTTGACATTTTCGATACCTATACCACTTGACTTGTTAAAATTATCCTGATGCTGCGTAATTTCTGGCGTTGGATTTGAAATCGTAAAATGCAGGAAATCCCCTTTTACTTTAAAATCAATGTTAATCCTGACTTTTCCTGTGTTTTTGTTTACACCGTGTTTAAAGGCATTTTCAACAAAAGTCAGTAAAATCACCGGAGAAATCTCCTTATCATGAATATCTCCCGAAACTTCCATGTTCACTTCCAGACGTTCATCATTTCTGATTCTTTCTAAATCCAGATAATTCTGAATACATAGAATTTCGTTTTCTAAACTTTGCTTTTTACCACTTGTATCATAAAGCATATAACGCATTAATTCTGAAAGTTTTAAAACAATCTTTGGCGTTTTATTTGATTTTTCTACAGATAAAGAATAGATATTATTTAAAGTATTGAAGAAGAAATGCGGAGAGATCTGTGATTTCAAAAAAAGCAATTCCGTTTCCAACTGCGATTTCTCCAAATCAGTTACTCTTTTTTGCTCTTTCAAAAAGTCTAAAGTGATTTTGATTGCCGTAACAAAAGTGATTACGTACAATTCTCCCATCATCATATCAATGGTATAATTAAGTGTCAGTTTATCAATTGTCTGCGGCCCTTCCGGCCATACATTGTGTGTGATTAACAAATAGGTAAGATTAAATTTTACCAATACCATAAGGAAGATGGCAGACAAAACCGCAAGAACATAAAGCACATACTTTTTTCTGTAAACCAGATACGGCATAAAAATCAGAATATTCAAATAACACAGCGTCATGTGAATAGGGAAACCCAGCAAATTGGTTTTTAGCGAATACAAATAGTCATTAAAATAACTTCCCCATCGAAAAGTATTAAATAAGAAATAAGTCAGCCAAAAAACCACATGATAATACAAAGGTACGCGGTATAATTTGTTAGAATTGAAATTCATAATATGAGTATGTTTTATGACTTTTTTTGATGTTTATCTAAGTTTATGTGTTGTCCGTCTAAATAAGTTTTAATAAAAAGTCGGTTTGTTTAAATTTAAAGTTAAATTAAGGTTGTTTTATATGAAGAAAATTCTCGTGCCGGCTTTATTTGCAATTTTGGCTACAAGTTGTAAAATAAATGTAAACAAAAATAATAAACAGGAAAATATTTTTGTAAACCATGTTGATCCTTTTATTGGAACAGGTGGGCACGGCCATACGTACCCTGGAGCGACAGTTCCTTTTGGGATGTTACAAGTAAGTCCAGATAACGGAATCTCAAGCTGGGACTGGTGTTCTGGCTATCATTATTCAGATTCTATCGTTTCTGGTTTCAGTCATTTGCACTTAAGCGGAACAGGAATTGGCGATTTGGCGGACATTTTATTTATGCCGACCAACAAAAAAGTCGATTTGACATTAAAAACAACTTCACGCGATCAATTACCTTATAAATCATTTTACAGTCATGTTAACGAAAAAGCAGCACCGGGCTCTTACCAAGTTTTTCTTAAAGATCCTAAAATCAATGTAGAATTAACTTCTTCACAAAGAACAGCGTATCATAAATATACGTTTACAAAAAACGATAAACAATCTGTAATTGTCGATTTAGGATTTGCCATAAATTGGGACAAAGCCTTAAAAACCGGAATTACAATTGAAGACCAATATACTATAAGCGGTTACAGATATAGTAAAGGCTGGGCAGCAAATCAAAAAGTGTTTTTTGTAGCCAAGTTTTCAAAACCTATTACAGAATCAATTTTATCTGCTGATAAACAAATTGTTACTGGCAAAAAAGCAGACGCAGAAAATACATCAGCACAATTATTTTTTGACCCAAAAAACTCAGAGGAATTATTTATAAAAGTTGCCTTATCATCTGTAAGTGTGGCTAATGCCAAAGATAATCTGGACGGAGAAAAAGCAAATTTCGACAATACAAAATCAGAAGCCGCTTCGATTTGGAATAAAGCATTAAGCAAAATTAAAGTTGAAACACCAGTAGATTCGCTAAAAACGATTTTTTATACTGCGATGTATCATGCACAAGTTGCCCCTGTAACCTATAGTGATAAAAACGGTCAGTTTAGAAAAGAGGATGATCAAATTGTTACAGCAAAAGATTATACAGCCTATTCGACCTTATCACTATGGGATACTTTTAGAGCCGAAAATCCTTTATTGACTTTATTGGCGCCAGACAAAACTTCAGACATTGTAAACTCAATGTTAGCATATTACGATACCAAAAAAATATTACCGGTTTGGACTTTATACGCCAATGAAACCAATACAATGACTGGATATCACTCGATTCCTGTAATTGTCGATGCCTATTTAAAAGGTATAAAAGGTTTTGATGCCGAAAAAGCTTTCGAAGCTATGAAAGCCACCATGATGCAGGACGAGCGAGGTTTAAACTTCTACAAAAAATACGGATATATACCTTATAACTTATTAGACGAATCGGTTACAATTACTTTAGAATATGCTTACGACGATTGGTGTGTGGCGCAAATGGCGAAAGCTTTAGGGAAAAACGAAGATTATCAATTTTTCCTAAAACGTTCTCAGGCATACCAATATTTATTTGATCCGAAAACAGGATTCATGAGAGGAAAATCAGATGACGGAAAATCATGGAACGAACCTTTCGATCCAAAACATTCGAACCACAGAGAACATACGGATTATACAGAAGGAAATGCCTGGCAGCACAGTTGGTTTGTACCGCAAAATGTTGATAATTTAATTTCAATACACGGTGGAAATGAAACCTTTACTAAACGTTTAGAACAATTATTTACCGAAAGTTCTGAAATTACAGGAAACAATGTTTCGGCGGATATTTCAGGATTAATTGGACAATACGCACACGGAAACGAACCAAGTCACCACATTGCGTATATGTTCAATCATGCGGGTCAGCCTTGGAGAACGCAATATTGGGTTCGTCATATTTTAGATACACAATACAATACAACACCAAACGGATTAAGCGGAAACGAAGACTGCGGACAAATGTCGGCGTGGTATGTTTTCAGTTCAATGGGATTATACCCAATGAATCCGGCTTCGGGAGAATATGAAATTGGAAGTCCGATTTTCGAGAAAGCAACCATCAATCTTGAAGGCGGAAAAACGTTTGTAATTGAAGCTCAAAATGTTTCAAACAAAAACTTTTACATCCAGTCGGCAACTTTAAATGGAGTCGAATTCAATCAAACAGCAATCACACATCAACAAATTTTAAAAGGCGGGGTTTTACATTTTGTAATGGGACCTCAGCCAAATAAAAACTGGGGAACAAAGAAATAAAACAAAAAACGTAACTAACCTCCTAACAAATATATTTAATGGATATTATTGACGTATCGATAATCGTAGCTTACATTCTGCTCTCAGTGAGTATCGGAATTTGGATTTCAAGAAAAGCAAAACAAGGATTGGATGATTATTTTCTTGGCGGAAAAACAATCAAATGGTATTTTTTAGGTCTAAGTAACGGATCTGGAATGTTTGATGTTTCCGGAACTTCCTGGATGATTGGAGTACTTTTTCTATACGGAGTAAAAAGCTTTATGTTCATGTGGCTTTGGCCAATATGGAACCAGATTTTCGTAATGATGTTCCTTGCAGTCTGGATTAGAAGATCAAAAGTAATGACAGGTTCTGAGTGGATTTTAACCCGTTTCGGGAGCGACAGAGCCGGAAAAGCATCGCATATTATTGTGGCTATTTTTGCCATTATTTCTACAATTGGTTTTATCGCTTATTTCTTCGAAGGAATCGGAAAATTTGTAACCATTATTCTTCCGTGGGATTTAACGCTTCATTATGGCGATTTGATTCTATTAACTTCAGAGCGTTCTTATGCCTTAATTATCATCTTTTTAACTACGATTTATACCGTAAAAGGCGGAATGTTTTCTGTAGTAGCAACAGAGGTTGTACAATATTTAATCATGATTGTAGCCGGAGTTTTAATTGCCGGATATGCTTTTGTCAATTATACTGATATTCAAATAAATTCGGTTATTACCGAAGAATGGAAAAATGTTTTCTTCGGATGGCAGTTTGAAACCCAGTGGAGTGATAAATTCCAAACCTTCAATAATTTAATTGATTCTGAAGGTTACAAAATGTTTGGTGCTTTTATAGGAATGACGTTATTCAAAGGTTTCTTTGCAAGTGTCGCAGGACCAACACCGAGTTACGATTTACAACGTGTTCTTTCTACAAAATCTGTAAAAGAAGCAGCTTATATGAGCGGTTTCACGAACTTAATTTTATTCATTCCAAGATATTTATTAATTACTGGAATTGTGGTAATTGCGTTGGTAAACTTAGCTCCTGAATTAAATGCCAACACGGGTTTAACCGGAGCCGATTTAGAATTATTAATGCCAAAAGTGGTGAATTTATACATTCCGGTTGGAATTAAAGGAATTCTTTTAGCAGGTTTATTAGCCGCTTTCATGTCTGGATTCTCAGCTTTCGTGAATGCAGGGCCAGCATATATTGTAAATGATATTTATAAAAAATACTTTAAACCAGTTGCAACAAATGCACATTATATCAAAGTAAGTCAGATTTCTTCTTTTCTTGTAGTTGGTTTAGGCGTTTTCATGGGATTCTTTGCAGATTCGATCAATTCCTTAACGCTTTGGATTACAAGTGCTTTATACGGAGGTTACGTTGCAGCAAATTTCCTAAAATGGATTTGGTGGCGTTTTAACGGCTGGGGCTATTTCTGGGGAATGTTCGCCGGATTAATTGTAGCTTCTTTACAATTTGCTTTAGGTCAGGCCAAAGGAAGTTTAACCGAAGGATCATTTTTATACGATTTAGCACAAGTACAAGCCATTTATTTGTTCCCAATAATATTTGGTTTCTCTATTTTAGGATGTGTTTTAGGAACGTTCTTAAGCAAACCAACAGATATGGAAGTTTTAAAATCGTTTTACGCAAACGTAAGACCTTGGGGATTCTGGGGTCCGGTTTATAAAGTATTAAAGTCAGAAGATTTTACTTTCGAAAAAAACAATGATTTCTGGAGAGATATGATGAATTGTGCGATTGGAATTGTGTGGCAGTCGAGCATGATTTTGCTTCCGATATTTTTTATTATCAGAGATTATCCAAAAGCAATTACAGCTTTGATTGTGTTTTTAGTAACGACTACGATATTAAAATTCACATGGTTGGATAAGGTTAGAAAAATCGAAGATTAAGAAAAAAGATTAAAGACAGAGTTTGTCATCCTGACGAAGGAAGGATCACACACGGAACTCGACAAAGATTGACGATTTAGATTGCGGAGTTTCTAGTGTGATCCTTCGTTCCTCAGGATGACAAACAAAAAAATAAAAACAATAAAAAAACAAAAAAAATGAGCAGTATTCCTTGGCAAGACAGACCCGAAAACAGTAACGATGTAATGTGGAGATATTCTGAAAATCCAATTATCGACAGATATGCAATACCGTCATCAAACAGTATTTTTAATAGTGCTGTAGTTCCTTTTGGAGATGGTTATGCGGGAGTTTTCAGATGTGATAACAAAGCGGTTCAAATGAATATTTTTGCCGGCTTTAGTAAAAACGGAATCGATTGGGACATTAACCACGAACCAATCGTAATGCAGTCTGGTAATACAGACATGATCGAATCTGCTTATAAATACGATCCGCGTGTGGTTTTCATCGAAGACCGTTACTGGATTACATGGTGTAATGGTTACAACGGACCAACTATTGGAATTGGATATACTTTTGACTTTAAAGTGTTTTTTCAATGTGAAAATGCCTTTTTACCATTCAACAGAAACGGAGTTTTATTTCCACAAAAAATAAACGGAAAATACGCTATGCTAAGTCGTCCAAGTGATAACGGACATACTCCATTTGGAGATATCTGGATCAGCTACAGCCCGGACATGAAATATTGGGGAGAACACAGATTGGTAATGAAACCAAGTCCTTTTGAAGACAGCGCTTGGCAGTGTACGAAAGTTGGAGCAGGGCCAATTCCTATTTTAACAAACGAAGGCTGGCTGATGATCTACCACGGCGTTATCAATACTTGTAACGGTTTCCGTTACGCAATGGGTTCAGCGCTTTTAGATGTTGATTCACCAGATAAAGTAAAATACAGAACGCAGCCTTATTTATTAGGTCCGGCAGAGATTTATGAAATGGTAGGAGATGTGCCAAATGTTGTTTTCCCATGTGCCGCTTTACACGATACGGAAGAAGATAAATTAGCCGTTTATTATGGTGCTGCCGATACCGCCGTAGCCATTGCATTTGGTAAATTAAGCGAAGTAATTCAGTTTACAAAAGATAACAGTTTATAGAAAAAGCATGCGTTTAAAAATTCAATGGTTAACAGTTGTTTTAGTTTCTTTTTCGGTTGTGGGTTTTTCTCAATCGAAGAAAAATACCATTATTCCTAAAACATACGTCGCGGCAAAAACAACAAGTCCAATTACAATTGACGGAGATGAATCTGATGCTTCATGGAGCAAAGCAGAGTGGACTGATATTTTTGAAGATATAGAAAACGGCATTAAACCCAAGTATGCAACAAAAGTTAAAATGCTGTGGGACGAAACCAACTTTTATATTTTAGCAAAGATGGAGGAACCGCACGTTTGGGCCAATTTAAAACAGCGTGACACCATTATTTTTTACAACAATGATTTCGAAGTTTTTATAGATCCCGACAGCGACACTTTTAACTATTACGAATTAGAAATAAACGCCTTGAACACTGCTTGGGATCTATTTTTATCAAAACCTTATAGAGAAAATGATCTTGTAGTTTTAAACGACTGGAATATTCCGGGTTTAAAATCCGCAGTTAAAGTTCATGGAACGCTTAACAATCCAAATGATATTGACCAAGGCTGGACTTTAGAAATGGCGATTCCGTGGGCATCTTACAAAACCTCTTATTTCGATCAAAATGTACCTGCAGATAAATTCTGGAGAGTTAATTTTTCAAGAGTAAACTGGCAGCATTCAATTGTTGACGGCAAATACGAACGCAAAAAAGATGCCGACGGAAAATTTCTGCCAGAATACAATTGGGTTTGGTCGCCAATGGGTGTCATCAATATGCACGAACCTGAAAAATGGGGCTATGTTTATTTTTCTTCAAAAGAAGGAAAAGATACCTTTACAATTCCGCAGGACGAAAAAGTAAAATGGGAGCTTTACAATTTATACAGAGCCCAAAAAGAATATTTTCAAAAGAATAAAATTTGGGCAAAATCACTGACGAATCTCACAAAAGAAAACATCAGTGTTGATAATAAAATTTTAAAACCTATCTTAGAAAATCATTCCAGCGGATATAATATTTCTGTAAAAAGCCCTTTTTCGAATCAAACATTTGTGATAAAAGAGGACGGGAAAATAATAGCAAAATAAACCACAAAACCACTATGAAACTACCAAAACTATTACTTTTTTTACTCGCATTCACCATTTTTTCGTGTGCCAAAAAAGAAGAAACCACCTCATTTAAATTTGCAGTCTGGACAACTGCAGACGCCAAAAAATCGGACGCAGATTACACCAAAGAATTCAAAAAATACAAAGACGGCGGCATCGATGAAGTATTAATCAATACGACAACAGATCCAAAACTTTTAAAAAGATTAGTGCCGCTTGCTACAAAAGAAGGTCTAAAGGTTCACGCCTGGATAATGGCGATGAACCGTCCAAATGATTCAGTTGCATTGCAGCACCCGGAATGGTATCAGGTAAGTAAAGAAGGAAAATCTTGTTTCGACAATCGTCCGTATGTTGATTATTACCAATGGTTATGCCCAACCAGAAAAGAATCCAGAGAACACGTTTTACATTTAGTTGAAGAACTGGCAAAAGTTGAAGGAATCGAAAGTGTTCATTTAGATTATATTCGTTTCCCGGACATCTTTTTACCAATCAGCTTATTGCCAAAATACAACTTGGTTCAGGATGTAGAATTACCTCAATTCGATTTTTGTTATTGTGACGAATGTGTAAAAGCATTCGAAAAAATCCATCATAAAAATCCAAAAGAAAGTCATAATACTTCTATCGATATGGAGTGGAAAAACTTCCGTTTAAATGCGATAAAAGCTGTTGTTGATGATGCCTATAAAATTGCGCACAAACACAACAAACAATTAACCGCAGCCGTATTTCCTTACCCTGAAATGGCAGATCACATGGTACGTCAGCGTTGGGACAAATGGAATATCGACGAAGTATATCCAATGATTTACCACAGTTTTTACAATGAAGAAATTGACTGGGTTGGTTATGCCACTAAACAAGGTGTTGCTGATTTAGAAGATAAGAAAACAAAAATCAATACAGGAATTTATATTCCGGGATTGAAAAATGATAAAGAGCTAAAACAAGCTATTTTAGAAGCAAAAGAAAATGGAGCAGTAGGAGTTTCATTTTTCGACGGAAATGCATTGTCTGAAAGCAATTTAAAGATAATCAAAGAAACAAAAGCAAGTTTAAAGTAATATTTTTAAACACATAGAAACATAATGTAGATAATTCAACTTTGTCAAAGTTCAGGCGATAAAGGTATGTTTGTTAATGAAGTGAAACGCCTTTTATTCGGTTCTAAAAACTATGTTCCTATGTGTTTAAATAAAACTAAAAGTAAAAAAGCATGTCAAATAGAAGAGACTTTATCAAAAAAGCAGCTTTAGGCGCAGCAGCCGTAAGTTCTGTAGGCTTTAGCGGATTTGCAAAAGAGAAAGAAAATGAAAAAGAAGGCGCATTAGAATTTCCTTCAAAAAAAGTAAAAAAGCCAGTTGTAATTTCAACCTGGAATCACGGTTTGCCAGCTAATAAGGAAACATGGGAACAATTAAAAGCCGGAAAACCAGCCTTAGACGCCATTGAAGCAGGAATGAAAATTCCCGAAGCAGATCCAAATGTACGAAGCGTAGGTTACGGAGGATATCCGGATCGCGAAGGAAAAGTAACGCTGGACGCCTGTATAATGGATCATAACAGCAATTGCGGTTCCGTTTGTTTTTTACAGGGCATTATGCATCCAATTTCTGTAGCAAAAAGAGTATTGCAAAATACACCTCACGTAATGCTTGCCGGACAAGGCGCATTGCAATTTGCATTATCAGAAGGATTTAAAGAAGAAAATTTATTAACTCCGGAATCTGAAAAAGACTGGAAAAAATGGCTGGAAGATTCAAAATACAAACCAGTTATTAATATAGAAAATCACGATACTATAAGCATGCTAATGTTAGACCAGGATGGAAACCTTTCTGGTGGCTGTACTACAAGTGGTGCGGCCTGGAAAATGCACGGACGCGTCGGTGACTCCCCAATAATCGGCGCGGGTCTTTTTCTGGATAACGAAGTAGGAGCTGCAGCCGCAACCGGTTTGGGCGAAGCTGTAATTAGAACCGCAGGAAGTGCGATGGTTGTCGAATTAATGCGTCAGGGAAAATCGCCTTATGATGCCTGTAAAGAAATTACAGAACGTATTTACAACAAACACAAAAACCACAAAGACATGGAATATCTGCAAGTTGGTTTTATTGCTTTAAATAAAAACGGAGAACATGCAGGATACAGTTTGAGATCTGGTTTTAATTATGCCGTTTCTGATGATGAAAAAGGGCATAGAATGGAAGATGCGAAATTTAAAATGTCGTGGGATAAATAGACCAGTTTGTCATTTCGACGGAGGAGAAATCGCACACGTAACTCGACAAAGATTGAGGATTTAGATTACGGAGTTTCTAGTGCGATTTCTCGTTCCTCGAAATGACAAACAGAAACAAAAATTTTAAACACATAGTTACATAGATTCTTCTCTCACAATCTATCCCGATAATAATCGGGGCTATGTGTTCAAACAAAAACAAAGAATGAAAACAACAATATCCATATTAACCTTATTACTTTCAGTATTATCTGTTAATGCACAAGAAAAAGTTCCGTTTTGGCAGAATGAAAAAATCAATGAAGATAATAGAGAGCCCATGCACGCCGCCTATTATGTTTTTGAAAATGAAACATTAGTGGCTAAAAACGAATGGAGACAATCTAAAAATTACTTAGACATTAACGGAGCCTGGAAATTTAAATATGTGGATAATCCGGCTGCGCTTCCAAAAGACTTTGAGAAAACTGATTTTAATGATAAAAGCTGGGATAATTTTAAAATTCCGGCAAGCTGGGATGTAAACGGTTATGGATATCCGGTTTATGTAAATACAACTTACGATTTTGATTATTTAATGGCGCCAAATCCGCCATTTGTTCCAACAAAATACAATCCGACAGGAGTTTACAGAAGAGAAATTACAATCGATAAATCTTGGGAAGGAAAAGATATTTTTCTGCATATCGGAACAGCAAAATCAAATCTTACTGTTTGGGTAAATGGTGTTTATGTAGGATATGGTGAAGACGGAAAATTGCCATCGGAATTCAAATTAAACAAATACGTAAAAACCGGAAAAAACACAATTGCACTTCAGGTAATGAAATGGAATGACGGTTCGTATTTAGAATGTCAGGACATGTGGAGAATGAGCGGAATTACGAGAGATTCGTATTTAGTTGCGAGAAATAAAGCTCATTTAAATGATTTCGAAATTATTCCGGATTTAGATGCCAATTACGTAAACGGAAGTTTAAAAATAACAACTCAATTTTCTGATTTAGATAAAAAAGAGAGCTACACTTTAGACGTTCAGTTAAAAGATGGCGACAAAATTATAACCTCAAAAAATATTTCCGCTTTAAGCGAAAAACAAACATTTGATTTTGCAGTAGAAAATCCGAAGAAATGGAGTGCAGAAATTCCGAATTTATATCAGGTGCGTTTTATTTTAAAAGATAAAAAAGGAACCGTAATTGAAGTTATCAATCAAAATGTTGGATTTAGAAAAGTAGAAATTAAAGGCGGACAGCTTTTAGTAAATGGAAAAGCGATTTACATAAAAGGAGTAAACCGACATGAAGTTGATCCGGTTACAGGACAAACCATTTCAAGAGAAAGAATGGAACAAGATATTAAATTGATGAAAGAATTTAATATCAACGCAGTAAGAATGTCGCATTATCCAAACGATGAATATTTCTACGAATTATGTGATAAATACGGAATTTATGTGGTTGATGAAGCCAATATTGAATCACACGGAATGGGTTACGATATTACCAAAACACTTGGGAATAAACCAGACTGGGAATTAGCGCACATTCAACGTATGCAGCGAATGATTGAAAGAGATAAAAATCATACTTCAATCATTATCTGGAGTATGGGGAACGAAGCCGGAAACGGTTACAACTTTTACAGAGGATATTTATGGATTAAAAATAGAGATAAATCAAGACCAATTCAATACGAAAGAGCCACTGCGGGAGCTTGGGACGGAAAAGATTTAAAATTCGAATGGGATTCAGACATTATCGATCCAATGTACAGTTCTCCAAACAAAATGGAAGAATATATTCTGGCAAATCCAAATCCGTCAAGACCTTACATTCAGTGCGAGTATGCGCATGCAATGGGGAATTCGATGGGAAATTTTAAAGATTATTGGGATGTGATTCGTAAATATCCAAACTTTCAGGGCGGATTTATTTGGGATATGATCGATCAGTCGGTTTATAAAAAACTGGATAACGGAACTACGATTTTAGCGTATGGAGGAGATTTTGGACCAAAAGATGTAAAAAGCGATAACAACTTTGTAAACAACGGAGTTTTTACGGTAGACAGAAAACCAAATCCGCATGCGCTTGAAGTGCGAAATGTGTATCAAAATATCCTGACTTCCTGGGAAAATCAGGAAACGGCTACAATAAAAGTTTACAATGAATTTACGTTTAAAGATTTAAGCAACGTAACTTTGCATTGGACCTTAATTTTAGACGGAGTGAAAGAAACGAGAGGCGTTATCGATTATTTAGCAATCGATCCAACACAATCAAAAACCTATACATTGCCCATTAAATTAGGCGATAAAAAATTTCAGGAAGCTTTTATAAACATAAGCTATCAGTTAAAACAAGAAGAACCATTTTTACCAAAAGGTTTCGAAATTGCGACAGAACAACTGGCGTATAAAGGAACCTGGAAAAACGATATTAAAATCGAAGGAGCTTCAAAAATCACGGTGGAGAAAAAAGCAAATACTACGGTTTTCAAAAGTGACAAAGCTGAGATTTCTTTCGACAAAAAAACAGGATTTATCAGCGGTTATTCTTTCAATAATCAGCCTATTATAAAAGATGGATATCAATTGCGTCCCAATCTTTGGAGAGCACCAAACGATAATGATTTTGGCGCTAATTTTCAGGTAAACTTAAAGGCTTGGAAAGATGCAACAGAAAATCCAACTTTGGTAAACTGGACATTTACTCCATCAAAAGACAATAAAATTCTGGTAAAAGCAACGTATAGTTTAGCGCAGGTTTCTTCGACTTTAGAATTGAATTATGAGTTAAACGGAAACGGAGAATTAGTTGTAAAAGAAGTTTTAAATATTGATAAAAATAAAGAACAGCCTATTTTACCAAGATTTGGAATGGAAGTAATTGTTCCGAGAGATTTTAGTAATATGACGTATTACGGAAGAGGCCCGCACGAAAATTACATCGACAGAAATTACAGTTCAAAAGTGGGATTGTATACACAAACTGTTTCAGAACAATATTATCCATACATCCGCCCGCAGGAAACAGGAAATAAAACTGATGTACGTTTCTTAGAATTATCGGGAGATAAATTGAAATTAACCGTAACATCTGACGAATTATTAGCCGTAACTGCATTACATTTTTTAAATGAAGATTTAGACGACGGATTGCAAAAAGACCAAAGACACGCTGCCGAATTGAAAGAAAGAGATTTAACAAGTTTAAAAATCGATTCGAAACAAATGGGAGTTGGCGGAATCGACAGCTGGCAAGCCTGGCCAATGGAAAAATATCTTTTAAGAGGAAAAAATTATCAGTATCAATTTAAAATAACACCATCTTTAAAATAATAATTATGAGATCATTAAAACCCTTATTCGTCTTAATCTTCTTAACTGTTTTAAGTTTGGGTTACAGTCAGAAAAAAGTTTTTACTGCAAAAGATATTCAAATTATCCCGAAACCAAATCAGGTTTTGATTCAATCAGGAAGTTTTGAGTTTTCTAAAAATACTGTTTTTGTTGCCAATACTGATTTTCAAAAAGATATATCAAACGCTTTAATCAACAAATTTGAAGTGGCTGCAGGCTGGCGACCAATTTTGGGCGTAAAAGCACCGCAGAACAATTTTGTTCAGTTTAAAACAGATCCAAATCTTCATAAAGAAGCCTATAAAGTTGAGGTAAACAATAATATAATCACAATTACAGCAAAAGGAAATGCTGGTTTTATCTACGGATTAGAAACGATTAGACAATTACTTCCTACGGCGATTGAAAGTACTTATGCAATTTCATCTGCAAAATGGCAGATTCCGAATGTTGTGATTACAGACGAACCGCGTTTTCAATGGAGAGGTTTGATGTTGGATTTATCACGTCATTTTTTCGATAAAAATTATATTCTGGCTACAATCGATCGTTTGGCAATGCACAAAATGAACGTTTTGCATTTGCATTTAGTTGATGATCAAGGCTGGAGAATTGAAATTAAGAAATATCCTAAACTAACCGAAGTTGGAGCATGGAGAGTGAATCAGGAAAATGTTGCATGGAATGCCAGATTAGCCACAAATCCTGATGAAAAAGGAACTTACGGAGGATTTTTTACGCAGGAAGAATTAAAAGAAATCGTAAAATATGCAGCTTCTAAAAACATCGAAGTAATTCCTGAAATCGAAATGCCGGCACACGTAAGTTCTGCCATTGCAGCTTATCCGGAATTGGCTTGTTTTGATCAGCGTATTGGTGTTCCGTCTGGCGGAGTCTGGCCTATTACAGATATTTATTGTGCAGGAAAAGAATCTACATTTGAGTTTCTGCAAAATGTATTAGACGAAGTAATGACGATTTTTCCATCAAAATATATTCATATTGGAGGCGACGAAGCGACAAAAACCAATTGGGATAAATGTCCAAACTGCCAAAAAAGAATGAAAGATTTAGGTCTGAAAAATTCAACGGAACTGCAAAGTTATTTTGTAAAACGTATTGAAAAATACATCAATTCTAAAGGTAAAAAAGTAATTGGCTGGGATGAAATTGTAGAAGGCGGTTTAGCTCCGGAAGCCACTGTAATGAGCTGGAGAGGAACAAAAGGCGGTATTGAAGCGGCAGACCAAGGTCATGATGTCATTATGACGCCGGAATCTCCTTGTTATTTTAATTTTTATCAAGGTCCTCAAAACGAAGAACCATTGGCTTTTGATGCTTATAATCCTTTAAATAAAGTGTACGAATTTGAGCCGGTTGTGCCTACAATGTCACCTGCAGAAGCGAATCATGTTTTGGGCGGACAGGCTAATTTATGGGCAGAATATCTTTCGGGACCAAAGGATTCAGAATATATGATTTTTCCAAGACTGGCAGCTATGGCTGAGGTTTTATGGAGTTCGAAAGAAAGCCGTAACTGGATTGATTTTACAACGAGACTGAAACCATTATTAAATCGCTATGATTATTTAGGAATCAATTATGCTAAAAGTGCTTATTTGGTAACATCTTCTTCAACAGCAGATTTGGCTAAAAAACAAATTAATGTGACACTGAAAAATGAATTTCCAAATCCGGATATTCGATATGTTTTAGGAGATAAAACGATCGATCATCATGCGGTGAAATATATAAACCCAATTGAATTTAAAGAAACTACTGTTTTAAAAGCTTCTTTATTTCAGGATGAAAAACCAGTTGGAAAAACATTTACAGATACCATTATTTTCCATAAAGCTTTTGCACAAAAAGTAAAATATTTAACGCCTTATAATGATAATTATAAAGGAGATGCCAATACGATGGTCAATACAATTCGAGGAAGCAAAAATTTCCATGACGGACAATGGCAGGCATGGCTTGTTAACGATATGGAATTGGTAATCGATTTTGAAAAACAGGAAAGTGTTGAGCAGGTAATAGTAGGAGCTTTAGAAAGTCAGGGCGCCGGAGTTAATTTTCCTGTAAAAGTGAAAGTTTTGGTTTCAAATGATGGAATCAAATATCAGGAAGTTGGGAAAGTTTCACGTCCGTATGCTCCAAATGTGACTTCGGAATTGAAGGATTTCAAAATCAATTTTGCAAAAGTCAATACACGATTTGTAAAAGTAATCGCTTATAACCTTAAGAAAAGCCCGAAAGGGGAAAGTTCTTGGTTGTTTGTTGATGAGATTTTAGTGAATTAATAAACGCATTTTTTGTCAAACTGATACGCTCATGATATTACACGCAATCTTGTCATTTCGACGGAGGAGAAATCTCCACAAGTAGCTCGACAAAGATTGATGAATTACTATGAGGAGTTTCTTGCGAAGATTTCTCCTTCGTCGAAATGACAAAAAATGCGCAGAAGCTTTGATAAAGTTTCCGGTTAAGTTTGTCATTCCGAGGAACGAGGAATCGCACTAGTTGATCGACAAAGATTGACGATTTACTATGAGGAGTTTCTTGCGAAGATTTCTCCTCCGTCGAAATGACAAAAATGTGGAGAAAATTTGACAAAATTAGATAACAAGGACACTTTGTCTCAATATCTTAAATGTGAATTTCATAATTAATTAGATAACAAGGACACTTTGTCTCAATATCTTAAATGTGAATTTCACAATTAAACAAAGAACAAAAACAAAAAACTATAAATAGAATAAAGATGAAAAGAGGAATATTCATAATCGCGTTATTATTTTCCGTTCAAATGTTTTCGCAGGCCATTTATGAAGATGAGCGTTATGTACCGGAAACGGATCCGTTGGTGTTGAAAAATTTAGAGGCATGGCAAGGCAAAAAGTTTGGATTATTAATGCACTGGGGAACATACAGCCAATGGGGAATTGTAGAATCATGGTCAATATGCCCGGAAGATTATGGATGGTGCGAACGTAAAAAAGGAAGCAATCCGACCAATTATAATCAATATGTAAAAGATTATGAAGGTTTGAAAAAGACTTTTAATCCAACCAAATTTGATCCGACAAAATGGGCAAAAGCAGCAAAAGCAGCGGGAATGAAATACATGGTTTTTACCACCAAACACCATGATGGATTTAATATGTACGATACTAAATATTCTGATTATAAAGTAACAGACAAAGATTGTCCTTTCAGCACAAATCCAAAAGCCGATGTTTTAAAAGAAGTTTTCAACGCTTTTAGAGCAGAGAATATTTCAACAGGAGCTTATTTCTCAAAACCAGACTGGCATAACGAAAATTACTGGGATCCGTATTTTCCGCCTTTCGACAGAAATGTAAATTACGATCCGTCATTATATCCTGAAAAATGGCAGAAATATGTTGATTTCACTCACAACCAAATTTTAGAAATCCTTACTAATTACGGTAAAGTAGATATTTTATGGCTTGACGGAGGATGGGTTAGAAAAAGAGATCAGCAAAATTTAAAAGAAAACTATGACGAGAAATTTGCTGAAAACGAATCTAAAAACGGTTTCATCAAACACAGAGTTGTAGATCAGGATCCAAAAATGGACGAATTGGTGGTGAAAGCACGCCAAAAACAACCAGGATTAATTGTGGTTGACAGAGCGGTTCACGGAAAAAATCAAAATTATTTAACTCCAGAAGGTCGTGTTCCTGCAAAAACATTACCTTATCCTTGGGAATCTTGTATCACTTCTGGCGGCGGATGGTCTTATACTCCAGATGCAAAATACATGACGGGAAGACAAGGAATTCACATGTTGGTTGACATTGTTGCAAAAGGCGGAAACCTATTATTAAACGTTGCCCCAAGTCCGGAAGGAGAATGGCAGCAAGGTGCTTATGATTTATTGCAAGCTTATGCAGACTGGATGAAAGTAAACAGTGTTGCGATTTATGATACAAAACCAATTGAACCTTTTAAGGAAGATAATATCTGCTTTACACAAAATAAAGCCGGAAATGTATTTGCTTTTTATTTAGCAAAAGACGGAGAAGATAAAATTCCTGCAAGCGTTACAGTGAAATCTATCAGCCCTAAAAAAGGAACAAAAATTACCATGTTAGGTTCTAAAACTTCTCTAAAATGGACAAAAGAAGGAAACGGATTTAAAGTGGTAATTCCGGAAAGCCTTAGAAATAATTTACCTGCAAAAGAAGCATGGACTTTAAAAATAGAAGCTATTAACAGATAAGAATATGTTTTCAATATCAAAAAAATTAATTTTAAAAACAGCATGCAGCTTTTGCATGCTGTTTTTTAGCATCACAAGTTTTGCACAACAACCGGCAGATTATGTGAATCCGTTTATTGGAACTTCCAACTTTGGAGCCGCTTTTCCGGGGCCGATTGCGCCACGCGGAATGGCAAGTATAAGCCCGTTTAATGTTGCCGGAGTAAAAAATACTCCAATGGAAAAAGACAGTCAGTGGCTTTCGAATCCATATGTAAACGAAAATACCTTTTTAACCGGATTTAGTCAGGTGAATTTGAGCGGTGTAGGTTGTCCAGAATTAGGCGTTATTTTATTGATGCCAACAACTGGAAATCTTGAAATCGATCATTTAAAATACGGATCGACATATTCTAATGAAGTGGCAAAAGCCGGATATTACAGCGTTGATCTCAAGAAATATAAAGTTAAAGGAGAATTTACCGCTTCAAAACGAGTTGGTGTAAGCAGATTCTCTTTCCCGAAAGGGCAGTCGAACATTTTAATAAATCTTGGTTTAGGATTAACGAACGAAGAAGGTTCGATGATCAAAGTCGTTTCCTCGACAGAAATTGAAGGAATGCGTTCTGTAGGTTCGTTTTGTTATAATAGCCCGGAAGATGCTTATCCGGTTTATTTTGTAGCCAAGTTTTCTAAACCTGCTGAAAAATTTGGCGTTTGGAAAAAACCTTCTAAATACAATGGTGTTGAAGCGCAATGGATGGCAGGATATAATGGCAAGGCAAGAATAATGAAAAATACCATCAAAACAGTAGTTGGCGATAGTATTGGAAGTTATTTCAGCTACAAATTTGACAAACAAGAAACGGTTGAAGTTAAAATTGGGATTTCGTATGTAAGCATCGAAAATGCGCGTGAAAATTTAGAAAAAGAAACCGGAGATAAATCGTTTGATGCCGTTTATAAAGACACTTACAAAGAATGGAACGACGAACTTTCGAAGATTTTAGTTGAAGGCGGTTCCGAAGATGATAAAACGATTTTCTACACAGCTTTGTATCACACTTTAATTCATCCGAATACTTTAAATGATGTAAACGGAGAATATCCGCAGATTAAAAGAACCAAGATTGGTAAAACTGATGGCACGCGCTATACAGTATTTTCATTATGGGATACCTATCGAAACATGCATCCTTTAACCTCTTTAGTTTATCCTAAGCAGCAATCGGATATGATAAAAAGCATGTTGAAAATGTATGATGAAAACGGCTGGCTGCCAAAATGGGAATTAAATTCTACAGAAACATTTACAATGGTAGGAGATCCGGCAAGTATTGTTATAGTTGATGCCTGCTTAAAAGGAATTCAGGATTTTGACGTTTACAAAGCTTATTATGCCATGTTGAAAGGAGCAGACCAAATTGAAAATAATCCGCTGCGTCCGGGGCTTAAAGAATATATAGAAAAAGGATATTTATCTACTAATCATCCCGGACCTGTTTCTACAACACTGGAATACAATACTTCAGATTATGCGATTTCACTTTTAGCAAAAGCTTTGGGTGAAAAGGAAGATTACAAACGTTTTGCTAAACGTTCATTATCCTACCAAAAATTATTTGACAAAAATTTAAAATTATTGCGTCCAAGAATTGCTAACGGAAATTGGTACGAACCTTTTGATCCCGAAGCAGGATCTAATTTTGAAGCAAATGTTGGTTTTATCGAAGGAAATGCATGGCAATATGCTTTTATGGTTCCGCATGATATCAAAGGATTGATGAAATTAATGGGCGGTGATAAACCTTTCACAGATCAATTGCAAAAAGTTTTTGATACCAAAAAATTTGATATGGCAAACGAGCCGGATATTGCTTATCCCTATTTATTCAATTATGTAAAAGGCGAAGAATGGAGAAGTCAGGAACTGGTTAAAAAACTGGTACAGGAATATTTTCAAAACAAACCAAAAGGATTACCAGGAAATGATGATACCGGAACAATGTCGGCTTGGTTAGTATATTCCATGATGGGATTTTATCCAATATCTCCCGGCGACCCAATTTATACGATCACAACACCAATGTTTGATAAAGTAACAATCAAATTAGATTCAAGATATTATAAAAAAGAAAATATTGTTATTGAAAAAGAAATCAATACTGATGGAAAAATCAAAACAATAGAATTAAACGGAAAACCACTGAACAGTTATTTCATTTCACACGATGATTTTGTGAATGGAGGAACGCTCAAAGTGATTCAAAATTAAACTCTCACAACTATGTTACAACTCAAAATCAAAAAAACAGCCATTATTTTTGTAATGGCTGTAGGTTTTTTTAACCAAACCTATGCGCAGAAAAAATACCCGTATCAAGACGCAAAACTACCGACAGAAGATAGGGTAAAAGACTTGTTAAGCCGTATGTCGCTTGAAGAAAAAGTGCGCCAGATGGATATGTACAAAGGCGAATTTTTTAAAGAAAAAGAAGATTTCTCTAAAGTAAAATCAGATGCTAAAATTGGAAATCTTGGAATTGGGGCGATTCATGATATTTATCCGCGTTCGGCAAAAATGATTAATGATCTTCAAAGTGAGATAATTAAAAAAAATAAATGGGGAATTCCTGCGCTTATTATGTGCGAGATGCTTCACGGTTATTTAGATGAAGGAAGTACAGCTTTCCCAATGAATATTGGTCTTGGAGCAACTTGGGATACAAACGTAATGGACAAAGTGGGAAAAGTAATTGCAATGGAAGCAAGATCGCATGGCGTTCATTTTGGTTTAGGTCCAAATTTAGATTTAGGACGTGAACCACGCTGGGGACGTGTTGCCGAAACTTTTGGTGAAGATGCGTATTTAAACAGTGAAATTGGTCTGGCGATGATTAAAGGAATGCAGGGCGATGATTTAAAATCAGATCGGTCGATTATTGCAGAACCTAAACATTTTGCCGTTCACGGTATTCCACAGGCGGGAGGAAATTCTTCTCCAATTTTAGTCGGAGAACGTTCGGCGAGAGAAGATCATTTGCCTTCATTTGAAAAAGCATTTAGAAAAGGCGGTGCATTGGGAACGATGTGTGCGTATTCTGAATTAGACGGAATTCCTTGTGCAGCGAATCATTGGTTATTGACTGATGTTTTGAGAAACGAATGGGGTTTTAAAGGAATTGTAGTTTCAGATTTAGGAGCTATAAAATATCTTCAGGTAACACATTTTGTTACCAGTTCTCCAAAAGAAAGTATCAGAGAAGCTATTGCAGCGGGAGTTGATATGCAATTTTATGATTTTACAAATGAATTCTGGCAAACGAGTATTATAGAATTGGTAAACGAAAAGAAATTGACAATGGCGCAGATTGACCGTGCTGCCGGAGGAGTTTTACGTTTGAAATTCTTATTGGGATTATTTGAAAATCCATACACAGATAAGAACTTAATTAAAGAACGTTTTCATACTAAAGAAAATCAAAATGTGGCTCTTGAAGCAGCTCAGAAATCTATGGTTTTGTTGAAAAATGACAACAACATTCTGCCTTTAAGCAAAGAGATCAAAAACGTTGCTGTTATTGGACCAAATGCAAATGCTTCAAGATTGGGTGGATATGCTCCAAAAAACAGCGTTGGAACAACAGTTTACGAAGGTATTCAACAATTAGTTGGAAAAACGGCCAATGTTGTTTATGAAGAAGGTGTTCCATTGATTGTAAAAGGACAAATTATTCCATCTAAATATTTATTTACTCCAGATGAAGCTCAAAACGGATTAAAAGGAGAATATTTCAATAACAGAAATGTTGAAGGAACTCCGGCATTAACTCGTATTGACAATCAATTAGAGTTTGACTGGCCTTGGTCTCCGGGCGATGGCGTTACCGATGATGATTTCTCTATTCGATGGACAGGTTATATAAAATCAGATAAAGCATTTGACGGCTGGATAGGTTTAAGTTCTGATGACGGAATCAGAATGTGGATCGACGATCAATTGGTAATCGACAACTGGACAAAAGGTGCGACAAGCATGGTTACAACGCCAAAAAATATTGAAGCAGGAAAAAAATACAAAGTTCGCATCGAAATGTGGGAAGGCGGCTGGGGAGCCAGAGCGCACTTACGCTGGAATTTAGAAAAAGTAAACTTACAGCCTGCAATTGACGCTGCTAAAAAAGCTGATGTTGCCATTGTAGTTTTAGGAGAATCAAACGAATTGGTGGAAGAAAACAGAGATGTTGCTTCTTTAGACTTATTCGGGATGCAGCAGGAATTGATCGAAGAAATTCAAAAAACAGGAACTCCTGTGGTTTGTGTATTGTTAAACGGGCGTCCGCTTTCGACAAACTGGATTGCAGAAAATATTCCGGCAGTTGTTGAAGGCTGGTTTCCGGGAGAGTTAGGAGGAAGAGCAGTGGCTGATGTTTTATTTGGAGATTATAATCCGGGTGGAAGATTGCCTATTACAGTTCCAAAATCAGTTGGGCAGCTACCTATATATTATAACCAAAAAAGATCTGCGATTCATAGATATGTAGCAGAGAGCGAACATCCTTTATATACATTCGGTTACGGATTAAGTTATACCAAGTTTGAATATTCAAATTTAAAGATCAGCGCAAAAGAAATTAAAGCTGACGGAGAGTTAAAAGTTTCGGTTGATGTTAAAAACACTGGAAGCAGAGACGGAGACGAAGTTGCACAATTATATATTAAGGATGTTTACAGCAGCACGACAACTCCTGAAAAAACCTTAAAAGGATTCAAAAGATTAAATATTAAGAAAGGTGAAACCAAAACGCTTGAGTTTATACTTACACCAGATGAGTTATCTATTTGGAACAGAGAAATGAAGCGCGTTGTAGAACCGGGAGATTTTGAAGTTATGGTTGGAGGAAATTCTACGGATTTGATCAAAACAAATTTCAAAGTTTTGAACTAATTCGATGAAAACTAATAATATTTTTAACGTTTAAGAGAATTAAGAAAGAATGTAGTTGAAAAAAGAGTAAAACACTTCGATTAATGCGAAACAAGGTGTTGGAAATAAAGAGGATAAAGATTACAATTTAAAACGTTTTCGTACCCTTAAAAGATAAATGTATTCCCAACACCTTTTCAAACTTGTCATTTGTCGAAATTATATCCTGTTAACAAAATGTATTCTTAAGTTTAACATGTTATTAACTCAAAAAACAACTAAATATGATCAAGAACGTACTAAAATTACTGTTTGTGATATGCTTATTTGGATTTCAAAATCTGGAAGCACAAACAATAGTAAGAGGAACGATAACAGATGCCCAAAGCGGAATTCCGATCCCTGGGGCAAATGTTGTTGTTAAGGGAACAAAAACAAGTACATCATCAGATTTTGATGGTAAGTACTCTATTACAGTTCCAAATCAATCAGCAGTTTTGGTTTTCTCTTATGTTGGTTCAGCTTCAAAAGAAGTGGCCGTGGGAACTCAAACTACCATTAATGCTGCTTTAGGAGCTTCGGCACAACAATTAGGAGAAGTAGTAGTAACTGCTCTTGGTATCAAGAGAGAGAAAAAAGCAATTACGTATTCAGCTCAAAACATTGGAGTAGACGAATTATCAGAAGCAAGGTCTTTAAACGTTGCTAACTCACTATCTGGTAAAGTTGCTGGTCTTAACTACTCTACAACTTCAAATGGTGTTGGTTCTTCTTCAAGAATTACATTAAGAGGTAACAGATCTCTTAACGGAAACAACCAGCCATTATATGTAGTAGATGGTGTGCCTATCAGTAACGGTACAACAACAACAAATCCTGATATTGATACAGGAGGAACTACACAGCCAGACGGTATTTCAAACATCAATCCGGAGGATATTGCTTCGATGACTGTTTTAAAAGGGCCTTCGGCAGCAGCTCTTTACGGATCAAGAGCGAGTAATGGTGTTATCGTAATTACAACAAAATCAGGAAAATCAGGAAAAACATCTGTTTCGGTATCTTCTAATTTTATGGCTTCATCTGCTTACAACCTGATGAATTTACAAAATGAGTACGGACAGGGAGCAAACGGTGTTTACAATCCAACTTCCAGCTCAAGCTGGGGAGGGAAATTAGACGGAAGCCAGGTTTCAAACTGGCAGTTAGTTCGTAACCCAAATTATGCTGGGCCGGCTACACAAAGTTATTCTCCACAGCCAAACAACGTAATTGATTTTTACAAAACAGGTTACAATTTAGCTAATACTTTAACAGTAACAGCTGGTAACGAAAAAGCGCAGGGTTATTTCTCTTACACTAACACGCGCGCTGAAGGTATTGTTGGCGGAAACCAATTAGACAGACACAATCTTAACTTAAGATTGACTAGTAAAATCTCTGATAAATTATCATTAGATGTAAAAACAAACTACATCGTTCAGGACATTGATAACTTATTAAGAACTGGTGAAGAATCTATTGGAACATCAGCTTATTTATTGCCTCGTAGTATCGCTTATAACGATTATAAAAACTTCGAATATTTTGATGCTGCAGGACAAAGACAAATGAATTATTTTATCGACGAAACAGGATCTCCGGGAGGAAACCCATTTTGGTCTGCTTTAAGAGATGATGCCCGTTCAGATAAAAGAAACAGATTTATTGGTTTAGCTTCCCTTAAATATGAATTTACAAAAACGTTAAGTTTACAAGGTAGAGCAGGTTTAGACCAAATGACAAACAAAAACGTAAGAAACAGATATGCAACTGTAGCTTTCAATAATAACTTAGGTTCATACAGCGAATCTTATGAAACAGTAAGTGAATTGAATATTGATGCTTTACTTTCTTACAATGAAAAATTTGGAGATTTTTCTGTTGGACTTAATGCTGGTGCGAGTTCACTACAGCAAAGTAATTCAGCTTTAAATTCAGGAGGAGTTTTAAGTAAAAGAAACTATTTTGCATTGTCTAACGTACAAACAATTCAATCAACTTCTACAGCTTCAGAAAAAAGAATTAACTCTGTTTACGGATTTGGTCAAATTGGTTTCAGAAACTATTTGTTCTTAGATTTAACGGCAAGAAATGACTGGTCTTCAACTTTACCAACAGATTATTTCTATCCTTCTGTAGGTCTTTCAGCTGTGATTTCAGACATGGTTAAATTACCAGAAGTAATCAGTTTTGCAAAATTAAGAGCTTCTTATGCACAAGTTGGTAACGATACTGATCCTTATCAAACTCAACAAAGATTTTCATACATTGGTGGAAACGGCGGTATGTTATACGGACAAAGTACAAAAGCAAATCCAAACTTAAAACCAGAGATTTCTTCTTCTACAGAGATTGGTGCCGATGTGAGATTCTTTAATAATCGTTTAGGTTTAGATTTTACATATTTTAATACGTTAACAGACAATCAAATTTTCTATATCAATACTCCAGAATCTTCTTCTTTCTCAAGAGCGATTGTAAATGGTGGTGATATTGAAAATAAAGGTATCGAGCTTACGCTTACAGCAACTCCTATTCAAACAGAAAACTTTAGCTGGGATATTACAGCAAACTACGCTTCTTATAAATCTAAAGTAAAATCGATTTATGATGGTAGAGATGAATTAGTTCTTGGAGAAGGACGTTTAGTAAGAAGTAAAGTTGTTCAAGGCGGAGAATATGGAGATTTATATATTAAAGGTTTCCAAAGAGATCCAAACGGAAATGTTATTGTAAACAGTGCAGGTATCCCTCTGGCAACAAATGGTTTTGATGTACGTGCCGGAAACTTTAACCCGGACTGGACTGGAGGTTTTAAAAATAACTTTAAATACAAAGATTTCTCTTTAAGTTTCTTAGTTGATTTTAGAATTGGCGGTGAAGTTATTTCATACACTCAGGCCAGACAAGCTGGTTTAGGAGTTAGCGATGTTACTTTAGCAGGAAGAGAAGGCGGAATTGTTGTTGATGGTGTTGTTTCTAACGGAAACGGTACTTATTCTCCAAATACGACAAGTATTACGGCAGAGCAATACTGGACAGCTATTGGACAAAGAACTCCTATTGCAGAACCTTTTATTTATGATGCAACAAACATCAGATTAAGAGAGCTAGTTTTTGGTTATTCTTTACCAAAACGTATATTAGGTAATTCAGGATTTACAAATATTGATTTTTCATTAGTGGGAAGAAACTTGTTCTTCTTCGTGAACAAAGCTAAATATTTTGATCCAGAGGCAGGAGCAGGAACAGGAAACCTGCAAGGTATAGAATCTTTCAACATTCCTTCAACGAGAGATTATGGAGTTAATGTGAAATTTGGATTTTAATTAAATAAAGAGAGATATCATGAAATATAGTTTTAAAATAAAAACGTTAGGAGTTGCATTAATGGCAGTTTCTATTTTGTCAAGCTGCACTGGTGACTTTGACGAAATAAACAAAGATCCTAATTCATTGACTGAAGATCAGTTAGATGCTACGTTAGCGGGGCCATCATTTGCATCTGCGCTTTATGCGGGTATTCATAACGGATCTTACTCATCGCCAGGTGTTGATGATCAGGGAACTTGGGGTATTGCTACAGGTATTTTATCTTCTACTTTTATTCAATATTTAAATTGTGGATATGGTACTGAGAGAAATGCATTCGTAAATGGATACGAAGGCCGTGGATGGACAAGATTTTACACCGTTGCAGTTCCGGCTTTAAACAATGCTATTAAAGCATCTGAAGGAAACGCTGAAGCTTTGGCAGTTCTTAAAATCTGGAAAGTTTTTATGTACAACCAAATGGTTGATGCTTACGGACCAATTCCGTACACTGAAGCAGGAAACGGAAAAGAAAAAGTAGCTTATGACAGTGTAGAGTCTATCTACGAAGACTTTTTTAAATTATTGAATGAAGCAAATACGACATTAAGTTCTACATCTGTAACAACTGTGGCTTCATTTCAGCCAAACGACAGAGTTTATGCAGGAAGTGTAGCAAAATGGAGAGTTTTTGGAAATAGTTTAAGACTTCGTTTAGCTTTAAGAATTTCTGATAAAGAACCTGCAAAAGCAAAAACAGAAGCAGAAGCTGCTGTAGCTGCAGGTGTAATGCAGACAAACGATCAAAGTGCTTTTTTCAAAGCGAGCAATATTACTCCAAACAATTTAAATATGATTGTAAACAGCTGGGGTTATACTATGACAGCTTCTATGGAAAGTATTTTGGTTGGATACAACGACCCTCGTTTAGCAAAATGGTTTGCTCCGCTTGACGCTTCAGCTCCGACTCCTGTTTATAGAGGACAGCCAATAGGAGGTTTAGAAGATCAGTTTGGAACAACTAAATTCTCTGCTTTCAACAATGATATTATGGGTAACGGAGCTGCAGGAAACGTAAGCGAATCTAAAAATATCGAAATCTTCATGGCTTCTGAAAACTATTTAAGCAGAGCAGAAGGTGCTTTAAACGGATGGAACATGGGTGGAACTGCTCAAAGTTTGTATGAAACAGGTATTAGATTGTCTTTACAACAATGGGGAATCACTAATGCTGCTGATATCAACAGCTATATCGCAGGTTCAACTTTGCCAACTTTACCAAACGTACTTACAGTTTATCCAACTTTAGATTTACAAGATATTCCGGTAAAATTGCCTGTTGCATGGTCTTCTACAGAAGCAAATCAGAGAACTCAAATTGCAGTTCAAAAGTATTTGGCAATTTTCCCAGAATCGTGGGAAGCTTGGGCAGATTTACGTAGAAGTGATGCAAAAGTTATTTATCCGCCGTTGAATACAGATAATACTGATCCGGGAGTTGGAAAAAGCTTAATGAAACGTATCATTTATGTTACAAACGAATATTCTTCAAACAAAGATGCAGTTACAGACGGAATCTCAAAACTTGGAGGTCCTGATTCTGGAGGAACTAAACTTTGGTGGGATACAAAATAATTATTTGGTTGAGTAAAGATCCACACAATCTTTACTTAAAAATTCAAAAGGAGAGGAAACTCTCCTTTTGTTTTATATAAAAGTCAGATTATGAATTTAAAAAAATACGGTTCAATTGTTTTATTAGTTTCTGTTTTTCTTGCTTGTAAATCAATTAAAAATGAACCAAAAGCAGTTAATATTACCCAAAATTATATTGCAGCAAATCCGGTCACAGCGGCCAGTCATGCTTCAACATTGGTCGAATTAGAAAATAATACACTTTTAGCAGCTTGGTTTGGCGGAAAATATGAAGGCGCAAAAGATGTCAGTATTTATATTTCATCTTATAAAGAAGAAAAATGGTCGGCACCAAAAAGACTGATTGAACCTTTGATTAAAGACGGAGATACACTGCCATGCTGGAATCCGGTTTTGTTTAAAAGTAAAAGTCAGAATTTGTATTTATTTTATAAAGTGGGGAAAAATCCGAGAGAATGGTTTGGTGCGATGATTGTTTCAAAAGATGATGGAAAGAGCTGGAGTAATCCAAAATATCTTCCGAAAGGAATTTTAGGACCGATTCGGAATAAACCCATCGAAACAACTCTCGGAATTATTTTATGCGGAAGCAGTACAGAAAGTGTCGACGATAATAAATGGCGAGTTTTTATAGAAACTTATACAGAAGCGACGGACAGCTGGACAATTACCGATATTAATGACAAGAAGAATTTTGATATTATTCAGCCAACATTTTTGGTTCATTCTGATGAAGAAATTCAGATTTTATCCCGAAGCCGACATAATAAATTGATTTCATCCTGGTCTGAAGATAACGGAAAAACCTGGCAGAAAACAGACAGTATTAATGTTGTAAATTCAAATTCTGGAGTTGATGCTGTAACTTTATCAAATAAATCTTTTTTATTGGTGAATAATCCGCTTAAGATGGGAAAAGACTGGTTTAACGGAAGAAATGTTTTAGATGTAGAATATTCGAAAGATGGTGTAAATTGGAACAAGTTATTTGATTTAGAAAACCAGCCAGAAGGAGAATTCAGTTATCCGGCCATTATTCAGACTTCAGATAAAAAGATTCATATTTTGTATACTTATAATCGAAAATTTATCAAGCATACAACATTCGATTTGAAATAAATTTTAAAAACAGAATTATGCAAAAACACTGTCTCGCCTTAGACTTAAATAACCACCCGGATTTAATTGCAGAATATATTGATTACCATAAAAATGTTTGGCCAGAAATCCAAAAAAGCATCAAAGATTCGGGAATTATCAATTTAGAGATTTACAATGTTGGCGATCGTTTGTTTATGATTATCGAAGCCAATGAAGATTTTTCATTTACAGAAAAAGCAAAACAAGATGCCGAAAACCCAAAAGTGCAGGAATGGGAAACGCTAATGTGGAAATTCCAAAAAGCTTTGCCACAAGCCAAATCAGGAGAAAAATGGATTTTAATGAATAAAATTTTTGAACTTAAATAAGTTGGCACACGGATGACACGGATTTGCTTCGCAAAGGCGCGGATGGGCACAGATTTTTATTGTAAAAAAAGAAAAAAAGAAATCCGTTTTAATCCGCGTTTTCACGAAGTGAATCCGTGTCATCTGTGTGCCAATTTTAGATAACTATAATTATGAGATTTTTTAAAAAGATCAACTTTGTTTACGGTTTATTACTTTTTAGTTTTATTGCAAATGCTCAAAAAGATAACTTAGCCCAGACATTTTATAAACACGATAAATTTCTTTCTTCAGATAAACTAGAAGGTCGCTTCGTTGGAACAAAAGGAAATAACGACGCAGCATCTTACATCAAAAAATATTTTAAAAAGTATGAATTAAAGGAATTTAACAGCAGCTATTATCAGCCTTTTAAAGTATTTGTAAAAGAAGGAATCAACAAAACAAAATCCGACAGTGTTTCGACCCAAAATGTTTTAGGATATATTGAAGGATCTGACGAAAAACTCAAAAATGAATTTATCGTAATTGGCGCCCATTATGATCATTGGGGCTGGGGCGGAAGCGGTTCCGGAAGCAAAAAGAAAGATACCGTTGCGATTCATAATGGAGCGGATGATAACGCATCCGGAGTTTCGGCTTTGTTGTGTATTTTGGAAGAAGTTTCTAAATTGAAAATCAAACCCAAAAGAAGTATTATTTTTATTTCTTTCAGCGGAGAAGAAGAAGGATTACTAGGTTCGAAATATTTCATAAATCATTTACCTATAAAAAAAGAAGCTGTAAAAGTAATGCTGAATATGGATATGGTTGGAAGATTAAATACCGAAAAACAAATCTATATGGGCGGCGCAGGAACTTTCCCAAACGGAGTCGACCTAATGAAAAAACTAGGCCAAAACAGCGGACTAAATCCGGTTGTTTTCGCCGGCGATGTTGGCGGATCTGATCATGTTTCTTTTTATAAAGCTTCGATTTCTGCAGTAGGTTTCCACACAGGCGGACATCCGCAATACCACACTCCCGAAGATGATATTGATTTAATTAATTTTGAAGGCGGTGCTTTGGTAGCAAAGTATATTTATAATGCTTTGGTAAGTATTGCTGATTATGAAGAGGAATTGGTTTTTATAAAGCAGGATTAGAATTATATATATTAAAAAAAGCCACTTTTGTAATGAAGTGGCTTTTCGTATTTTTAGAAGGACAATGCTATTTTTTATTTGTAAGTTTTTCCTTCGCATTGCCAAGATAATGATAGAATTGTATCCTTTTTATGAATACTAAAAAGTACTTCCCCTTTTCTTTTTATTATTGTATCTCCTATTGAAATAAGATTATTATATTCACTCCAACCATCATTTTTATATTCAATTTTTTTACCTGTAGTAGGATTAATTCCTTTAATGTTGAATCTATAACCCCCTGTATTAGGAATCTCTTGAACTACAATTAAGAAGTCATCATTTTTTCTTTTTTCAAATAAACTCTCACAATCAGCTTTTAAGCAAGAATTGAATATTAAAAAAGATAGACTCAAAAAATAGCAATAGCACTTCATTGTTACCTGTTTTTAGAATTATAAAAAATTATTGTTCTAGATCCTGTAGCTCCTCCATTAAATCCAGCTAATAAATTTATACTTTTTGTTTCTACACCTTTATCAGAAACCTTTAAAATCGCTTTCTGCGGATTTAGTATATGTTCCACCAAAAAGCAACGAGCCTGTATAACCCATTGAATAATCTCGCATTCCAGAGAATACATCGGTATTCCCTTCAAAATTATTGTACATGTCATATGATAAACCATATCCTATTTTTGGAATTCCTAAAGTTCCATTAAAACCTATATTTCCCCTGCTGGTGCGAGGGTCTCGCTCGTGAACACAAAGATGTCTTGTAAATGCCCCTAAGACTTCGAGGAGATATCTGCCAAATATTATTTCTAGAAATCCATTATCTTTTTTTAATTTGAAGAATAAAGAAAATTAAATTTTAGCAATAAAAAAATGGTTTGAAAAACTTATGTGTAATTCAAACCATTTTTCGCATCTAAATTTCTATGTCGAAAAAATCAACCCTTTTGCTTTAAAATTACTAAACAAAACTTGTTTAGCTGTACTTATAGTTTCTTCGGTTCTGTAAATACTACACCAGAATTTAATCTGTATTTTGAATTTCCCATCAGAAATAGAATTGTAATAAATCTGAGATGGTTTGGTGTTATTTACTAAAGGAAGACTTTCAAGAGAATTTAAAATAGTTGCATTTATATCTTCGGGAGTTGCATCGCCGCTAATTTCGATAGAAATATCTACGAGTTTAAAATTATCAGTATAAGTCCAGTTGGTAATGTTTTGAGATAATAGATTTCCATTCGGTATAATAATTTCGGCACCATTTGGAGCATTGATTTTAGTTGTACGCAATCCCATTGATTTTACTCGTCCAGATTCAGAACTAATATCAATAACATCCCCAATTTGAATTGGTTTATCAAAAATCAAAATAATTCCCGAAACAAAATTGTTGACCACATTTTGAAGCCCAAGTCCAACACCGACCCCTAAAGCTCCTAAAAGAATACTCAGTTTATCTAAAGGCATTCCAGAAGCTGCGACAGCTAAAAGATAACCCACAATTAAAACAATAAGTCTGGTAATTAATAATTTTGAATGTTGTCTTTTGTTGATGTTTTCTTCGTTTTCATCTTCAATTTCTCCAAAAAAGTAAGCAACATAATTCTGCAATAAATGCGCAGCCCAGACAATAATGAAAAACAATACAATATTCCCTAAAGTGAAAGTGATACTTCCAATGGTATTTGGACGGCTTAGTAAATTTCCAAGAGAAGTACGTAATGATTCCCAAATATTTAGATTAGAAGCGATTACAACCAGCCACATATAGCTGATTATGATTATAAATGGTTTCTTTAGTGTATCAGATACATTCTCGAAATCAAATATTTTTTCGATTCCGCGTTTAATTCGTGTAGTGTAAATCTGTAAAAGGATTATTTCCAGAATTATTTTCAAGAGAACACTTAAAGCAACAATCTGCGTTAGCGAAATAAAAGCAGTTAAACTCAACATATTTGAAAGCGAAACTCTTCCGAAAATATTATAAAGAATTGATAATCCATTTAATCCGATAAAAATAATGCTGGCCCATTTAAAGAATCCTTTGATATACAATTGATCTTTTAAACTTTTAATTTGAACTAAACCATATCGTATTCCCAGAATATTTATGATGATAAAAGAACAGCGTTGAAACAATCCAACTTCAATAAAAAGGTCAAGGAAGCAAAGCGCAAAAAATAATCCGAAAAGTAATAGCCAGTTGCGCATTGATTTTCCAGACCAGTCATTCTTAAATAAAATTGTAAGCACACCTAAAGAACCTAACTGAAGCAGTTCTAAAAATAGGGCAGGAGCATATAAATTTGTAACTATAGCAATGTTTAAGCCTATAACAATTACAGGTAAAATAACACCTCTGTTTAAATATTTAAAATTAAAAAGAGAAAGATTTTTGGTATGACCGTTAGATTTTAAATATTTCAAATTGCGTGAAATATACCAGGCCAAAAGTCCCATGAAAAAACATAACGTAATTAATCCGCCGGCTTTGTAACTTAAGTAATAAGCAGCAACATTTTCTTCAATTATAACTTTTGCTTTAATGTTGTGCGATACTACTTTTTTTGCTGTAGTATCAGTACTCCATAATGATGGATATTCTTTTTTAAGAATACTGATTCCAGATTTTTCTAGTTTTGTTTCTACAGTTGTTAAAGCGTTTGAAACAGCTATTTTATGTTCAACAGTCAGCCTTTTTTTGAGATTTAAAACTTCCTGATTTTTCGTCATCAGGCTGTCCGTTTTAAGATATCTTTTTTTAAGATTGGCTAATTCTGTTTTAAATTGTTTTCTGCGAATAGTATCTTTTATAAGTGTAAAAAGAGTTTTGTCTTTACGCAGATCCAGAATTTTACTTTTAATTTTTTCAAGATTTGCATTTCGGTGATCTATCGCTTTATTTTGATCGTTTAATTCCTGTTCGATTTCTTTTAAAACAATGCGATACATTTGCTGATTTCGCACATTCGGGTTTGCACCTTTTAAACTTGCTAGTATTAAATCGAGTTTACTTTCTGTTCGTTTAATCTCGCCAAACAAATGAAAAGTGTTTCCTTCGAATTCGGCATCATTAGCAGCCGATTGCAAAACATCTCCGGCTTTTTCAATAGACATTAAATAATCACTGTCTGTTGCGGTTTCTTCAAATAATTTAGACTTGTTTTCTGTTTTTGAAGCTGCAGTCTGTGAATAAGAAAATGATACGAAAAAAAGTATCATTAGTAAGGCGGATAAATAAGAATTTCTTTTTGAATTCATAATTAATTTGGTGATTTAAGGTCTCCAAATTTAATTGTTTTTTGGATAGTATTTTTTTAAATATAAAATTTGATTGTTAAGATATCTGGCTTTTATAATTTAATATACCTGGATTTGCGATGAATTTTAAATAAAAAGTCCCTGCTTCAATTTTGAAGCAGGGACTTTTCTTGAATTAAGATAAATAATTTTTATTACCAGGTTTTTCGGCCTGAAATAGATTCTGATATATCAATAATTTCATGCAGTTTTATGACTTGAGAATCTGATAAACCTTTATGGATTATTGCCATTTGTAAGCGTTGGTTAGAATATAATTTAGGGACATTTCCATTATTCTCGCATCCAATATAAATGTTTCCGTTGTATATAGTACTAGACGCATTTGCGGTAACATTCGTTCCAATTAAGTTTCCATTCCTAAAAGCGGTAGTTTTATTAGTAGAAGTTTTTGATCCTGTAAATATTCCTTTTGCATCCGTAAACGTATTACTGCAGACATTTCCAGTAATCGATATATTAGTGTAAACAGGCAGGTTTTTTGAGTTTCTTAATGCTAATCGTGTTAAGTTGTTACTATTACTGGAAACTCCAATTTCAACAGCATCAATAGAAGAAGGGATGTTTGATGTTCCTGAAACTACAGTAAGTCCGAGATTATTCTTATTTGCTAAAGTTAATAGATTAAAGTAAGTATTAGCATACGCATTTGATCCGTTTAATTGAAAACCTAAGCTAGAGTAGGTACCAGTACCACCAAATGTAAGTCTGAATGCTTCATTTGAATCTACAGGATTTTTAGCATTCCACTTGTGCTGAGTAACGCTTGAACCTTTGAATAAATATAAGGCATGAATTTCATTCCAAAGTGAATTACTTATTAATTGATTTATAATATATTTAGTTGATTCAATATCAGAGGGACTACTTAAGCCAGATGCGTTTAAATAAGCTGTTGATTCTATACTGTCTTCATAATTATAATTTGCAGTTACAACGTTCAAAGGATTACTAAGAATGGATTTATTGTAAAAAATATCGACAACAACAATATTAATATTATAATTAGTATTAGGTGTTAAATCTATAATAGTACCTTTATTGTTTTTGATATTATAAATATATTTTCCATTTACATAAAGTTCATAATAATGAATAGAATTTGAATTGTCAGGAATATTAAATTTAAATTCTATGGAGGTATTAGACTTTTTGTCAGAACTTAATGTTGTTACTGGATTTGGAATATTTTCATTATATTCATAAGAAACAGTTCCGCCAGATGTTGTCAAGAATAGGAGATCGCCCTCAACATTTCCAGAGTCTGATGTTTGCATAAAAGGATTTACAATGAATTTAATATTTGACGGTCTGGTTGTACCTCCCCAAACTGCTGAATCTCTTCCTGTAGTTCTTCCTAATTTTTTTAAATTTGGAGTTACTATATTTGTTAATAAAGGCAGATGTTGAAATATTTCATCAGAAGAGTTAAATACAAAGTTTTCCAATAATGGAGCTTTAAAAATTTTCAGGTATGACATAATTCTACAACCGCAATAATTTCCTGTCCACGAAGTTAATTTGGGCAGAATCAATTCCTCTAACCCAGACCCCAAAAAACTTTCGTCTAGAAGAGTAGTTAAACTTGGGAAATTAACACTTTTTAAATTGACTGCAGTTCTAAAGATACGATAGCCTGAGGATATAACTAATCCATTTTTATCATTAAAATATGTAACTGTCGTATCTGTACTAAATAGCAATGCAGGTAAAGTATAAGAGCCTCCTGTAATAGCACATTCTACATCAGTATTGATAATTCTAAAGAGTTTAATTCGATTAGCTGCAATTCCTAATTTGGCAGCTAATAACGCAGGTGTATTAATTATACTTCCAATTCCTCCTATATAGGTATTTATTTTATAGTTTGACTTTCCAAAAACAGTATTTTGTAATAGGCTCATAATTATTTTTTTTTCGTCTGTTAATGAATCAAACAGAAAAGATATATTTGATTTTATCGTTATTTATAAATTAAATTTTACCCTGAAATTGAAATTGCTTGATAATTCAAAATATCTCCTTTTTGATTCCAGGTCAATCCGTAATCCAGTGATATATATATGTAACCGTTTGGTACTGCTGTAGCTTGTATTTTCCCATCCTTACTCATATCTAAGCAGGAGTAATAAACATTATTCAAAGTGTTGGTGTTTGAAGTCCAGCTTGCTCCGTAATCAGAGGATATATATATATATTTATTCGAACCTATTACGGTTTGATATTTTCCATCAGAACTCATCGCAACTTTTGGTAATGTAAAATTGCCATATGCAGTTTTAGTAATCCATGTTAGACCACCATTAGTAGACACTTTTATTGTACTTCCAGAACCAACGGCAGTTATATATTGACCATCATCAGAGCAACATAAAGCAGTAATAGTTCCTAATCCTGTTATTGTACTCCAGTTGGCACCATAATCAGTTGATATGGTAATATTTGGTGCATCTATATTTGTTGTAAGTTGATATTGTCCAGTTCTGCTCACAAAACAATCTCGTCTGCCTCCTGAAACAGCTAATTCCCATGTCGTACCATAATCCACGGATCTATATGTATGGCCAGCAGATTGTGTTACTAATTGATACTGACCATCTTTACTCATTGAAGCACAATAATAAACGGTACTTGGTAAAGAAGCGACAGTAAAAGTTTGGCCAAAATCAGAAGATACCATAACGTTAGAGTTTGTTGCAAAAGTTATGTACTTTGTCGTTTCAGATATTGAAACACCTCTTGCCGATGTAGCAAACCCTCCATTAAAAAAAGTGGAGCCCTCATTTACAGATCTTTGATAAGATGAACCATAAACACCTGCAATAATGTAATTTGCATAAATTACTATTGCATTTCTTGTTCCAGAAGCATACAATAAATCACCATCTGGAGTACCTGCATTTACGGTTTTTAAATATGGTGAAACTGTAATAACTGCATCTGTTTTTATTAAACTAAATATTCCATTGTTTGCTGTAGTAGCTCCTAATTGATTTAATAATGGCATGTATATGAAGTTTACGGCTAAATTTCCTGTAAACCCTGAGCCTCCAGTAATAGTTCTTAGACTGTTAAAATTATATCCCAAAACTTTTTCACAGTTTAAGAAAGAATTTCCTGTAATGGTAGTAAGAGAATTTACATTGACAACGATTTCCAGTGATATACAATTAAGAAAACATTCATCGCCAAGAGATGTTACCTTATTTAAATCGACTATATCTTTCAAGAGCGTACAACCTGAAAAAGCAATTGGACTAATTATTGTTGCATTTGATAAGTCAATAAATAACAATTTTTCTGCACCTTCAAAAGCATTATTCCCAATTCCAGTAGGCTTTCCTATAGTAAGATTTAAAAGATTAGAGCAATATCTAAAAACTGTTGAATTTGTAACTGTCAGTATCAAAAGAGGTGCATAAACCGTAACTAAATTAGTACATGATCTAAATGTACCGGTAGAAGTTAGTGAGATTAAAATTGGAGCATCAAAACTAATTAATGAAGAGTTATTACTAAATTCTAAGCCTCCTGCACATGTTGTTAAAGCAGGAAAATAAAAACTTGAAATTCTTGTACCACTAAACGCCTGACTATCTACTCTTGTAACAGATGGAAACGAAACATCTCCTGTATAATTAGTACAATTATAAAATGCATTTAAATTAATTCTAGTGACCAATCCAAATCGGTCATTAAAAAAAGTTAGAGAAGTATCACCATAAAAAGCATTGCTGGCGATTTCATATTTTCCACCTGTAATTGTAAATTCAATATCGGCTCCCTTAATTTTAAAGTTGTTAATTCTATTGCTTGAAATTCCTAACTTTCCTGCAATTAAAGCAGGAGTATTTATAGTTGAAGAAACTCCGCCAATAAAAGTATTTGGCTTATTTTTAGTATTACCAAAAACAGTATTCTGTAATAAGCTGCTCATGATTATACCCCTAATAGCAATATACTATTTGTATTACCTCTTTTTGTGAAAGTAAAAATTTGTTTTTCAGCGGTTACAGAAGGAGTTCCAAATAACCAGGTATGAGGTGTTGTAATTGCCCAGGTTACACTTACTCCGGGCAGCGTAATACCGTTAAAAATGAAACTTGCTGGCAAAGAAGCAGGAACTGTAATTGTACAACTTGTTGTGAAAAGGATTGTTTTTCCATGCCATGACGAAGGAATAGTTTGACTTGTAGCTATTTCAACCTGATTAGCAATATCTTGTTTGTTTGATAAATCGATATTTCCGCTTCCTACAAGGGATTCTCCGTTGATTGTTTTAAGATTATTAGTAGTGACAACAGTTCCAGCGCTAAACTCTAATTCGCCATATCCATTAGTTATTAAAGTTTTGTTTGGCTCATTTATTTCTAAATCGGCTACCTTAATTCTGTTATATTTTTTTGTGATCATTTTTTGTTTTTATTTATTGTGATTAGATAAGTTTTTTGAAATTTTTATGAAGGATAATATTTAAATAAATTGCATATCATTTATATTCCACCATCTGTTATTGTCCAATTGTTTGGTGTTCCTGTTAAGATTGCTTTTGATGCTGACGCTGCTGCAGTATGTTTTGCAGTTCCGAAAGTGATTGATATAGAAGGTTTAACTGGACGTGAACTCCATCCATTATATATTGCATCTAGATTTGTAGCTGAAAAATTAGTGGAGGTCTTTCCAGTCATAAATCCCACAAAATTTGTTACATTTGAAATGTTCCAACTACCAATATTTTGATTAAATGCTGTTGCACCAAAAAAAGCATTCTGCATGGATGTTATATTTGTTGTATCCCAATTACTTAAGTCTTTATTAAACATCACTGCACCATTAAACATTGCAGAAAGATTGCTGACGACACTAATATTCCAGCTTCCAATAGGCTGATTAAATACTAATGCTGTAGAAAACATAGAATTAATGGCAAGTGTTCCGGTTGTTTTTAAAGTCCAATTATTAATTTCAGGGCTTCCTCCATTGTTAAATGAGGTCGCATTTTGAAACATTGAACTTAAATTAGCATTGTTTGACATATTCCAATTACTTAGGTTTTGATCAAAGAGAGAAGCACCGCTAAACATAGCGTCTGTTCTTGTAACCTGTACAGTATTCCAGTTTCCAATGGGTTGATTAAAATTCTTTGCATTGCTAAACATAGAATTCATAACTATATTAGATGTAGAATTTAGTATCCAATTATTTATATTAGGACTTCCACCATTATTGAACGAAGTTGCACCCCCAAACATTGATGAGAAGTTTACCACCTTGCTAACATTCCATGATCCGATATTCTGATTAAAAGAACTTGCTGCGATAAACATGTTGGACATATTGGTATTATTGCTCATGTTCCAATTACCAATGGGCTGATTAAAGGTAGTTGCATTAGAAAATAAGTCATTAGTAGATGAGACTGCAGCTGTATTCCAATTTCCTATAGGTTGATTAAAAGATGTTGCTGCAGTAAATGTTCCGCTCAAAAGAACTGTGCCCGTAGTTTTTAAGTTCCAATTATTTATATCAGGACTTCCGCCATTGTTAAAAGCACTGTTAAAATTGAACATTTGACTAAAATTGCTACAATTTGAAACATTCCAATTACCAATATTTTGATTAAATTGATTTTGAAACATATTTGCAAACGAAGTGGCCGAAATGGTATTCCATGTATTTAAGGGCTGATTAAAAGCAGAACTCATAAACATTGCACTAAAATCTGTGACTTTTGAAACATCCCAGTTAGATATATCCGAATTGAATGATGATGAATTAAAACAACTTGCCATTGTAGTGACGGCAGAAGTATTCCATTCATTAACTCGTGCAATTGATGATATCGAAGAACAGCCTCTAAATGAATTTACAAAGGTTTTTACACCAGTTAAATCTAAAACGTCTTTAACAGAATCTAATGTTAGATTAGCGCACCCATAAAAGTGAGCAACTACATCCCCAGGATTAAATTTACCCCAGTTTGAGACAGATAATATTTTTAATCTGTCTCCTGTATTATTAAACTGCCATCCTTTACAAACTCCTGTTATTTTGATTACATAATCGCCTGCAGCTGTATAAGTATGTGTTGTCTGTGCTTGATTCCAAACAGTTATATTATTGCTTGTTCCATCACCCCAATCTATTGTAAAATTATAACTTCCGACTGCTAATAAAGGCAATCTTATTTGATTTGAAGTACTTGAACCTGTAGAAGTATTTGAAGTTCGCCAAGTAGAAATAAAAGAATTTTTAGTTCTACCGAAAATTGTGTTTTGTAGTAAAGATCCCATGATGAAATAGTAAGTATAAAGTATTGTAGTAATGATTCTTAAGTAGAAGTAAATTTGCTTTTCAATTGTAGTTAAAGAAGCTTTCACTGAACAATTGTATTATAAGTGTATGCTGCATTTATATTACTATCTCATCATTTGTCTCTTATTATGATTTAATAAGATGATGGGAAATTTATGTTTTGCGTCATACATAAGGTTTACATTTTTAATTAGTAAACAATTTTACGATCTCCAGTTGCCGTTTTGTATTCACATCCTACAGGAAGACCTGCGGCAATAGCAGTAGAATTATCGGCATAAGTTGGCATGTTTAACCAAACCAAATAGCCATTTTCATCAATATAACATCTTAATGTTTCTGCCTGTAGATTTGTTCCCGATGCTGTTTTTTGACCTGTTATAAATTGAATTCTCGATTGACCAGCACCTTTTCCAATGCCTGCTTTTTGTTTTAAGATTCCTCCATTTAAATCAGGAAGACCGGCTGAGTTAATGTAAAAACTATAAATATCCTGTAAGCCTGCGCCAGTATTTACCCATGCGGTAAACAATATTGTTTTACAAATTGCTAAAGTTGCACAAGCGAATCCAAAAGAAACGCCCAAACTTATAGCAGAACCTGAGCCACCTGTAAATTTATAGACAGCAGTTACAGAAGAGCAATACAAATCTCCAGCAATTCTATCCCAAACAATTCCGTTCCAAGATTGAAAAGTACTGTCCATTTGAGTAAAAACTCCAGTACTATTGGTTTGTTTGTACATATATCCGTTACCGCCGCCCATAGAATTATTCCCTCCTTCTGCGATATAGATATTATTATTTAAATCAGAAGTCAATGACATATAATTACGAGAAGGTTCGCCAATGTCGATAAAAGAGCCAGTACTATTTGTCTGTTTATAGATTTTACCCGAAAATGTACATGCGTAAATATCTTTGTTAGGCGTTATAGTAATTCCAGTTCCATAAAATCCAGCCGGTAAGGAAGCATATAAAACAAAAGCACCAGTTCCGTTCGTTTGTTTATAAATATTCCTTGCTTGATTAATATAATAAACATCACCAGTAGGAGATTCACATCCTCCCCATATACTATTACCAGTAATAAGGCCAGTAGCATAAATTGAAAACGAGCCCGTACCTTTATCGAATTTATACATAACTGTTCCTGCACATGCATAGACGTTATCTGAATAATTAGATGAAAAAATTGAGGTCGCCGTAGCTGGTAACCCTGCGCCCATTTTTTTAATTATCAATTGTGTCTGAGAACTGCTTGTACTGCCTCCTTTTATAACAAAATCAGTTCCATTAACACCAGAAGCAGCTGTTTCTGATCCTATTACGTTAGAATTTTTAATCGAATTGAATTGTAAGTCTAATTCTGCGGTATTGTAATTATCAACTACGATTTTTGAACCTGTGTCTGCAATTCTACTATTACCTAAGGTTGCACCATATAAGCCGTACTTTGGGATAGAATTTTGGCTGCCAGTGGTTACAATATTTGGGGAGATGTCAGATGTCATTGCTACAATACCATCTTTGTTTGGTAAAGTATAAGTTCTTGATGCTGTATTTGCATTTGTAAAAAATGAAGTAAAAGTATTAGCAACATTTCTTATTCCTAGTTTACCAGCAAGAAATGTTTTAATTCCTGATACATTTTGATCATTGGAAATTCCTAAATACAGTGTGTCAAAATAAGTTTTAAGAGTATCTTTAATATTATCTATTAAATCTTTTAAAACTTTACCTTGCCTAGCGTCTAATGCTTTTCCTTCAACATTGTAGTCCAGGGCATTATAGTTTTGAGTTTTTACACTCTCAATATCTTTAAATTCTAATTCGCCATTGTCATTAGTAGTTAAAATTTTATCTCGCTCATTTTTTTCTAAATCGGCTACTTTTATTCTGTTATATTTTGTACTCATTTTTGTTTTATTTAATTGGTTAAATTTCTGTAAAAAATACTGGAAGCACTTTACTTTGTGGAAAGTGAGATTTTGTAAAGTTTTTTGTTGTAAGGAGTTATGATATGAAATAATTTTAGATTGTTATTTAAACTACAATTCGCATTTCTCCCGTTGTCGTCCAATAGATTGCTCTTGGAGGCAAACCTCCAGCGATAGCAGCTGCATTATTTGAAAAAATTCTATCGGTACCAACAATTATATTTCCATTTTCATCGATTTCGAGTCTGATGGCTTCTGTTTGCATATTTGTTCCTGAAAACGACTTTTGTCCTGTTATAATTTGAACTTTACTTTGCCCAGTTCCTTTTCCTGTGCCGCTTTTCAATTTTAGTACTCCGCCATTTAGATTACTTACACCAAGTGCATCATTATTTTGAAAATATATAGTTGAATTAGACCAACCATACATATAGACATTATTTCCACTGGCAGTTAGAAATGAATATGGAGATGTTATACCTAAAGGACTTTGGAAACTTGAATTAGAAAAAGAAATGCCGTTATTAATTGAAACTGCAAAATATGGTATAATACCACCGTATACGTTTAAGGTATATATTGTCCCGTTAGTCAATACGCATACAGAACCTAAAGAAGTATTTGAATAGATATTCACCCAAGCTCCAGTACCACCTGTTTGCTTTAATAATCCAACTGCCCACTTTGCAACATATACATCTCCATTTGGAGCGCAAGCAATATCTACATGAGCACCAGATGCAACTGATTCTGCTATAAAATTACCTGTATTATTTAGTCTTTTATATATATAATCATTTCTATTCCCTCCTTGATCTGAGTAGGCACAGATCGCGTATAAATGGCCAGCTGAATGAAATGACATAGAATAATATGTTCTATTAGTGACACCTGCTTCTAACACAGGTGTACCAGTTGCATTAGTTTGTTTATATAGACCGTTAGCAGTTGCAATGAATATATCATTTGTTGAATTTATAGCTATAGAATATACAATTACTCCCATGTCTCTATGAACTATAAAATCTCCAACACCTCCAACTTGTCTATAAACTGAATTACCAGCGCCTAAATAAACATCGCCATTTGGTGCAGCTTGACCTTTTCTGTTATTTTTTGGTGCTTGGTTAAGATTAACAAAACTAGCTGTTAGTTGATAATTAATCGTCCTACCTGCTGTAATTGTTAAATCTTTTCCAACTGTTGATGAATCAGAGTCTTCGATTCCAATTTCTCTATTTCCTTGATAACCTAACGAAAGAGTTTTTGTTGGAGTAGTAACTGTATCAATTCCAGCATAAGTACCTGTATCAATAAATCTACTATTACCAAGTTGTGTCCCCTCTGTATTATTGTATTTTGATAAGTAATTTTGAGCTCCAGTACCTACAATGTTTCTAGGTAAATCAGAAGTCATAGCTATAATACCATTTTTATCTGGAAGAGTCCAGGTTCTTGATGCTGTAACAGTATTCGTAAAAAATGAAGTAAAAGTATTTGCAACATTTCTTAAACCTAGTTTACCAGTAAGAAATGTTTTAATTCCTGATACATTTTGATCATTGGAAATTCCTAAATACAGTGTGTCAAAATAAGTTTTAAGAGTGTCTTTAATGTTATCAATTAAATCTTTTAAAACTTTACCTTGTCTCGCATCTAGTGCTTTGCCTTCTTTTGTATAATCTAGCGCATTGTAACTATCAGTTTTGATATTATTAACATCGCTAAACTCTAACTCACCACTAGAATTTGTTGTTAAGATTTTGTCACGTTCATTTTTTTCTAAATCAGCTACTTTTATTCTGTTATAATTTGTATCCACTTTTATGATTGATTGAATTAATTTTTAGTATGTCTTTTAGAATCCAGCTTAAAAAATTTGAACCCAAATTGATTAAAGCTGGATTTGTTTGATATTTCCTTTGCCAAAATTTGATTTAAATCACAGAGATTTAAAAAAGTAAATTATTTTTAGACTGTAGAAATCCAATTTTAATTTATGGATTTGGATTTTCTCCCTCTTTATAATTATGAGTTAAAATTCCATTTGCGAAATAGGTATGAAATGGATTTAATGTTAAAGGGAAAATTTTTCTTTTCTCTAAATTAATTCTAACTGATGTAACCGGAATAATTTCACTATTAATAGAGTACAAATTATCTCCAACCTGAATATCTCCAAGAGAGATAAATCTCCACAAACTATCGCGTTGAATAAGCTGTAAGTGAGTTGGAGTAGCCTCTAACAATCCGTCGTTTACAATTATTGTTTTATATGCATCTTTCTGCGTTAATTTAGTAATTGGCGATGTTATTCTTCTTTCCAACAAGGAAGCAGAAGACCATTTATATAACTCATTAGCATTATTGGTATCAATTAATGTTTCAATTTCGGCAGAAAGAAGCAGTTGTTCCAGATGCAATTCCTCAATAGCTTTTTTAGAACCATCTGGAAGCGTAATCAATGTGCCTTCAACGAAACAGCTTCCGCCGCCGCCACCTGGTCCTCCTGTAGAATTATCGCCTGTAGTTTGAGAAGTTATATTACTTGGGGTTGATAAACCAGCTGCGCTTCTTGTTGCAACCTTATAATAATAAGTAGTATTGGCTGCTAATGAGGTATCTGAAAATGATTTTAGATCTGGAATATTTATAGATCTGTATGGTAACCAATCACCATTTAAATCAAGAGTTCTATATAATTGATATCCTGTAATTCTTACATCATCATGTGGAACAATCCATGATAAATTTATAGTCATTCCATCACTTGAAATAGTGCTGGAAATAACCGGGATATTAAGTATACACGTCCCTAAATTATTGGCATAAACTTGTGCATTTTCTTCCAGCCAGGCAATGGCTTGATTATTTGCGTCAGTAATACTAATATCAGATACGAACTGATTTACATAAGCGGTAAGTGTTACTTCTGATCCGGCTTCACCTTCTGAGCAATCATTTTTTGTTATAGTTTTAGTTTGTTCTGTATTATAATATCGTGCATCTTGAGGACAGCTTGTTGTGTCAAAAATTGGTGCAATATAATCCGGATCTGTTACCACATTTGGTTTTGTATCTCCCGTAGAAGAACCATCGTCTTTATAGTATCTTTCTAATAAAGTAAAAGATTTATATCCTGTATTTGCCATGTTATTTAATAAGTTATTACGACTTTTGCTGTTGAAGAGTCTACATTATATGTTATATATCCAATGTTTGTAACTTCATTTACATCGTTTACCCACTTAGGTGGATAAGGAATCTTTTTCGAAAAATTCAACTGTTGTATTTGAGAGCCGTCTATGTTAATAAAATCAAATCCTAGTTTTTCCATAGTTCCTCCTGAAAAAGTCGTTATCTCAATATCTATATTTCCACTCCCAAATTGACCAAACCAAGCAGCAGCCATTCTAACCGGAATCGATTTTAAAGAAATATTATCAGATGACAATTTGTCGAAATTAATTAAGCAGGCCTCAACGCCGTTGTTTTCTTGATTGTCTCCAGCATACATAATATAAGATTGGGAGATATTGCTGTAGTTTGGTAACTCAGTTCCTTGGCCATGACCATATCCCATATATTTATTATCCCAAGGAGTTCCTGTGTTAACAAATCCGGTAAAAGTGTCAAGATCTTTCCCTGCACCTAAAGCCCATTTGTATCTTATAACCATGTAGTCGAAAGGCTGTAAGGTTGTTGGTGGTTCAATTACGCACGAAGGATTCACACCACGCCAAGCTGTTTCTCTAATACTGCAAATCCCTTCATTGTTTGCATAAGCCTGTACATTCGCTCTAAGCCATGATTCAGCTTGTTCATTTGCATCGGCTATACTTTCAGTTGATATAAATTTATTGGCACTTGCAGTTAAAGTGACCAGATTTCCAGCTGTTTCTTTAGAACAATCATTCTTTTTAACCGCTAATGTTTTTTCTGTATTATAAAAAACCACCTCACCTTCTATAGGAGTATAATTATCTAAATAATTAAAAGGTTTATATGTTGTATTTTCTTCCATACATTATGTTTTAATAAATAATAATGTTGTCTTTTGTTTTCTAAAAACCATTAGAAAGTCATTGAACAATTGTTTTTATTATGATGGTTGTGTAGGCCAGACAATAGATGTTAAGTCATCGAGATTGGTTAAATCCCTTAATGCCTGTCTGTAATTTTTCCATTCTGTTTTTTTCTGTTTTGAAAGAGGAGAATCACCTAGTTGAGTCCAGTCACTATCAGTTAACAATGTATCTCTGGTTGTTCTTAGATTTTCTAAAATAGTATCCTCGTTCTGTACGAAAGCAGAAAAGGTATGTTTTCCATCAATTACCTTGTAATTTTTAGATAACGCTTGCTGCCATTCTTCTGTAGTTAATTCAATATTTGGCTGTGGAATATTTTCATGAATCCCTTCAACATAAAAGCCTGTGTATTCTCCATCTTTGTTGTATGTTCCTTTATACATAATTTTTTTATTTTAAATTTTAGATTAGCGTCCAATTGCAAACATGTAACCATAGTTACCGTCAATAATCGCCTGATATGATGTTTTTGAAAGATTAGCGACATGATTAAAACCTTTATTCCCAGAAGAATCTCTAATAGTAGATAAGACCACACTAAAAGCTCCCACTGGCCAGGCAAGAGGAAAACTGTAGCTTACACTGCCCGATGTTAAATAAGCCCATTGTAATATTAACCCGTTACTAAGTTTTTGATAACCGCTTGTTGTTAACATATCAAAACCAGAATGTCCTGCATCATAATCAGAAGCTGTAGAGGTAGAAACCGAGCCATCTGCCATAAGATATTCGTTAGAAGCACCGCCAGTTTTAATGAAACTTTTACTTTGCGTATCTCCGTTGAAAGTTTTATTTCCATCAATAGTTTGATTTGTTTTTAAATCAACATATTTTGATTTTAATTGCTGATCATTCAATGATATTGAACTTGCAAACCAATAATCTACTTCAATATTACGGTTGCTTATAACTTCAGAAAACGTAATGACATTAGTGCCGTCAACTATTGAATAGTCTTTATCTTCTCTAAGTAACTGCCCATTTTTGTAAATTTTTACACTGTATTTTAGAGGTTTGTTTTGCAGCACAATAGTATCACTGCTAAAATCATCGGCATTAAAATTTTCTTTAAACGGAATAGAAGATTTTCCATACATTGAATCAGAATCTTCCAAAATTGGATTCATATTCTGATACCAATAATTGATTTCAATATTTCTGTCGATAATTCCCTCAGGGAAACTAATTTTTGCATGATCATAGTCTAATACATAATCTTCATCTTCCCCTAATAATTGCCCGTTTTTGAATACTTTAACACTGTTTTCAATAGGCGGATATTCTAATTCAATTAATGAGCCGGTATAATCATCTCGATATTCTTTTAAAGGGAAGTAACAGTTACCGGAAATAATTCCTGAATTTTGAAAAACTGATCTTAAAAGTGCGGGAGTAATATAATGTTCGTTAGATGTACCAGTTTCAACCATTTGAAAATCGGCTTTGTCATCTTGTTTGTGAACGAAATTGTCAAAAATTTCGACGAAATCAGCATGTGATGGAATATCTCCATTATTGAATTTGCTGTGAAAGTCATTTCTGCTTGTTGCCATGTTATTTAATTTTATTTCTTGCTTTAAATGTTTGTTGAATAAAACCTGATTTAAATACCAATGAGGTTAGTCATTGGTATTTCTTGGTTTAAAGAGTTAGAATTTTTTCTTCGCTGCTGAACATACCTGATGAGTTTTCAGAAATTACTTTGAAGTGATGGTAAATTCTTTCACCATCTTCATTTTTAATTACTAATTGATCTGTTCCCAGTTTAGTTTCCTGCAGAGGTAAATTCACAATAATTTCATTAGATGCTTTCTCGTGAATTTTTTCCCAGTTGCCTTGATTATTCATTTTATACAAATGATATTTACCATTATGAACTGTTTTTTCCCAGCTAAAAATTACTGGTTTAAAGATTTCTCCGTTTGCTCCGGTTTCGATTCCCGAAGCTTCTAATACTGGAGATTCTGGCGAAACATTATCTGCAATTATAGTAGCCGTAATTTTTGATGGCTGCGAAGGAGCATAATCAATATTAACAATTCGGTTTAAGTCAGTCGAACTAGGATCTTCATATTCGATTTCTCTTGAAACCGTAATTCGGTAAAAAAGACCATCTCCAAACGGAACAGATTCCAGATCTTCAAATTCATCATAAACCGTCCAGACATTATCAAATTCATTTGATAGTGTATCTTCGTTAATTAAAACTTCTTTAACGGAAGTCATTGTTCTTATCGATTGCGCATCCTGCATTGAAAAAGCACGATAAATATTAATTTTCTTAATGTTGGATGTAGGGAGATAAGCATTTAATTCAAACTGAATAGCCGGCTTAATTCCTAAAACCTGATTTTCAAGAACTGGCATAATTCTCTTGATTTCCGGCATTTTAGGCGGAGTTGAAGAAACCAATTTTACAGGCCCTAAAAGATCACTAAATTGGCTGAAATTCATTTTAATGTCCATTTCACGAACAGCGTAGAAATAAATACTCTGCGAATTTCCATCAAGATTAAAATCTGTAAACTGTGTTATATTTTCAGTTTCGTTTACGATTTTCATCATTGGTGCAATATCAAAATCCGTGTCAGTTGGTTTTAAGGCATGACCATTTTTATCTTTAATAGTTTGCTTTTTGTTAGTTGGAGTATACGTTTTCCCTTTAATGTGTTCATAAATAATAGGTACTTCTGTTAAAGGAACAAAAGCAGATTGAATCGCTTCTTCAATAAAATGGACAGCCAAAACAGGATTTTCAACTCCTTGAGTAATTAAAGCCTTCTTAAGAGATACTATCGAAGTAATGTTTTTGTCTTTGTCTTTATCAAGAACTGTTTTAGGTAGTGAAGCATTATGCCAATTAATAAAATCATTAATTAGTTTTATTAATTCTTCATTATCCGGTAATGGGAAAGCAAAGCCTTCAGGACTATTTTGCGGAAAGGTTTTATAGTGACCATCTGTTTCAAGTTCATTAAAGTTTAAAAAGTTTTTCCATCTGTCTCTAAAATTAACTTCATCGTTTCCACCAAGTTTTTGTAGTTCTTCATGAATCGTTTTTATAGTTTCTCTTTCATACAGAACATTTAAGAAGCTTTCTTCATTGGCTCTGTAATGCAATGCTCCATAAGGTTTGCGGTCTTTTTTATATCTTGTTGTAAAAGTGAAAGTCGAACGATTGTAAAAATCTGGTCTTGTAGCATAATAACTCTCGCATTTTACCTCTTCTGGTTTTTCTGGTTTTTCAATTTTAACAGCATACATCGGACTAGGAATACTAATCTTTGATTTGTATTTCAAATTTGGTCGCATAGCACGGGTGCTAATTCCGAAAATAGAGTAGTGTGTACTTTCATTTGCTCTTGGCTGAATATTTTGTTCATTAATTCCAGATGCAGCATCAGCGTACAGGTAAACTTTATAACTAGGATAGTAGTTTACCTCTTGCTGTCCGATAATGATTTCATTATATTTATCATCCATTATCTGATTCACATAATCTCCTAATTTGAAATCGGTATCATTAATATATAAAACTAAGTCTCCTGTTTCACCAATATTTTCTGTTCGAACAACTTTAAATTCTTTTCGTGATTCTACGTGAATTGTACTTCCAGCTTTCACAGCACTTTTTCTAAACAAACGAACAATACCATTAGACCATTCTACAGAATTTTCGTTTCCGTTTTTGAATTGAGGATGTTGAGGTAAATGAAAACCTGGGAAAGTTATTTTGTATAATCCTAGGTGTTTTTCTATTAAGTCTTCACCTACAGCTAGAGGAATAGGATCTTCGTTTACATCTAATTTATATGTTCCATCTGCATTCATTTCATAAGTTTTTTCCAAAACCCTTTCAATTACTGCAGGTTTAAAGATTCCTCTTGTTTTTTCCAGTTGTAAATCTTTTGTGTTTTCGCTTTTTGGCTGAATAACTTCACGATGAATCTCCTTAAGATAAGCTGGGTATTCAACTTTAAAATCAATTCCCGGTTTATGCCAGTTAAAAGATGACTGCATATTCTGTACAAGAGTACACAATCTGTTTTCAGGCGTAATTATTGGCTTAATCTGATCAGAATCTATCGTAGCATCTCCATCTGCGTGAACGCTGTCACTAACTTCTTTTTTCAAGACTTCAATTAGTGCGTAATCAAAGAGCACATCAGTACCTACTGTTTTGGTAATAACTTCAATATTTTTAACAACATAATTTTGATCTCCAATAGTCAGGATTCCTCCGTCATACTTTTCTTTGTTGTCTTCTGTTAATGAGATTTTTATTTCCTGACCACTGCTTAAGACTTTATATTCTTTAATTTTAATAATCGAAGTCAAATTATCTGTGCCATTATCAATAATGTCATCAATAGCACCATATTCAACTTCTGGAAGTCCATCTTTGTAATACAGTTTAAAATGATCTGCAAATATTTCTTCCGTATCAGGATAAATGCTGTTTTTGTCATCTTTTGCTGCTTCAGCAGACATATCTGCAGGAAGTGTATAATTTGTCAATTCCTGAGCTGAGTAATAATCAAACAAGATTCTAACTAATGTTTTATCAGTTCCTGTAATCTTGCCAAGACGTTCTTGTTCAGAAGCTGAAGTAAACATTAAAGGACTTTCGTCTGTAATTAAAAGTGAGTTGATATTACTTGGCGGCATTAAATTGTTTGCCGGTTTAATATCTGATTTAATACTTATTTGTCTTCCTGTTGTTGCTCTGGAGAAAATATTAATACCATATCCCTGGTAGATATAATTTTTTTCGCCTACTTCTTTCTGACGGATATTTATAATCGATTTTCCAGATTCAGGAATAATAATTGGTACAGACTCATAATTCGATTCTTCAAGATTTTTATTGACATTTTTGTATTCTACATCATGTGATAATTCCGGTTTTACCCAATTGTCATCCAACTCTTCAACTTTATAATCAACTCCTACGTAAACAGGAAATGTAAAAGTACTTCCATCATATTCTTCTGGAGATTTAAAGAAATCTTTATCATCTTTACTAACGTCATAATCCATGACATCATCCATAAATAAACTTACGTATCTTTTCTTTCCATCAAAACTGTACCCTTCCGGATCTGTAATGTTTGCAGTCTGACTTTCATCAGAATCCATATTTAATCCCGGAACAATTTTATTTAACTGCACAGGAAGAGACTGACGTTCTGTATTTAAAGATGTTGGAATACTCATAGAAAGATGCTGTCTTTCTTTTGCTCCAGCGCCATCCAAATCACCCAAAGTGGTATATTCTGTTAAATAAACAAATTCTCCGGATAAAACTTCGTCATCCATGTCAATACATCCCAAGCCTAACATACGTGCAATATGATAATCATTTGCTGCAATGTTTAAGAGTTCCAGATAAGATATCCTCGTGAATTTATCTTCATCTAACTTTTCTTCTTCTGTTAAAGTTCTTCCTGCATCAAGATCTCCAAAATTGATTATTTCAGATGCAGTTGGATTATCAGCTTTTTTACTTAATTCAAGATATTGATTAAGAATTTGTTTAATGTTTTTATCACTTTCATCAGTTGGAATTGTCAACCTATTCCATTTATCCTTATAATTAGCAATATTTACATAGTCGTCTTCATTATACTTTAACCATTTTCCGTGAACTGCATTCAGCTTTGGTTCTAATTGTTCAAAAACTTTAGTATCATCATCGCTTAGTCCATATTTTCCTTTTAAAGTCCAGTCTCCAGTTGTATTTGCCTGCGTGATAAAATCTGAGTAAAATTCAAAATGGATTGAATGTAAAAGACATTTATCAGCTTTCAATCGAATACTTTTTCCGTTTTCAGAAACCAAACGAATATTGTCTATTTGAGATGAAGAATACGTTTTACGATTTGAAACTCTTTTTTCGGAAATAAAATTATTTTCGGCAACAGATAGCGTTTCTAACCTTACTTTGCTCGAAGTGTTTACAGATGAAAAGTTTAGTTCAGCAGCAAAAAATAATTCAGATTTATTTTCAATTTCGATCAAATTATTTCCATAAGCCTGAATAAAATCAGCAGGATTAACCAGCGGATCTATAGCAAGTTTAACCGATTTATACTTTGTTATATTATGAAAAGTGACATAAATTGATCTCGTTGAATTGAGAGGTCTGTAAATCCATAATGCTTTTTGATTATCAACAACATTTGGTTTTTCACTTAAATCTAAAACATGAGTTTTCTTGATGTAAGGAGCTCTGTAAACTTTTACGAAGTCATCAGGTTTATTAAAATTAGATGCCTCGTCAGTGTATAAATCTCCTTTAGGAAGATGTTTTTCTCCTAATTTTCCAGTAAGCATCCAGCGAAGGTGAATTCCTTTTGTACTGTCAACTCCTCTCGATCCGGCAGCTGCAATTTGCAAATAAGTAGACTGCAGATTTGTTTTTGACGGATCAATATTAATTACAGCAGATCCTTTACCAACATTAAAGTTAATGCTGAATCCGGCATTGTTTTTAACGTTGTCCAGAAAAATTGGAGCCGAAGAATTTCCAAGAGTTAATGGTTTTCCTTCAATTAGAATCGCAGCATCAACCTGAGCCGATCCGGGAATTGTAACAGCATTTTGAAGCCTGAAAATCAAACCATTTAAACTGCTTTTTTGATGAATTCTTGTTCCTGCACTTAATGTAAGCGGAACACGGCTTTTGTTTCTAAGAGTTAAACTTCCGGCTGCTTCCTTTACTTTTTTTCCTTTCTTTAAAACAGGATAAGTAATTTTATTTTCAATAATACTTACATTCGAAATACAGCCCGTTTGAGCATTATTTAAATCAGTAATAAGTTGATTTAATTCTGACTCTAAAGTGCTGAAATCAATAACCCTAAGATAATCTGAATCTAAAGCAGTAAGTTTATCTGATTTTAATTTTGGTGTTCTTCCCAAAAACGTATTTAACGGAGTTGTTAACTCATTTTCGCTGCCAATTTCACTTGTAACACCATAAACAAAAACCTGCGATTTTAAGTTTAACTCTGTGAATATATCTTTTAAGAATTGAGAATTGTTTACCTGAACACCATCTGTTACAACAAAAACAATATCAGGAGTAATAGCCAGATTCCTGACTTCATTTAAACCAGAAGCCCAATAATCAGACTGAATAGTAACTCTGCCTTGACCAAATAAACTAATCCAGTCTAAAAAATCCTGTTTGTTATCTGCAATTTTTTTCTGGATAACATTATCGGGTCTAACAGCTGTATCGCTGTTAGACATTCCGATTAATGAAAGGGTGATGTTGCTTTGGGAGTGAGAATTGATAAATGAAGTCAGCCCGCCTCTAATTTGCTGTGCTTCATTGGAGCTAATCGAACCCGATTCGTCAACAACGATTGCTATATATTTTTCGCAGCCAGAGAGTTGGCTTTCCTGAAGATTTATAGAACTCATTTTTTTCTTGTTTTTAAAGATTTGTATTTTCTGATAGTTGTACCTCTATGTTTTGCTTGACAATAGATTCTGTTAATGCTGTTCCCTCATTTTTCCACATTCTGTAATCAAACTGAATGTTTAGGTTTTCCTTTGGAATTATTTTGCTGTTTAGCATAATTAAAGCCTGTGAATAATCTTTAGAATGCAATACTTTATATCCTGTTTTAGGATTTAGTGATTCATCAACAACTACAATTGAATCCTTGATTTCTTGCAAAGGCATTTTAGGAATATTAAATGGCTCTGGATTACGAACTAAAAGAGCGATGATATTACCAGTATTTGTGTCGATAATTTTATTGATCTCGGTATTTTGTGCCGGATCAAGAGGAGACATTTTTAAGATTCCTTCAATGGCACGGTCAAATGAATGCTGGTATTTTGATGCCATTGAATCACTTAATGTGTTAGCCGTATTTTCTACAGAAACCAAATGATATAGGCTGTCAATTTGTTCCTGAACTAAATTAAGTTTGACATCATATAATGCTCTTTGTGATTGATCTTCACTTAAATAATAACTTTCAATTTGTTCTTTGAAATCTTTGTAACGAGAGGTCTGGAAGCCGAATTGGTGTACCAATACGTTTTTGCTTAAGCTGGTAGTTCCATTTTGTGCATCATCAAAAAAGTTATTTACTAAAACTGTATAAAGTTTAGAAGGTTTTAAATCAGTTAATTTTACTTCGTATCTATATGATTTTGGTTTTAAAGGCTGGCCCCAATCTAAAGTACATCTCATTGCTGATTTATCAGTAAGAATGTTGTTTATCAATTGAATACCTAATGGAATTCTAGGATCATTATCGTCTTTCCAATCATCAATTGTTTCAATTGGTTTTGGATATGCTACTTCTTCATTTTTAAACGGATATTCGATAAGCAAATCAGTCAGAGGATCTTTAATGAAAAGATTTATTTTTCCTTTTATTTTAGGTACATTTTCAGTATTATATGGTCCCCAATCTTTAAACATGTGATATGTATAAGGATTTGTAAAAAACAAAGAAACTTTGCATTGTTGATTTCCATAAAACGCAGGTTTCGATTGTAATAAACTTCCATCAGCATTTGGGTAAGAGCGGTTGTAATCTAAATATTGTCTTAATGAAGTCAATGGCGATTTCGACAACTCAGTCAATTCGTTTTTAACTGGCGGCTCTTCACCAGGTTTTACAGGCTTATCAGGAACAGGATAATGGCCTACAGGTCCTAAAGTTTTAAATCCATAGAAATAATTAAAATCTTTTGTTCTATCATCATCTACAGTATCGGTTAAAGTGAAATCCAAACAATACGTTGTATTTGGTCTCCAAATTGGCTGAACAGTATGTTCTACTGCAGTTTTCATTGCTTCTCGATCGTCTTCTACAGCATCGATTTGAGGAATGGTTGTATTATGGAAATAACTTTCTTTACTCAGCCATTCAACACTTTGAATTGAAGTTGTATAATCCAATTCAGGATCTTCTTCAGCATTTCCGTTAGAACAAATGATCTCATTAATCGAAATTAATTTTGAGTTTTTTGGAGCTCTCATATAATTTACTTTTTCAACTAATGAAATTGTTGTGAAACTTGTCATTTCAGTTGTTAAAGCTGATGCAGAGGTAGTTATGGTAACAGTTTGTTCAGGATATAAAGAACAATTATTAAACTGATCTGTAAACAATGAAAAATAAACACCTTTTTCTTTTGGTTTAGATGAAAGCATCAGAATTTCATTTTGAGAAGGTTCATTTTGAAGATGAATAATCGACGCATTTTCTACATTGCTTCCTCTTTTAATTAATCTTGTAAGTGCTAATGCTGAACTAAATACAAATAAATACTTTGTGTTATAAGCAACAATCGAATTATCTGCCAGAGTACTGTTTGATAAATAAATTGGAGAATCAAAAACCGTATCTTGGTTTACAATATCTAATGAATTTCCTGTAATTTGAGCTAAACCAAATTTTTCATTTGAGAACTTAATAGTAACTAAAACTTTTCCGTTTGCAACAACAGCATCAATAATTTCAGATACCGAAGGATCAGAAATAACTTTTGTATCCATTACCTCAATTGCATTTGTGTTGGTATTAAGATTAAAATGAATAATCTTTTTGTCTTTAGTAACTAAACTAAACTCAGCAGCATTATGCTGCAGCACTTTAAAGGCGCTTCCATTTACTTTTACACGCTTAATAAGAGCACGATCGGTTCCGTTAATCCAATTAATCTGTGTTTCGGTTTCTAATGCATTAACCCAAAGCAATTCGTTATTTGCAAGAGGCAATACTTTGTTGAATCCTAAAGAATAGCTGTTTAAATACTGTACTCCGGAACTTAAATTCAGTTCATCATCAAGCTCCGTAATAGTCATCGCAGCAATAGGAGATGTACAGCCAATAATAAGATCAAAATCAACAATAGCTTCTCCAATTACTTTACATTGCTTCGCATTCAATGCCTGAGTGATTAGTAAATTATCATTTACAACCTGCATTGAAGTAACAACTCCGTTTAGTAAACGTTCTCTTAAAATAGCTCCTTTTGAATCAATGTGTAACAAAACCGTTGTATCAACTTTCGGATGAAAAGCAATAATGTAAGTGTTATTGAATTTAATTACTTTATCAAAAGCATAAGTATTTTTTCCTTTATAGCCATAGTAATTAGTAAAAGTCAATTTATTTGGAGCACCTACAGATGGATTATCATTTCCGGCATTAATTTTTAATGATGCTAATTCAGCTAATAATTCATTATATTTAGTCATATTACCAGGTAAAGAGATAGAAACTTCACCCGTTTCACTGCTATATGTCTCGTTAAATAAAGTGGCTATTTCATTTCTAATTTCATAAATACGTTTTGCATTAGGCGATAAAGGAATAATTACAATTTTATCAATTTTAGTTTTTGATATTGGTTCAGTTTCTTCACTTAATAATTTTATACATTTTAACAATTCAGCTTTAGTATAAGTTAAATCATATTGGGCTGTATCAGTATCTGTTTTTTTAAGTTTAATTGGCTTATATGAAACTGATTTTGCATTATCTTCTGTAACAGCAGTAAAGGCTTTTATAACAACTTCTTTCGCCTGAGTTGTTATTTGGAAAACCGGTTCAATTGCTGAATCCGGGAAAATAACTTCTAACTGATTATTGTTTTTGAAAGACAAAGATTTATTGTAACCATGTGGGTTTGTTTGTCCCGAAATACTCATAAAATCTAAACCTTCAATTGTATTATCTTCAGTGATTTCTGAAAGTTCTCCAATTAATTTAAAAAACAATCCGTTGATTTTATCTGCTTCATGTTGAGATGGAACATAATAACGTAAACCAATTTTCTTGTTAAGGAAATCAGTATGTTTTGATTCAATTGCCACAGAAGGACAGAATAATTTAGATGAAGTGATTCCGAATTGTTCCGGAACGTGCCATCCAGGTTCAGCTGCACTTAAGAATGAAAATGGATTGGTTCCTAATACACGAATACTATCATATTGATCAATTGCCTTCTGCCATTGTGCCCAAGGTAAATTGCTTAAATCTTCTGCTGCATCAATATTTTTTACAGCTTCAAATGGATAATAATCTTCCCATGTTGAACCATTCCATGATTTTATATCAATAGATTTAATTGCATATTGATGTTTCACCTGACGTGGTTTCTTAGCTGTTTTAGGATTATCGTCTTTTGGAGGCATAAAATCGGTATAGTTTTTAGCATCGCCGGTATAACCTCCAATTTTGTGTGACAATTCAGGATTTGGTAATACTCCTTTTGCCATTTTAATATCGATGTATGTATCTAAAGGAATGATTTGTGTAATAAGTTCTGCTTTAGGCATTCCATTATGAAACTTATTTGGATCATAGTCATTATCATCTGTTGATTTGAAATAATCAAGTGTAAAAGCTTGATTGGTAAGCATGTGAACTCCTTTTACATTTTCTAAAGTTCTGTTGTCAACTCCATCACCAAATGTTCCTTTAGGCAGCGGGCTGTAAGGTGTACGATCAACAACTCTGTTAATATCCCATTGAATTTCGACTACAAAGTTTTTACGGACTCTTATAAAACCAATTTTTACGCGAACACTCAACTCCAGTTTAGCATAAATTAAGAATGGTTTAAATGATTCTACAGAGAAAATAGTATCTAAAACAATCTCGACATTAATGATCCAAAGTTTAATTTGAATACCTCCGCCGGCCGTAATATATCCACCCATTTGCGGGCGTTTGAACGAAATTTTCCCTCCCAATTCTAAATAAGCCCATAATCTTACTTTAGCAGGACCAAAACTTTTATCCAAATTGAAATCTAATCTGGCACCGGCTTCAATTCCCTGAGCCGAAAGCATAATAAAGGCTTTAGCACTAAATAAGGTCAATATATCGGCTTGGATAGGATTCTCTTTTGTTCCAATGTTTACATACCAGGGCTTTTGATTTTTAAAGAAGAATCCGGCTTCTAATAAAGCATGAAGTTTAAAGATTTCTCCACTGTCTTTTGGAATACTAAAGTCTGCTCCGGCTGCCAGTTCTAATGAATCATCACCAAATGCAACCATTGCAAAGAATGGAGGATTACTTGGATCATCTTCAATAAGTCCTAATCGTCCGGCAACAACATTTAATCCAGCTTCGATATAAAATAACGTAGGCAGAGACAATAAAAGCATTGCTCTTAAAGACAATACATGTCCGCCATCTGCAACGGTTCCAAAAGTAGCTCCGGCTCCAATAGAGAACGGAGAGTTGTATTGCATAGAATCTGGCGGTCCGCTGAATTTTCTAATATTAATACCTGGTTTTGGAGCTTTGTAAAACTCATACCAAGAATTATCTTTTTTCAATCCTGCTGCTTCTTTTGTCGCCACATATCTAAAACCTAGCAAACCTCTAAAAGCAGAAATAGCAAGAAATCCAAGTGGAATAGGAGTAGGCAGTTCGATATGAGCATCAATTAAGAATGCTGGATATTTTGGCATAAAACGCATTCCAACACCACCAGAAATTTTTGCTTTTGGCAGTTTTAAACCAACTTCACCAATAAATTCCGGTGATTTTCCAGGTTCAGGAAGCGAAATCATACCATTAATGATTGCCATTGCAGAAGCTTCCGTAGCTGTTCCCGGAATGATTAAGTCAACTTCAATAGTCTGGATTCTTAGGAAAGATTTTGCTTTACGATCGTCTTCATCATTGCCATCCGTAGGATAATAAAATTTCACACCTTCTCCACGAGCGTCAACTCCAAGTGGGTTGATGCTGATTGCACCGTCAAAGCCCCAGAAATTATATTTACGGCCGTTAATTTGGGTTGAACCAAAACTAATATTGGTAACTGCCATTTGAACTGGTCCAAGATTTACAGAAAGACTGATAGGAATAGGAATTGATCCTCCTTCAACTTCAATGTTTCCATCGCTGTAAATACGAAGTTTTTCAACATCAAAGCCCTGACCTTTCATAAGGTTTCCAATTAAAGAGCCTTGAGGAAAAGAAATATGACATGAAGTTCCTATATAAAAGTCATCGTCTTGTTTTCCTAGTTCGAAACTGTTGAAATCAAATTTTACGAGATCAAATAAATTTGCTGTAGGTTTATTTTCTTTAGGGAATGAAGCAGTAAGATTGAAGTCGCCATCATCTTGTAAGTGACCTTCAAGATCTATTTTAAAAGCATCGTTGCCCTTTTTGAATTTTTCAATTTCTAAGGCACCCTTAATATTAGAGCCAATTACTTTGTTTTGTTTAAATGAAATATCAAACTTATTGAAACCAATTTTGAAGCCTTTATTAGACGAGCCAATTGTTTTCCAAAGTGTATTGTCGTATAACTCCAATAAAAAGTTCTGATAATCTTTAGCCTCTGTAAAAATATAAGTTGTAGAAGCTTCAATAGTTGGTGAATCTACCGAAGAAAGTGTTGTTAACGATAAAGGATAATCAAATGCATAAGGAGTTTTTTTAGTATTTAATTCCTGTAAAAAAACAAGTAAAGAGGCATAATCCGCAATTTCTTTTTTATTTGCCACACCACTTTGATCTTTTTCGAACATTGTGATTGGGTAATTAAAATTGAATTTGTCATTAAAATAATTGAATGCACCATTTGCACTTGGAACTGTTTCCAGATAAATATTCCCCGAAAGACCGCCAGAACCCACTAATAAATCAGAAGCACCAATTTTTAATGTTGGAGTTGTATTTAGTGGATTTTCTTCAATTTTGTTAAACCATTTTGATGGCAGGGTAACTGAAACGGCACGCGCATAAACTCCAACGAAATCATTTGGACGTCCATCAGCATCAGCTTCAGGGATGTTGGTTTTTTTGCTTAAATCTACTTTTAAAGTATCTAATTGAAGAATTAAACCAGTATTGCCAATCATGGCATACTCTGATGGTTTTAATGATCCGCCTAATTCTAGTTGATACCCAATTCCTTCTTCAGTATCAGCATACAATTGTGCCTGACCAAATACAAACATTGATTTTGTCGTTGGATCCGAAAGAGACTCACCTTTATCTGTAACAGGTTTTAAAATGTTTTGAGGAAACTCGATACCAGCACTTAAGGCTAAAGTTGCTTTTGCCTTTGGTGTAATAATTCTTTTAATATGAGCTTCGATGCCATCAGGAACAATAATGTTGTAGAATTCCTGTAGTTTTTGTTTTGTTGCGCTTAAATCTGATTTTAAGATATAAGTTGCAAATAATAATAGAGAAACAGAATCTGTAATTGCAGGATTGTTTTTAATAAGCGTAATTACAGCATTAATAGATTGTTCAGTTCCTTCTGGGAATTCTAATTTTTGTACTCCAGTTAAATTCTCAATATCATTAATATCTTCTAAAAGCTGTTCGTATTTTGTTTTTCCTTCTTTAGCTTCAACAAAAATATTCAGCATGTGAGCCACAACTTGTTCTTCGCTGATGCGGAAAACTTGTAATCCTACCGAATAAAAATCTTTTACTGAAAAAGAAAAATTGCTTGAACTGAAAGTTTTTAGAAAAGCTAAAATTTCCCACTGATATTCTAACGTAATTGGGAATGACGAAATAGACGAATCGCCATCAAGATCTGGATTAAGTACTAGACCTAAACCAAATGGCAGGGGAATCGCAAGTTTTTCGCTTGTTACAATATCAAGACTGTAAAAAGCCGAGTCGCCGCGATATCCTTTTGAATATTGTAAGTTTTTGTAATGAATTTTATTGAAAATGTCATTTAAGCCATTTTCTACAAAGGATAAAAACTCCGGTAAGTCATCTACGGTAATTACCTCAGATAGTCGAGGATAATACCTTGCCGTAGGAATTGGAGTCGCTGGAATTGGATTAGTTGGCATATTCTAATTTGTTTTTGACTTTAATTTTCGTTCGTGTTTTTGCATGATTAAATTCTTGTTTTGATAAACCAAATGAGGTATTCAAATAATGAATCGATTATTTGATGACCAGGTTTACAGTATTTTTTGATTTAGATAATGCCTCGAAAAAAGCAGCTGAAAAATTGATTTTTTTTGCAGTATTTTCCTTTTGATAGTGTAAAGATCAGCCTAAAAAAGAGGTTTAAAAAACAGCTGCTTAGTGGTTGAACATTGGTGTTCTGGGGCTTTACAGAGTTGTAAAGAGAGTGGAGAGGATCAGGAATAATTAGATAAAAAACGTACGCTCAAAATTTTATAAATTTCTTCTTTATGTCTTTTTATTTAAGATGCAAGCATCTCACTTATTGATTATTTTAAATGAGATTCTGAATCGACAGAAAGTAAATTAAAGTATTTGTTTACGTGTTGTATTCTTTAATCTTATCTGATTTTTTCAATAAAAAAAGCATCAGTTGAGACATTTACATTTACTGCTACGTTCTTTCCAGCTGAATTTGTACTATCTGCGTATGTGTGCGTAATTTTTTCGACAATTTGAAAAGAACAATTTATAACGTCTTGATTGTTAGAATTGTCTGGAGTTCTGATGTTTTTAAAAGATTCCTGAATACCTATACCATTATAATTACCATTTTGACCAGAACCGTTACGTTTTGAAAAAATTGTTGCGCTTGCGTTTTTTGTGAAAGTTGAAAGATGAGTTGTAGTGTTTAGAAAATCGCTACTATAAATAAGGTAATCCACACCTTGTGGTACGGTACCCCATATGTATCCATCAAAACTACCGTTTGTAACTCTTAAATAATACTCAACCTTAATTGACGTTGGCAATATACTTCCGCTGCCAGATTCAGTCCAATAAGTACTATAATACATGCCTATTCGACCAACAAAAATACTCGGTATAGTACCCAATGGAATGTTTCCAATTACCGTTGTAGTTGTATTTGTAATTGCTGAAGGTGTATATGTATTTACATTTGGTGGTAAATTAACTAAAAGTGAAATAATACTTCCGTCATCCTCAAGAAGTCTATAACGTGCATTATTACGAGTTGTGAATAATTTACCAGAACTGTCACGCTCAATAGCTCCATTTTGTAATGTTGAGGTCAATGTGCCATTAGGAATAAAAAGAGATGGTGTTGTTGTATTCCCAGCGGCCAATGTAACTTTATTAGTAAAATTCCAAGGTCCGGAAATAGTTTGAGACTGAGACTTAATCCATGTCCACCAGTTGAATAATTTGGAGCGGCTTACAATCTTATTATCTTCAGATACAGTTTGCGTTATTTGAGTTTCTGAATCTGTAGCAATAACAGCCGTAAGTTTTCCACTCAAACCTTTTACAGTAGGAAAATCGGCAGATCCTTCTAAATCTCCTGCTAATTTTAGAGTTCCTTTTACAGATGGAGTCGCATCAACTGTTGCTGAGATACCTATGTAATCGATTAATCCTCCGTTATTTGTGTTATTAATAGCACGCATTACAAAGTGAGCGCTTTCTTCAGGTTTTAAAACTAGATTGTTAGCTCCTGGTATATTAAATTTAAAATTGCCAGATCCTAAGTTATGAAAAATAGTAACATTTGTTAAGCTTCCATTTTTTAAAATAAAGTCACGGCCATGATATAAATTTTTTGAATCTTGAATATTTAAGGATTTTAAGCCTGTCATTCCTTGTTCGAATTTCAAGTATGATTTATCATCAACGTCAACCATGTCAATGTCGCCTATATAAAACATATGGAAGAAGCTTTTGGAGGTTTTGGTAATAAACTCATCGGGAGAGACATTGTCAATCATATCTTTTAATGCTTTTCCTTGTCTGGCATCTAATGCTTTACCTTCAGTTGTGCAATCTAGTGCATTGTATTTTTCGGTTTGCAGATTGTTTAGATCATTAAACTCCAGTTCACCTTTTTCGTTGGTTATTAAAATTTTGTTAGACTTATTTGTTTCTAAATCTGCCACTCTGATTCTGTTGTGATTTGTACTCATTTTTAATTAATTATTACGGGTTTTTAAATTTATAGGCGTTTATTAAGGCTTATGGGGGTTACCGTAATTTATTCTGGTTAATTTTTGCTTTTAGAGAGGATGGTTTTATATCTCTTTTTAGCATGTTTTCAGCCAAAATGGATTGTTTTAAAAATTGTGTTAGTGGCGTCACAATAGTTTTATTTTACAGAGTTTGTAAAATATTTGGGTAATGATTGGCTTTCAGATAAGCCAATAAAGGGTTAGGAAACTTAATTTTTAAGTTCCAGATTGAGTTTTAAAATGTGATTTTGAATTTATTAGGTTATCATTTTCATTAAGGAAAATGATGTTTTTAAGAGAGCTCAAAGACTTTTTTGTCTTTGAGCTTTATATGCTTTTTGCAAACCAATTCTAGTACAAAACAGGGAAATAACCGGTACTTATATAACTTGTACATTTGGATTTGTAACTGATTGGTAACCAGTAAAGTTTACAGCTCCTAAATCATGAGGATAAACTTCATTTAGTAAATCGATAAATAAATCTAATAAGTTTACAAGACTACTCGTTTGGATTGGAATTGTCCATTCTGTCATATAAACTGAATCACTTTTTGAGTTTTCAAATTGATTAAGTTTTACTACTGAAATTGTTGTTCCTAGAGATTGAATCAATGTTTTAGTTTGATTAAGTATAGCGATCATCGATGTTTTATTTTCATCATCTAAAATATCATTAAAAGTGATACCTACAAATCCCATACTTTCACCTGTCCTATTGCCATTGCAGCAATAGTATATATTGCGTAGTTGTTCTGAATATGTGTTAAGTGTTTTGTATTCAAATACCTGGCATATGTATTCGCTTATTAATTCAATGAAATCTGGATTAATCCAGAATGATTTTGTTCGATATTTGATTCTAATGTCTCCCATTTTTATTTTATTTAATTATTTATTAACATGAAATAGTTTGGATTATCTCTTAAATTCTTATAAAAATAATTTGGATCGTTGATGTAGTTAAGGACCATATTTTTAATTTCTAAATCTTGATCATAATAACGTAAATCCATTACAAATATATCCAATGATTCTCCTGGATATTTTGTACTATTAAAAAATTTAATAAAATGATCATCAATTGATTCTAATAATTTATTTATACTTTTTATTCTTTGAGCTCCATTAAAATTATTAGATAACAATGCTCCTTTTGGTAATCCCCAAAAGTCTATTGTTTTTCCTGAAAGAGAAATACTATTATAACTGCCAGACATACCAAGGACATCCCCAATTTTTCCATAAGGTAATGGTTCAAATAAACCTTTAGATTGAGTTTGTAGATCGACCCAAGTTCTACATTCAGGTAATCGGAATGGTTTTCCTGTATCTAGATCAATTAGTTTTAAATTAAATCTTTCTAATGCTTTAGCTTCAGTTCTTACAACGTACCAAATTTTATATGAACCTGTTTTGTTTAAATTGAAAGCTAATTTTTCGGATTCTGGTAATGTGTCCCAATACTTTATAAAATCGGGAGTTTTTTCAATTTGAATTATGAAATCCTCGGAAACATTAAATAAATCATCATATAGTCTATTTTTTGAAGCTTCTTCAATAATCTCTAATTCATTTCTAATAGGAGCATATTTATTTAATCTAATTTTAACCTGAGTTCTTACGATTGTATGAATGACTTCTTCCTCATTTCGTAAAATATACAATTCATTTTTAACTTTTTTCACCATTTCCTTTAGACCAGCTATTTCCTCTGTAGATAAAATTGATAATGCTTCACTGTCTTTTAAAATAGCTTCAGCAGTACCCACAAATTTTGTAGCTTCAGCTTTTGAAAATTGATTTAAAATACCAGATCCTGCCACAACATTTGTTCCAAAAGATAAGAATGTGGAGAAAAGTTGTAAATTTCCAAGAATTTGCTGATAATCATTTGGATATTTTTCGACGATATAATTTCTAAAAGATGTTTCACCACTTAAATACAATGCAGTATCACTAGAAATCATAACAACTCCCAAAAATGCTCTTAACACATTAATACCTCTAACAGCAGCTACAACTTCTCCAAATCCTATTGCTAGTGAGATTGCATATAAAGCTGCATTGAATACTTCTTCAGCAACTTTTGTGTTTTCTTTTTCTAGTAAATAATCAATGAAACCTGCAAAAGTGAAATAATGTTTGCCTTTATATGATTCATCAGAAGTTAAATCAACAAAAGATGGGTTATCATAAAAGTGTATTGAAACCAAATCAAAATGATCAAGTTCAAATGATGTCTCTAGTTTTTCAGTAGTAACTTCTTCATATCCTGCAAAAACAGGAACACCTACTGAATTTGCATGATAAACCTCTTGTAATTTTACTTTGTAAAAAATAGTTTCTTTAATTTTTATCTTTTTGTCAGTATTACTAGTGATTTCATACTTTCTTCGATCTTTATTTGGACCATTTTTAACCCGTTTCTCTCTCCAAATAAATTGAGCACATGTAAGTTGCTTAATTTGCTCAGTCGTATATTCTGGAGGGACTTCTCTTTTCTCAATATTATTTTTTAATAAAACAATTCTATTCAGCTCTTCAACATAAGCTGTAAAATTATCTTTTCCAAAATAATCATCCATCCTATAAAAAAGCATCTTATAAAGTGTTATATAAGTATTATATGTGACTTTTTTATGTTTGTATTCAGATTCAATAACGTTTGTGGAAATGAGTTTTTGTAAAAAATCATCAGCATCTTCTTTATTTGTGACTGATTCCAATATATGTATTGCTAAATCTTCTTTATGAAAAACTTTAGTAAAATTTTCAAAATACCAATTCATTAAAGGTCTCTTTTCAACTAAAATTTTCAAAATGCTAATTCTTTGATCAACAGATAATAATGTTAGCATGTTATGTCGATACATTACATCTATTACAATAAATAACTGTTCTTCATGACCTAGTTTACTGATCTCGGTTTGATACTTTTTTAGCATTTTAAGCCATAATTCAAGACCGTTTTTATACTTTAAAAGTTCTGCTCTTGAGAGTTGATTTTCTGTAGTATGAAAAGTGAATTTTGTAGTGTCAACACCTGTTAGGTTAAAATTTAAAAAAGCCTCTGTTGTTTTTTCGCCAGCATTTTTTAGTAATGATGCAATTTCTCCAATAAGTCTAATATCACTTTCGTCTGTATCTAAAAAAGTATAGGTTTTGTATTTATCAAAAAAAGTTTTTGCATGTGTACCATTAGCAAATGTTTCGCAAAATTTACCCTTAGCACTTGCATTAGGAGCTGGTTGAGGATTTTTCGGAGCTATATATGGATTAGTGTATTGCCATGTAAAATTATTATAGCATAATCCTGAAGAATCTCTTAATATTCCAAATATTGTGTCATTAAATTGTGCAACATTCAATTTATCATATTTTTTAAAAACATAACTCTCCCATAATTTTTTTTCAACTCCATCGTATTTCTCTCCTTCTTTTTGAATTTCTTTGTCTTTTAGTTTTTGAAAATAGCCTTCGTCAACATAATCTAAAAATTCATTTGACTTAAATTCAAAAAGAGCAGTATATTTTAAGCCTTCATATATAAATGAGATTACTTTACCTCCTTTATTAAAGCCCACTTTTGATATCCCGCCGAAATTTGAAGCTTTAACTACTAAATCATTTGCTAAAATAATTGCGTAATCTTCCATAATCATATAGTAATTTGTTCATTAATTAAGTTGTCTCCCTCGATACCTATTGAAATATTGGGCATATACTCACTATATTTTTTACTGAAATGATATTTTCTATCAAGTGAATAAACAAAAACATCATTTTCTGATTCAAATAATTCTGTCTCACCATTTACATTTTCAGCTACCATCAGAACCTTGTATTTCTGGTATGCAATATTTTCAGGAGAAATCAACTCATTCTCATTCTCAAACAGATCAATCAAAAACAAACGAGGATTTTTTGTGTCATCAGTAATTAATGCTTTTATAGCATTATTTTCATCTTTCGTTAATCCCAGAATAATTTTATTAGGATTAGAGCCATCCATTGTTTTTAATTCCAGTCCCGTAATAGTTTGAGTGCTGTCTGTAAACAGTTTTAAATTATAGTAATAAGGATCTGGTAATTGGTACGTTTTATTTTTTGTAACTGCGCCGCTTGCAGAAGCTGTTGTTTTTGTATCTGGAGTTGTGCTTCCGATTGCAGAAACAGCATTATTCATAACATCTCCGGCTTCAGTTAAATAAGTAACTCGCGAAACCGTAGATGGTTCTTCAATTCCAGTTTCAATGACATCATTTACAGTAAGAGTTTGTACAATTGAAATTCCTTGCTGTTTTTTATCATAAAACTTATTGATAAGATTTGGTTTTTCAGAAGTCATTCTCGAATAACTCTCATCGCCGTTTAGTTTTAATAATGGTTCAGCTTTAATTAAACTAAACACATCATCAAAAAAGTTAGCCTGGCCAATTACAACAACTAGATCTCCATTTTCATCAAGTACTTCATCTGCCTTATAAGTATTAATTTTCCCCTGATACAACAAAACACTAAGGGCAGCAATATTTTTGCCTTGATAAGCAGGAGTTGTAAGCTGAATTTCAGCCGTTAAATCTGAATAATTTCTTTCTTCATCTGGAGGTAATAATAATCCATCGGCATTTATGAAATTATCTTTTTGTGCATTGGCAACTTTTGCAATCTGTCCGTAAAAAGCAGTATTGTTATTATTATCGGTTGTAAATTGCAGATAAAGGTTATTTGTGGTAACGGTATTAGCCTGCTCTTGTTTATCAATTAAAACTGGCCAGCCCTCCGTGCTATAAGTTACGGCTGTCATTGGAACAATTCCTTCTGAATTTGCTAATAAACCTGTTTTAAGATTTTCTGGTCCATCGTCAATTTTGTAGTTTCCATAAAAATCATAACTGCGTGTACGGTCACTCTGGATATAGATATACCAATTATTTTTAGTGAAAAAATTATTGACAACACTATTAAAAATTTCTACACCCTTTTTAGTTGTTTTAGTTCCTGCGGTGACAACATCTACAGAATTTTGCGGAACAAACAAACCATAAAAAGCAGCAATATCAACAAATTGAACACTTTGCTCGCGCAGTAATTTTTGTTGATACGGAGTACCTTCTGTAATTGAAATAGAATCAAATGCTTTACGAGCATATTTTAAGTTAAAATCAAACTCGCCATTATCAAAATTCTGTTTGTAATCGCCGTAATTTAATACAACGTCAATTCCGCCTTCTCCCTGAGCAAATTTCCCCAACGATTTTCCTATATCAATCATTGGAAGTTCAAAATCGTCAGTTTCGTCGAAAGTATTATCGGCTTCAACAAATTCAGACTCTTTGAAAAAGAAACTAGAAAGTGGAATTGCTAATTCTGTAGCCTCATTTTCCTCAGTTGGATTGTCTTTATAACCAATATATTTAGCAGTAAAATCTGGTTTTTGAATAGGATTGCCTTGTGAATCTTTGCGATTATCGTTAAAAGCACCAAAATCATCATTTATATTATTGATAAAATCAGACGTTTGATCTGTTTTCTGAATTATTTTAGGATTAGAACCTGCTGTAAAAAAATCACTTCTTTGCAATCCTCTATAAATGAAATATTTGATATTTAATCCCGGAAATGGCTGTTTGTAAGGACGAAGAATAAGATTTACTTTATCTGTACTGCCTGTTTGAGGCTGCACTAAAACAACTCCTTTGCAGATTGCATATGCCTTTTTGGGAGAAGCTAATGAAAATTTGGAGGTCAGGTTAAACTCGGTACTCGATTGAGGACCAAAAGCTTGTTCGCGGCTTTGCGTAAAGCCTCCTGACTCCACGAAAAAATGAGATTGTGAAGACATATTTAAATGAATTATTTAAAAGTTAATTTTAAACCATTAAAGGCTTATAGATTTTGTAGACGAATCTTAGAAGTAAAAAGATGAGAGCAATAAGAAAAAACCTTCCCAGCGAAATTTGTACCTTCTGCCAAAAAGTTAAGTAATTGACAAACTTGGTAATCGTAATCGTTTTTTCCTGAACATCTTTTACTTGTTTCGATTTCCAGAATGCGTAAAGTTCCTGTTCTTTTAAGTCACAGTCAACGCTGAGTTTATTGTTATCAAGTCGAACCCTTGGGCTTTTTAATGTACGCCCTGGTTCGGCCTGAATAACATTTTTGAGAACTACTTTTCCGTTAATACAGTCAAGTAATGCGTTATAAGAACTGCTGTCTTTGGCAATTTTAAAAACAGTATCGTGCAGTGTTTCTGTAATAGTAATAGTTTGAACTTTATTTTCGTTTTCAATGGGTTTCGGACTTCGGCATGAAATCACGATCAGAATAATCAAAAGAGAAAAAACAAAGTATTTTAGTTTTTTAGTCATAATTAAGGTTGGTTTATAAATTTAGTTTTGCAGACGTAAAAAGCCTTTTACGCTTTTTATATCGCGTTTTCTTCTGGCTACTTTGTAACCTTCACGGCCTCCGGCGTCATTTGTGTTTCCTTCAATTGTGTAAATCGTGGTTCCGGTCACTTTTTCAACGAAACCCGTATGGCCTGCGCCATTATTAAAATCCATAATGAAAACATCTCCGGGCTGAGGTGTTTTTTTTACCAAAAGCGGTCTCGAATTATATTGATCCAAAACTCCGGCAGTTTTCTTTAAAGGATTTTTAGCATTAATCTGCAGCGCTGCTTTTTGCGTGCACCAGTAAACAAAAGCCATGCACCAGGCATATCCTTTTGATAGACCAACGCTTCTTAAATAAATTTCGACTTCGGGGCCGGAGTTACTGTTTCTGGGAATTTCTTCGACACCAATTTGTGCCGTGGCTATTTCTAAGGTTTTTTGGGTTAGTGTCATGAATTTTTTCCGTTAAGCTGTTTAAATTTTTGTAACTCATCAACCAGCTGCTGGTTGATAAGCATAAGTTCTTTGTGTTGTACTTCCATTTTTTTTATGGTATCTGTGGCGGCGGTCAGGCGAGCAGTAATGTCATCAAGAAGATCACGGTAATATTTTACAGCGCTTACTGCGTTGTCAAGTTCGGCGGCGCGGTCTTCTGCTAATGATTTTCGCATAGAGAAAAACCAGGTTATAAAAGCGGCAAAAAATGCCGTAAGAGAGGGGTATAGAAACTGTTCCATTGAATGTGTTAATGTTGAATGTTTATAAAAGTGATTTGGGGAAACACACAGCGTGCTGTTTTTTTTGGAGAAGGTGCAATCTTAATTTTTTGCAGTTAGATTCCTGCTGTCTTTTCCTTTTGTGATTGCAAAGATTGGGTAAAAAAAGCCCTAAAAAAAACAAATGCAAGGCGTGCGAACATTAGTATTCTAGGGCTTTACATAGTTGTACAGAAAGCGAACAAAGCTCATTTTTACGAGAGTAAATGGCTCATCTTTGCACCATAAAAATAATGTTTTTAAGAGCTGAAAAGATTCGCTTTTCTTTTATAATGGTTAAGAAGACTTTTCCTGATTGCTCATAAGTTCTTCAATTTTTTTCAATTCTGAAGTAATAGGCGTACAAAGAATTTCATACAAAGTAGTTCGTGAAATGGGATAAACAGGATAAACATATTTACGCCATACTACCGTAGTCGGAATATCTTCCGTTTTGTGTTTTTGATACAGTTCTTTAACAAGTTTGTAGCGCAATAATTTATTTTTTTGAATTCCGAGACTTCTGTTTGAGGATATAGGCATGATAATGATATTTATAGAGTGATAGAAAATGAAGAGAGATTTTTTGAAAAGAGAAGAATTATTAAAATGAAGATTTAATCATGATTAAGAATTATTTGAATACGATATAATGACATAAAGATTTACTGCAGCCAAACCATTTAATCTTTTTAAGTAATGGTTTTTCTACTTCAAATGCCATTTTTTTGAACCTCGTTCTGAGGTGCTATTTGTTAAAGAATATTTTTTAACAATTGAGGTCAGTACTCTTCCTATCATGATCTCGTTCCGCAGCTCTAAAGACTGGGAACTCTACAGAAAGAATGGTTTTGGTTGCTTTTTTTGGGTAAAAACCGCCCATCTTCGGTTCCTGTTTTCCTTCAGAAAGAAGCGAAAAACAGGAACCATTTTTTTATGTTTACTTAAGTTTTTATAATGTAGAGTTTGAGGGGATTATTCAGCCTTTGTAGGTAGCTGTCGTGTGTTTTTTAAATCTCGGATTTTTGATTACAATGCTTTCATATTGATTAAAAGCCTGACGTTCTTTATTAGATAAATCATTTTTACAGTTCCAGTTTCCAAGCCCGTCTTTAAAAATGGTATGTTCATTAACCTTGTAACTTTCGTGGTCAGTAATTGGCTTTATTTTTACGCTCATTTAAGTATTGTTTAAAAATTATTTTGATTCTGAAATAAAACCATTCACGGAATAAAAGAATTGGTTTTAAATTGGTTGCAATAAGCAGAAGGGCTAAAAGAGCCGATGCGTAAATATCATTATTAGGCTGCATGACTTTGTTCGTTTTGCTGGTTAAAGAAATTAAAAGCATATCCTTGTAAAAAATCTACAGACGACATAGACAACGGAATATTGGTTTTTACACCATTTTCATCAATTCTGTTTGCTTCAATAAACCAGCTTGAGCGAATTGGTTTAAAAGAAGAAGCAATAATTTCAACACCATCGGTAAATTCTTCATTATTAAATTCTTTAGTTAATTTTTGAAGTTCCAAAACGCGCGAACCTTTTAAATTTCCTTTAGCATCTTTTTTTAATAAATTGAAAACAATTTTTACCAATGATGCTGTTTCTTTACTGGTCGAAAGCGACGAAATATAATTCTGCACTTTTTCAATACCAATTGTTACTGTATCGTCCCAACCTTCATTAATGCGATATCCAATCGTGATTTCTTCTTTATCATTAGAAAAAGTATGCGACATTTGCTTTTCTTTAAAACCATAAACCTGATTCTTTAAATCCAGAATAGTTTCAAATAATTGAAAAGTTTCTGTTTTTGCATTTCGCATCATTTCAGAAGTTTCGTATAATCTCGAAAGTGCTTTAGGAATAGTTTCGGCTACCAGTTTCTTATAAGCATCTCGTTCTTCATTCTTTTTATTTTCAATTCGGTTTAAAGCTTCTTTTAATTGCTGTGCAGAAAATTGAGATAAGTCCAAAGATGGGTTCATTGTGTTTGTTAACGGCGTGTTCATAATAATAGGCTTTTAGTTTTTATAATAATTTTAGTTATGCAATAAGATTTCTTCTTTAAATGGATCACCGTAATAAGGCTTAAAATTATAGTGATCAGCAAGTCTTAATACCTCTTTTAATTTGTTTTCAATTGCTTGTGAAACGGGACGGGGAGAAGCGGTTTCATTGTCCAGAATATGCATCCATTGAAAACGTTCCTGATTAATGCAGATTCTTTCTCCGGGCGTAAAAGATTTCGATCTTTCAGAACAATATTGAAGTGCCAGATACAATTGTGCAATTCTTGTTTCGATTTGATTTCTACTCATGATTTTTATTTAATAAGGTTCGTAATTTTTTGATGTCAGATCCTATTAGATTTCTCTCGGGGCTGTTTGGATTTTCAATCAGCCAATTCTCCAATTCCTGAATTTTTTCCTTGATTTGATTTGTTTCCATTTTTATGATTTAAGTAATGATGAATAAGGATTTTTTAATTTTAATGATTAATATTACAAGTCATTCGTAGTTTTATTCTGATTTAGTGTAGTGCTGTGTTTTTCATTTTTTAGTAACTTAAATGTCTTGTAATTAATTTAATATCAATAATTTATTCAAGTATTTTGTTTTGAATGTAGTTTGTGTACCGCATAAATTTGTATGTGTTTGACTTGTTTTTAATATTTATTTTTCTTTACTTTGCAAATATAATGTAAAATAATACATCGAAACAAATTTTTAACGTAAAAAAATACATCTTTTTATGGGGTCGACTGAAAGAATAAGAGAATACCTTGATTATAAAGGGATTACTAAATATAAGTTCTGTAATGATTTAGGTTTTTCTAATAAGTTTTTAGATAATAGCAGTAATATGGGAACGGACAAAGCGTGTAAAATTTTACACTACTATCCAGAGATAAATTCTGAGTGGCTTTTAACCGGAAACGGATCCATGATAAAAGAGGATAACACTAATATTGTAATTATGAATAATGACCGAAAAACAATAGATTCGCTGCATGTGAGTCAGGAAATACCATTATATGATTTGGAAGCTGTAGCAGGTTTAAGGGAATTATTTAGTAGTGGAAAGCCGCAAAGAGTTTTGGATACGATAAAAATTCCAAATCTTCCTAAATGTGACGGAGCGATTTCTGTTACAGGTGATAGTATGTATCCGCTTTTAAAATCCGGAGATATAATTTTATATAAGGAAACAGAATTTGATAATATCTTTTTTGGAGAAATGTACCTTTTAAGTGTCAAATTAAATGACTGGGAAGAATATATTACAGTGAAATATGTTCAGAAATCAGAACAAGGGCAGGAGTTTGTGAAATTGGTAAGTCAGAATTCACATCATCAGCCAAAAGATATACATATTTCAAAAATATCTGCGCTGGCCCTTATAAAAGCTAGTATTCGTATTAATACAATGATGTAAATTTACATATCACTATAAAAGTTAGCCTCTTAAATTATTGTATTTAAGAGGCTTTCATTTTTTATTCCATCAATAAAATGCAAATAGATCCTCTTCAAAAGAAAAAAATAACTACGCTCATTTTCTTGCGTTAGATTTATTTTGTAGTGTATTTGATATGTTTTTTCTAAGTTTAAGGTAGATAAACCTATTGTAATTTAGGAACGGCAAATGGATTAGTTAGTTATGAAGGATGATTTTTTGATAAGAAGCTGATTGTTAATTCGTTCTTTTGATAAAAAATAGAAAATTGTATTTTAAATAAATAATTGTAGCTATGAGAAAAATAATAATGCTGTGTTTGGCTTTTCTGATTTTTGGGAAAACGATGGCACAGGAAATTCCGGTACTATCTAATATTTCATCTCGAAATAACATCAACCTAAATGGAAAATGGAGTTATATTGTAGATCCACTCGAAAACGGATATTACGATTATCGTTTAATGCCTTTAAAAGACAATGGATTTTTCGAAAATAAAAAATTCAATACTACAGATTTAACCGAATATAATTTTGCTACTTCAGCCACGATGGATATTCCGTCTGATTGGAATTCAAAAGATCAAAGATTATTCTTTTATGAAGGAACGGTTTGGTTTCAGAAAGACTTTAATTATAAAAAAGATGCTCAAACCAAAGGAATTCTTCATTTTGGAGCGGTTAATTATGATGCAAAAGTTTATGTAAACGGAAAACTGGCGGGAACTCACGTTGGTGGTTATACGCCTTTTAATTTTGATGTAACAAATTTGCTGGTTGACGGAAATAACTTTGTTGTAGTGAAAGTAGATAACAAACGTCATAAAGATAATGTCCCAACCGTAAATATGGATTGGTGGAATTACGGCGGAATCACAAGAGATGTTACTTTGGCTCAGGTTCCGAATACTTATGTTGAAGATTATCTGGTTCAGCTAGATAAAAAAGAAAAAGGAAAAATTTCAGGCTGGATTAAGCTGAATAGTGAAACGGCCAATCAATCACTTTCGGTTTCTATTCCTGAATTAAAAATCAAAAAGACTATTACAACCGACTCAAAAGGTTTTGCCTATTTTGAAATAAAAGCAAATCCGATTTTATGGACGCCGGAAAAACCAAAATTATACGATGTTGCTATAAGCAAAGCAGATGAAAATATAAACGATAAAATTGGTTTTAGAACAATTGAAACTAAAGGAAAAGAAATTCTGTTAAATGGAAAAAAAGTCTTTTTAAGAGGAATAAGTATTCATGAAGAAGCGCCTTTCAGATCTGGAAGAGCCTGGTCGCAGGAAGATGCGATTACATTATTAACCTGGGCAAAAGAATTAGGTTGTAATTATGTTCGCTTAGCACATTATCCGCATAACGAAAACATGGTAAAAGAAGCAGAAAAAATGGGATTAATGATTTGGTCGGAAGTTCCGGTATATTGGACTATTTCATGGACAAATCCAGATACATACGCAAATGCCGAACGTCAGCTGCATGATATGATCTATAGAGATAAAAATCGCTGTGGAATCGTAATTTGGTCAATAGCAAACGAAACGCCTCATGGCGACGACAGAGATCTTTTTCTAAGCAAATTAGCAAAATATGCCCGCACACAGGACAATTCTCGTTTGATTAGTATGGCGATGGAAGTGACTAAAAGTTCCAATAATATCAATACGCTGCAGGATAATATGAATGAATATGTAGATATTGTGAGTTTTAATCAATATTTAGGCTGGTACAGAGGAACGAATGAATCCTGTAAAGACATGCAATGGGTGATTCCATATAATAAACCGGTTATCATCAGTGAATTTGGAGGCGAAGCTTTACAAGGTTTACATGGTGATAAAAAAGAACGCTGGAATGAAGAATATCAGGAAGAATTATATATTCAAAATACGCAGATGTTCAATCGAATTGAAGGTTTAGCAGGAGTGTCTCCGTGGATTTTAGTCGACTTTAGATCGCCAAGAAGACAATTGACAAACATTCAGGATTTCTTTAACCGTAAAGGTTTAATTTCAAGTAATGGAATTAAAAAGAAAGCTTTTTATGTGATGAAAGATTGGTACGCACAAAAAGAAGAAGAGTATAAGTAAAACGAGTTTTAGATAAGTGAAAAGCCTTCAAAGTCAGAAATGATTTCGGAGGTTTTTTGGTTTTGAATAAATACTAAAAGAGAAAAGATATAAAAAACAAAACCCCTAACATTTGTTAGGGGTTTTAAGTTCTGCGGAGAAAGAGGGATTCGAACCCCCGGACCTGTTACAGTCAACAGTTTTCAAGACTGCCGCATTCGACCGCTCTGCCATTTCTCCAGTATGTCGCTATCGTTTCGTGATTGCGAGTGCAAATATAAGGTGTTTTTTCAATTGAGAAAACTTTTTTGAAACTATTTACAAAGAAAATAATATTATAAAAAAAGAAAACCCTTAACAAAAGTTAAGGGTTTCGAGTTCTGCGGAGAAAGAGGGATTCGAACCCCCGGACCTGTTACAGTCAACAGTTTTCAAGACTGCCGCATTCGACCGCTCTGCCATTTCTCCAGTATGTTGCTATCATTGCCTGATTGCGGGTGCAAATATAAGACGGTTTTTCGGTTCTGAAAACTTTTTTCGAAACTTTTTTAAAATAATTTACAAGTGCCTAATTATCAGTATTTCCGAAAATAAGATTTTTTAAAAAAATTAATCCAAGTTGTCCAAAATTGGCGTTGGTTTCTTGTTTTCATCAACAGCAACAAACGAAAAAGTTCCAGAAACTACTGTTTCGCGAAGCTCGGTATACATTTGTTCCATAAAAATATCAACGTGAATTTTACAGCTTGTTCTTCCCACGCTAACAACTTTTGCAACTAATTCGATTAAAGTCCCTGCCGGAATTGCCTTTTTGAAATCAATTTGACCTGTAGATATTGTAACTACTTTTTTACGGCTGAAACGTGTAGCACAAATAAAAGCCACTTCGTCCATTAAATGAAGCGCAGTTCCTCCAAATAAAGTATCATAATGATTCGTTGTACTCGGGAAAACCGCTTTAAAAATATGTGTTTCAGATTTTAAAATTCTTTCTTCTAATGTACCCATAAAGATTAGTAAGTTACGTATTCAGTGATTTCAAGACCATATCCAATCATTCCGACACGTTTTGTTTGTTCTGTGTTCGAAACTAATCTAATCTTAGAAATATCAATATCATGAAGGATTTGAGCCCCAATTCCGTAATCTTTACTATCTATGATAACTTTTGGTGCTTTTAATGTTCCTTGTGCCTGCAAAGTTTTAAGTTCAGAAATTCTGTTTAATAAATTTACAGCCGTCATATCTTGGTTAATAAAAATAACCGCACCTTTACCATGTTCATTAATAACCTTAAACATATCATCTAACTGCTGTTCTGCATTATTAGTCAATGTTCCTAATAAATCATTATTAACCTGCGAAGAGTGGATTCTCGTCAAAATTGGTTCTCCAAGATTCCATGTTCCTTTCGTTAAAGCAATATGAATTTGTTTATTTGTAGTCTGCTCGTAAGCTCTTAATCTAAAAGTTCCAAAACGAGTTTCAATATCAAAATCTTCTTTTTTAATGATAAGACTGTCATGCTGCATTCTGTAAGCAACTAAATCTTCAATCGAAACTAATTTTAAGTCAAATTTCTTTGCTACTTTTATAAGTTCAGGCAAACGAGACATTGTTCCGTCTTCATTCAAAATTTCACAGATAACACCTGCAGGTTTAAATCCTGCTAATCTTGCAAAATCAATTGCAGCTTCTGTGTGCCCTGTTCTTCTTAAAACTCCACCTTGTTTAGCAATTAAAGGAAAAATATGTCCAGGACGTGCTAAATCATGTGGTTTTGTATTTGGGTCAACTAGGGACTGTACCGTTTTAGATCTGTCAGCAGCAGAAATTCCGGTTGTAACACCATTTCCTTTTAAATCTACAGAAACCGTAAAAGCAGTTTCCATATGATCAGTATTATTAGTAACCATAGCGCGTAAATCAAGCTCCTTGCAACGGCTTTCTGTAAGTGGTGTACAGATTAATCCACGTCCGTGAGTAGCCATGAAATTGATCATATCAGGAGTAACTTTTTCGGCAGCAGCTAAAAAGTCACCTTCATTTTCACGATCTTCATCATCAACTACAATGATTACTTTACCTTGACGAATATCTTCTATAGCTTCTTCAATGGTATTCAGTTGAATTTTTGTTGACATAATTATTCTTTGTTTTGAGCTGGTGAAAACCGCTCGGAAATTTTTTGAAATAGTTGTGAGATTGGGGTAGTTATCGCATCAAAATTAATTAATCCGTTATCATTTGTAGCACGATAGGTTAATAATACTGCTAATGGCGAAAGAATAAACGACGACATCCATGAACCCATAAAAGGAGTCATTCCGCCTTCCTGCGATAATCTTTTTCCAAAAGTATTGATGAAATGGAAAGTAATGAAAATTAAAACTGCAAAAACAATTGGTAAACCAAGTCCGCCTTTTCTAATAATAGCTCCAAGAGGTGCACCAATAAAGAACATTAAGAAGCATGCAAAAGCAATAACAAACTTTTCATATAAAGCCGTTAAGTGTTTGTTGATTTCTCGCTGTTTGTCTTTTAAATCTTTTTGGGTTGATTCAATAGAGAAAACGTTGCTGGTAACATTGCTGCTTGCCATTTTTAGAACATCAACTTTTTCTTTATTGTTGTATAAAGACAAAAGATCACTTGGTAAAGCCTTTTTCTTCTTTGCTTTATCAGTAACCAAAGTGCTTGATCTTCTAAATCCAACGCGCTGATTTATATTCTCAGAAAATGAAATAATTTCATTGTCCAGATTCTTGTTTAATGAATCTAAAGTATAACGCAATTCATTAAAATTGAGCATTGCATTTGTACCGGCAATACTTTCTTTACTGTCGTCAACTTTGTTTAATTCAGATAAATCGATGTTGATGATATGCGTTTTAAAAGCTCCTTTTATAAAAGGAAGTTTAGCACGGTCTTCGTATTTTTTTGGAGTAACATCCTGATAGTAATAACCATCATTTAAAACCAGTTTCAAAATACTTGATTTTTCATTACTGATTAATTCTCCATCTTTGGCTTTGATGACCGTTTTGTTTTCTCCAAAATTGTTTGCCTTTTCGTGAATAGTAACACCAGTAAGAATATTTCCGTTTTCGCCAGATTTTTTGTTGACTTTAATGTTGTACGTTCCAACATCGTTAAACTGGCCTTCGGCAATTGCCATGGCTGGTTTTGCCTGCGCGATATTTTTTCGGAAGTTCACAAACTTATATTCGGCAAAAGGAATAACATTATTGGCAAACCAAAATGCTACAATACTCAAAACGAATATAAAAATAATTAAAACCCGCATTGCTCTTTGAAGTGAGATTCCGGAAGATTTCATGGCTGCAAATTCATAATTCTCGGCTAAATTTCCGAAAGTCATAATCGAAGCCAAAAGAACCGATAACGGTAAAACCAACGGGATAATACGCGGCATAGAAAAAAGCAGGAATTTCACGACCAATATTAAGTCGAGATCTTTACCTGCTAGTTCTGATATAAATAGCCATACTGTCTGAAGTATGAATATGAAAAAAAGGATTACAAATACCGTGGTAAATGTAACTAAGAATGTTTTTAATAAGTATTTGTCTAGAATTTTCAACCTTCTGATTAATCTAATTTGTTGATGTAGTATTTCGGGTATTTACTCGCTACAAAGGTAAATTGATTTTTTGATAATGGCTGATTGGTTTTAAAAGAATTAACGGTTAAAGTTGTTTTTGTACCATTTTTTCCAGTTTCAATCAAATTATAGATGTGTTTTGTCTGAACATCAATACCTAAAAGAATTTCTTTTCTTTGATCTTTTCCAGTAGTTGGTACTAATTTAATGTATTGAATCTTTCTTCCTTTTACATTTTGTACGATATCCATATTGTATTTGTACCCAGAATTAAAGAAAGTAAGCATTTTTGAAGGCGTGATAGCATTATCATCCTTTTCATTTACTTTAGAAACTGTAACTTCTTCGTCTTCAGGAACAATTGTGTACGTTTTTTGTCCGTCAAAAATTTTAGTAACGCCCATAAAATTCAACACATATTGATTTCCTTTCATGGTTACATTTCCTTTACTGTCCTGGTTAATATTCTCTTTTGCATTATTTAGAGAATATTTAAAATCAATAACAATATTATCGTAGCTTTTTATTTTAGCAGTCACTTCGTTCAATAAATCTTTGGCTTTTTTATCCTGAGCTTGAATAGAAGTGAAGCTCAAAAGCAAAATAACTGCCATTTGAAAACACTTTTTAGTCATGTTAGTGATAGAATTGTTTTTGATTTCCTGAATGTTTGTTCTCATGATTGGATTAATTTTGTTCATTATTAAAGAATTGATCAAGAGCACTTAAGTCTAAAATGTTCACACTTCTTGCTTTACTGCCTTCAAACGGTCCAACAATTCCTGCTGCTTCCAGCTGATCGATCAAACGACCGGCCCTGTTGTAACCTAATTTTAATTTTCTTTGCAGTAATGAAGCAGAACCTTGCTGCGCATTAACAATAATCTCGGCAGCTTCTCTAAATAAGGTATCTCTTTCGGAAATATCCATATCAAGATTAATGCCAGTTTCTTCTCCAACAAACTCCGGAAGTAAATATGCTGTGGCATATGCCTTTTGTGAACCAATAAAATCTGTGATTTTTTCAACCTCTGGCGTGTCAATAAATGCACATTGTACACGCGTTACGTCATTTCCGTTTGTGTACAATAAATCTCCACGTCCAATTAACTGGTCAGCTCCCTGAGTATCTAAAATTGTTCTTGAGTCAATTTTTGAAGTTACCCTAAACGCAATTCTCGCAGGGAAATTGGCCTTAATTAAACCTGTAATAACGTTTACAGAAGGTCTTTGTGTAGCAATAATTAAGTGAATACCAATAGCACGCGCCAGCTGAGCCAAACGGGCGATTGGAACTTCGACTTCTTTTCCTGCGGTCATAATTAAATCGGCGAACTCATCGACAACCAAAACGATGTAAGGTAAAAATCGGTGTCCGGCTTCCGGGTTTAATTTTCTTGCTTTGAATTTTTCGTTGTACTCTTTAATATTACGAACCATCGCATCTTTTAATAAAGAATAGCGATTGTCCATTTCGGTACAAAGTGAGTTCAAAGTATTAACCACTTTTGCATTATCAGTAATAATAGCATCTTCTGTATCTGGAAGTTTTGCTAAATAATGTCTCTCTATTTTGTTGAAAAGCGTAAGCTCTACTTTTTTCGGATCGACCAAAACGAATTTTACTTCTGCTGGATGTTTTTTGTATAAAAGCGAAGTTAAAACTGCATTTAATCCAACTGATTTTCCTTGTCCGGTTGCTCCCGCCATCAATAAGTGAGGCATTTTAGCAAGATCGACAACAAAAGTTTCATTCGAAATAGTTTTTCCTAAAGCGATTGGAAGTTCCATTTCAGCTTCTTGAAATTTAGCTGATCCAATCACACTTTTCATCGAAACCATAGTAGGGTTCTTATTAGGAACCTCAATACCAATTGTTCCTTTTCCAGGAATTGGTGCAATAATACGAATTCCTAAAGCGGATAATGACAACGCAATATCATCTTCTAAACTCTTAATTTTAGAAATTCTGATTCCGGCTTCCGGTACAATTTCGTATAAAGTTACGGATGGACCAACGGTAGCTTTAATCTGCGCAATTTCTATTTTGTAGTTACGAAGCGTATCTACAATCTTATTTTTGTTTTCTTCTAATTCTTCCTGATTAATGGTAATTCCACCCGTCGAATATTCTTTTAATAAATCGATAGTTGGGAATTTATAATTAGATAAATCCAAAGTTGGATCAAATAACCCGAAATCAGCAACAAGGCGAGAAGCAAGGTTTTCTTCAATAATATCTTCTTCTTCCGCTTTTTCAATTACAAATGCTTCATCAGGAGAAACTAATGGAAGTTCTTGTTTTGGCTGAATTGGTTTTAAAATCGGATTTAATTCAATTTCTGACGAATGATTGATAGTTGGTTTTAAAGCTTCTTTGTTGATTTCGAATTTAGAATCATCTGTTTTTAAATGAATGTTATCCAATTCAGGATCTTCTTCAATTGCAAATTCTTCTAAATTATAAGCGCTTTCAGGTTCTAAATCCTGCTGCGGTTTTTTGATCGAATTTAATTCTGATTTTAATTCGTTTTTAGTGGAATCAAAATAAGACTGAATTTTTTCCGGAGATACTTTTATTTTGAAAATCAAATAAACGATCAGTCCAAAAAGTAAGGTTAATAAAGTTCCGGTTTTCCCGATATAATCCTGAAGAAAAAGATTTAATTCATAACCAATTGTTCCGCCAAGTTCTGGTGCCGAAGTAGCAAAAAATCCAAATAAAATAGATACTACGATAATGGCAAATAAATCCCAAAACCAAGTATTTTTTAATTTTTTGGTCGAAAGTTCTAATGCCAGAAATAATCCGGTTAAAAAGAATAAACGAACAATTATAAAAGAGGCAAGACCGAAACCTCGGTACACAATTAAGTCTGCAAGAAAAGCCCCGAATTTTCCGAGCCAGTTTTGCACTACTTCTTCACGGTCACCAAGCTGACTAACCGCACTTTGGTCTGTCTGCCATTGTCCGTTGACATAAAACGAAATAAATGCAACTAATAATGCAATAGAAAAGAGTACCAAAAGGCAGCCCAAAACAAATTTTTGTTGTTTGGATAATGACCAGGATCTAATGCTGGCGACTTTTGATTCGGTTTTTTTGTCTACAGTTTCTTTTTTTGTTTTTGCCATTCTTGCGTTCCGCCTATATAAATTTTGGAATATAAATTATCAAACCAATCGCTATTGCTGTCATGGCGGCAAAAAATACCGCTCCTGCAGCAATATCTTTAATAAACCCAATTCGTCTGCTGTAATCGGGATGGATAAAATCGGCGATTTTTTCAACAGCCGTATTTAATCCTTCAATGCTTAAAACCAAACCAATGGCTAAGGTTTGACATAGCCATTCGGTTTGAGAAATATGAAAATAGAACCCGGCAATGGTCATAATAATTCCCAGTGAGAATTGAACCATAACGCTGTGTTCTGTTCTTATCAGTTTTACAGCTCCTTTAAAGGCGTAAGTTACACTCTTTAAACGACCTGTAACAAAAGTATTATCTTTTTGAAACTCCATTTAGTGGAAAATATTATAGTGCTGCTAAAGCCGCTTCGTAATTTGGTTCGTTTGCAATTTCAGCAACTTGTTCTGTATGAGTAATTGTTCCGTTTGCATCAACAACAATAATAACTCTTGAGTGTAAACCTGCCAAAGGTCCGTCAGTGATTTCTAAACCATTTGCTTTACCAAAAGCTCCTGTTTGAAAATCTGATAAATTAACTACATTTTCTAAACCTTCAGCACCACAAAAACGTTTTTGAGCGAAAGGTAAATCTCTTGAAATACATAAAACAGTAGTGTTTTCTAATCCGCTTGCACTTTGATTGAATTTTCTAACAGATGCTGCGCAAGTTCCTGTATCAACACTTGGAAAAATGTTTAAAACTAATTTTTTACCAGCAAAATTGCTCAAAGAAGCAACTGATAAATCGTTTTGCACTAATTTAAAATCAGCAAGTTTAGAACCAACTGCTGGTAATTCGCCTGATGTATGAACTGGATTTCCTCCTAATGTTATTGAAGCCATGATAATTTTTTTTAATGAGGTTCAAAAGTAAGGATTAATATTTGAATCTAAAAGTATTTGTTAAGGGTTTAAGGTGAGATTAAGTGTAAGGTTTGATCTATAATTGGTTTGTGTGTAATGGCACGCAGATGACACAGATTAAACGGATTTTTGTCAGGCTGAGCGAAGTCGAAGCCCACATAAAGTAACTCCATAATCTAAATCGATAATCTTTGCGTGGGCTTCGACCTCGCTCAGCCTGACAAAGATTGGTAAACTGAAAACTGCGACCGAAAACTGTAAACTAAAAAAAAGCGTCTCGCAATACGAAACGCTTTCTCAGTCATGTTTTTTTGTTTTTTATTTGAAAAAGAGGTCGATTTATTTATCGATTGAACCTAAAACACGTTTCATGAACGCGTTTAAAGCTTCTTTTTTATCAGTTCCCTGAGAAACCATTTTGTGTACTTCAAGAGCACCGTACATATTCGAAATCAATTCGCCAATTACATCTAATTCTTCATCTTTAAGAGAAGGAATTTCGGTCATAGCTTCAAGAACTTCAATTGTTTCAATGATGTAATCCTGATCGTTTTCTTCGATGAACTGCGTTAATTGCTTTATTACTGGTAATTTCATGTTTAGATTTCTTAGATTTTTAGACATTCTTAGATTTTAGACCTTTTTAAAGTTTATAGTACTTCTAAGAAGTCTAAAAATCTAAGCCAGTCTAACTAATCTAAATTTAAGCAATTGCGTTTACAAGATCGATTAAAACTTCTTGTTTATTAGTTTGAGTTTCTCCAACTAATTGTCCGTTTACGAAAGTTGCAAATGTTGGCAGGTTGCTCACATTAGCTAATTTTCTTGATTCAGGAGAATTTTCTGCATCAACCAAAACAAAAGTGATAGCTTCATTTTCTGTTGCTAATTTTTTGAATTTTGGTTTCATAATACGGCAGTTTCCACACCATGATGCTGAATATTGTACTACTACTTTTTCGTTTTTAGCAACTAAATCTGCTAACGTATCTTCGTTTAAGTCGATTAACATAATTTTCTGTATTTAAATTCCAAGTTTATAAATTCCAAATTCCAAATCTTACGATTGAATTTAGAAAATCTAAATTTTGAAAATATTATTGATTTTTTGAGAGAGAAAAATTCCAAATCCCAATTGGAATTTGGAATTTTAAAAATTTGGAAATTTTATTTCTTAGTTAGCGCTTAAGTATTCAGCAGTACTAACTCTGTCTGCAGACATAGCTTCTTTACCAGCTTCCCAGTTAGCAGGACAAACTTCACCTTTAGTCTGGATGTGAGTGTAAGCGTCAACCATTCTTAGGTATTCGTTTACGTTACGTCCTAATGGCATATCGTTTACACTTTCGTGGAAGATTTTTCCAGTTTCGTCAATAAGGTAAGTAGCTCTGTAAGTTACGTTTGAACCTTCGATGATAACTGAATCAGTATCTTCGCTGTAGCTTGTAGATTCGATATCAAGAATACCTAAAATGTTAGCTAAGTTACGGTTTGTATCAGCTAAGATTGGGTAAGTAACACCTTCGATTCCACCATTGTTTTTTGGAGTATTTAACCATGCAAAGTGAACTTCGTTTGTGTCACAAGAAGCACCAATTACGATAGTATTTCTTTTTTCAAATTCTGGTAATGCAGCTTGAAAGGCGTGTAATTCAGTTGGACATACAAAAGTAAAATCTTTTGGGTACCAAAATAAAAGTACTTTTTTATTGTTGTTTACTGCTTCTTCAAAAATGTTGATTTTTAAATTGTCACCCATTTCTGAGATAGCATCTACTGCAATACTTGGGAATTTTTTTCCTACTAAAGACATATTTTTCGTTTTACGTTAAAAATTTATTTCTGGTGCAAAAGTAGGTGATAAGCACATATTCTTACAATAAGATGTGATTATAAAAACTTATAAGTTGATAAATTTTGACTATTTAACTTTTTAACCTATTGGATATCAATGTTTACCGGAAGAATTCCATTTGAAGAAATTTTAGCTAAAAATTGAATTGCTGCCGTTTTTTGAAATTCTTCAAAATCCTGATACGCCTGAACTAATCCTGAAGCCTTTTTAAGATTCGGAATTATTGGTAAAACGTACGGATTTCCAAAAACGTAAACAATGCATTTTTTGGTTTGAAGTAAATCAGAAAGCAGTTCTAAAACTGCATTATCAATTTCGAAATTATTTGCTGGTTTTGCTTTTGGAACAAATAATGAAATGATAATAGTTTCGAAATTCTCTAATTGTTTTTTGATTGCAGAAATATCCGAAACTTCTAAATTTTCAAAAGCAAATTCAGGAGATTCTAATTCTGAATTTAAAGTTTTAAAGAATGTGTTTTCGGTATTTTTATATAAACTTAGTTTGGCTAATTTATTGTTTTTCTGAGAATCAAATGCCAATTCTGAATTTGAATTATCTATAATTGTCGTAATGGCATTTTGAGCAATTTCCAGATTTAATTCAGATGCTTTTTCGAAATTTAATTCGCCCGAAGCATCGGTATTTCCAGAAAGAATTCCCGCTTTTTCTTTAGCCTTCATGATTCGGCTATGGCTTTTAAAAATACGATCTGGTGATGCATTTCTAAAGATAGCTTCGATTCCTTCGGGAACATTTTCGGCGAAACATAAAATATCATTTCCGGCATTAAAAGCTTCCCATTCCAGCTGACCTTTGGTTTCGTATAATTTTGAAACACTGTGCATATTTAAAGCATCAGAAATCACCAAGCCATCATAACCTAATTTCTCGCGCAAAAGATCCTGAATCACAGCTTTTGATAATGTTGCCGAGGTATCTTTTCCATCGTTTAAACTCGGAACGGCCAAATGTCCAATCATAATTGAATCGACATTATTTTCAATTCCTTTAATGAACGGATATAATTCGTTTTCTAATAATTCTTCCAGAGTTTCCTTTAAAACAGGCAATCCTAAATGCGAATCGACATTGGTATTTCCATGTCCGGGAAAGTGCTTCAGACAGCCTAAAACGCCAACTTCCGACATTCCGTTTAAATATTCAACCGCAAAATTGGCTACTTTTTCTTTGTTTTCACCAAATGAACGATATCCAATAACAGGATTATTTGGATTATTGTTGATGTCTGCCAAAGGCGATAAATTATACTGAATTCCGGCTGCTTTTAAATCTAAACCTATTTGTTTTCCAACTTCGAAAACCAAATCAGATTTAGTTGAAGGTAAAGCGCCAAGTGTAATCGCATACGGATATTGAGGTGTTTTTTCGATACGCATTGCTAAACCCCATTCGGCATCTATGCTGATTAAAAGTGGAGTAGAAGCAGCTTTTTGATAACGAACAATAAGTTCTTTGATTTTTTGATAGCTGTCATCATTAAAAACAACTTTTTTCTTGCTTTCATAATTGGTTGCAGCGCTCGCCCGACTATGAAAAAAGGTCAGTCCGCCAATGTTGTGTTCTTTTATCAAACGCTCGGTTTCCTGAATATTTTCTTCGGTATCGTTTATAAAAACGGCAGGAAAAAAGAATTGTCCTATTCTTTGTCGTAATGCTTCGGCTGTAATTTTCATTATTATAAAGTCTTTTTCATGCAGACGCTGTTATCCATCTTTTCGTAAGGCGGATAATTTGGAATGATTGTGTAACCTAATTTTTGGTACAAATTTATGGCTTCGGGTTGGTTTTTTCCAGTTTCGAGAATCGTGTAAGTATAGCCGACTTCTTTAGCCCAAATTTCTAATTCGGCTAAAACTTTTGAAGCAATTCCTTTTTTGCGATAATCAGGATGAACATACATTCGTTTGATTTCGGTTTTGTCGCTTTCTTTTTCGCGAAAAGCACCACAGCCAACCGCAATTCCATTTTCATAATAAACAATCGTATGTTTTATTTTATCGGTTTTATTAAACTGATTGTAAAACGCATGATCTTCTCCGTCTCTAATTGCTAAATCCTGATCTAATAAAGCCACCAGCTTTATAAAATCGGGATCATCTGAATTGGTTCGTTTTAAGTTAATCATCTTCTTGTTTTATAATTGTTTTTATTCATAACCTTTTCCGGTAAACCAATCGAAACCTTCAATGTTTTTGTATTCAACAGGTATTGAATTTAATATTCTTATGTCTTTTTTATTTTTACTGTAAGCTTCTTTTTTTGAAATAATTATTTTCCCGGTTTTTCTGTCTTCTTTGTCAGTTTCATAGTAAACATATTCTAAAGTATCGACTGCTTCACCGTTCCATTTATATTTATAAATTGCTGTATGTCCAGGATGACCATATTCAACTCCTCGTATTATTTTTTCTTTAGGAGAAAAAGTAGGATTTATGAATTCAAAATCTTTCGAAAATGTTTTTTTATCCTTTCTAAACAAATAAATATTGCTGAAGGCTTTTAGGCAGCATCCAGTTGCGCCATACCAATTAACAACAAAATCTTTCAAACCGTCACCATTAATGTCTTTTATTGTGTCATCCATATAAGTCATAGCCCACTCTTTGTGAGAAAGAACTTTTACGAATTTATTTCCATCTTTCGAATAAATATCGATATATACATTATTTGGCTCTAACCTTCGGATAATGAGATGAGGATTGTTTTTTGCAAAATAGCAATCTATATTTATTTCAACTTCAACGTCATATTCATTATCAGGTCTAACTTTGTATTTCTTTTGGAATTTCTTTTTGTTAATTTCCTGAGTGGCAATTTTCAAAGCATCAAATAGAATTTTATCTAATTTTAAACTATCTATCTTTTCCTGTTTTTCAATTTCAGCTCTTTTCTCTAAACGTTCTTTTTCTTTTTGCTCAAATGTTTTTGTAACAGGTTGTTTTTTTTCTGGCAGTTTATTTTTCTTTTCATTATTATGTCCACAAGATAATACTAGCACTATAAACAATGTTATTATGCAAATCTTTGTTTTCATCTTTTCACTGCAAGTTTTGAGATCGATATTTTATTTCAATTTTGCTTTCTTTTGTTTAGCTAATTGCTTTTTGGTTTCAATTGCTTTATCCAATCGGTTTTTAAAACGGAAAAGTTTTGGTAACCCTTCCAGTCGGTCTTCGATTGTAATTTCTTCATAAACCACAATAGCTTTTTCTAAAACCCTGATTTCGTTGTCGAGATCGTTTTGGTTTTTGTAGATTGTTGCTAATCTATCGTAAGGGTGATTTCCTTTAAAGCTTTCTGCGACATTTTCCTCATATAATTCAATTGCTTTTTCAAGATTTCCGGTTTTTTCGAACTCAGCTCCTTTTAAGTTGCGTTCGGCCTGCAAATTTTCATTGATTTCCATAAGTAAGAGTTTGATTTGGGGTTAAACTTCTTCTGATTTTTTCCCAAAATCTTTCGGGAAAATTAAAAAACGTGATAAAATAAGACCTGGAATTGTCGCTATAAAAACCCAGATAAAGAAGTTTTGATAGCCTAAAAATTGTTGTATAAAACCGCTCAACATTCCCGGAAGCATCATTCCTAATGCCATAAATCCGGTTGCAAGTGCATAATGTGCTGTTTTTGATTCTCCTTCGGCAACATGAATTAAAAACATCATAAAACCTGTAAATCCAAAACCATATCCAAATTGTTCCAAAATTACGGTAATACAAGTATAAAGATTTAATGGCGAATTTATTTCAAAAAAGTATAAATTTATATGAAGATGAAAAAGTTCCTGCGGCTGAAAATGAGCAAGTCCAATAAAACCAAGTATTGGCAGATGCATAGCCAAAAACATAGGAAGCATCCATTTAGTAAGACCGTGTTTTGAAATGGCAATTCCGCCTAAAATTCCGCCAATTGTTAAGGCAAAAATACCCAAAGTTCCATAAATAATCCCAACAGATTCAGTAGTTAAGCTCATCCCGCCAACTTCTTTTCCGTCTAATAAAAATGGGCTTAACATTTTAAGCAATTGTGATTCTCCTAATCTGAAAACCAGAATAAAAGCTAACACTAAACCGATTTGTTTTTTCTTGAAGAAACTTGCAAATATAGAACCGAAATTTTGATGATGATCTTTATTATCTGCTGCAACATTTATTTCATTTCTTGGAGTAAAAACAAAATTATAAATCGTTATAAAAGTCATTAATAAACCAACGCCAATCATTGTATACGACCATGCTTTGGTATTATCACCATATTTTTGTTCCAGATATCCTGCTAAAAGCACAATTAATCCGTTGCCGGCAAGCATTGAAAGCCTATAGAAAGTACTTCTGATTCCGAGGAAAAAAGACTGTTGATTTTCAGGTAAAACCAATAAATAAAATCCATCACTGGCAATATCATTTGAAGCCGAAGCAAAAGCAGCAACCCAGAAAATTGCTAATGTCATCATGAAAAATCCATTGGTAGGAATTGTAAATCCGACCAATAAAAAAGCAATCGAAATCAATAACTGCATCGATAAAAACCATTTTCTTTTGGTTCCGTTTAATTCAATAAAAGGACTCCAAAGCGGTTTTATAACCCACGGTAAGTATAATAAACTGGTGTAAACGCCAATATCTTCATTTGAAATACCTAAATTTTTGTACATAATTACCGAAACTGAGATAATTACGGCGTAAGGTAATCCAGACGCAAAATTAAGAAGTGGAATCCAGAACCAGGGTTTATTATCTGTTTTCATTAGGCTGAGCAGGTGAATAGATTTTAAAATTCTTTTTTAAGTCGGCAGCAGTTGGGGTGCTTTCGTTTGCAAAATAATCAATAAATGTTACAGCGCAAGCTTTATACATATCGATTTTTTCTGCGGGAATAGAAAATGATATAACGCCGTCTTTTTCAACAGCTCTTACTTTGTCGATGATTTTTTCGGCATCGTTTGTATTTATCTTTGAAATATGCTCTCCGCCATAAATTACAATATAACGCACTTTTGTATTCAGCGGATTTTTGATGCTGAAAGAATATTTTATGGTGTCTTTTGCAAAATCTGTAATAACCGGCGTATCAATAATAATACGTTTTAAATTTGGAACCGCGGCAGGAAGCGCAGGAAAACGGTATTGATTGTCTTCCAGAAGACGAACAAGATCTAAGTTTTTGTTCATGAACCATTTTGCGCTGAAATAAGCACTTCCGGAAACATTTTTAGTACTTCTGGCAAAATCAATCTGGGTTGGGATTTCGCTGACGTAGTTCCAGCTTTTATCGCCATCGACCCTAATTTTATAAGAAGCATGACCAATATAAACAGCTGTATTATTGGAGTTTTCTGCCCACCATTTTACTAATTTTGAATAAGAAGCTCTAGGATTATACATGCTCCAATACAATTGAGGCAAGATATAATCTATCCATTTTTGATCCATCCATAAAAGCGGATCTGCATATAAATCGTCGTAATTTGCAGTTGACTGCGTTTCTGAACCTTTTGGGTCAACAGATTTATTTCGCCAAACCCCAAAAGGACTAATTCCGAACTGAACCCACGGTTTGCTTTCTTTTATAGTTGTTGAAATGGTGTGTACAAAGTTGCTCACGTTGGCACGACGCCAATCTGCTAGACTTAAACCTGAACCATATTTTTTGTACGAAGCCGAGTCATTAAAAACTTTTCCGGGAACGGCGTATGGATAAAAATAATCATCAAAATGAATCGCATCGATATCGTATTTATCAACGACTTCTTTCACGACTTTTGTTAAATGTGACTGAACTTCTGGCAATGCAGGATCGTAATAATATTTTCCGCCGTATTCGATCATCCATTCCGGATGTTTAAAAACGTCGTGATTTGGACTTAAAAGATTTTTATTTAAATCGAAAGTTGCACGATACGGATTCAGCCATGCGTGAAATTCAAAACCTCTGTTGTGCGCTTCTTCAATCATCCACGCCAAAGTATCATAATACGGATTTGGAGCTACACCTTCTTTTCCTGTCAGGAATCTTGACCAAGGCGCAAGCTCTGTTGGATAAAAAGCATCACCAACACTTCTTATCTGAACGATAACAGCGTTGTAATTTAATTGTTTGTAAGTTTCAAGGATTTCTAAATAATCAGCTTTTTCTTTTTCAACATTATCTGCGGCTGTTTTTGGCCAGTCAATATTTACTACAGTCGCAATCCAAACACCTCTAAATTCATTTTTAGGATGCATTATTTTTTCTTGTGCGTTAGATTTTAATCCAAAGAAAAATATAAGAATGATTGAGTATAGTAAGTGCTGATTTTTATGCATTTTAATCTTTAATTTTAACAAGAACCAAAAATAGTTTGTTTTGCTAGGAATTCAATGAATTCTGCTAAATTTTATTTTAAATGTTTTTTTGCCACGAATTACACAAACTTCCACCAATTTTTTATTCTCAAAGTATTAAAAAATAATTCGTGAAAATTCGTGTAATTTGTGGCAATCTTTTTTTATGGCCACAGATTAAAAGGATTATTTGGATTAATCTTTTTAATCCTTATAATCTGTGGCAAACTTTATTATTTAGTCCGGAAAGGAAATTTTCCCCATTGTTACCGATGGGATTCCTTTTTTTGAACCAAAATTATAATTTCCTCCCGCTACGGTTTCATTGGCCAAAACGGCAAACAAAACGGCTTCTTTTGCATCGCCAGAAATCCCCAGAACATCGCTTTTTTCAAATTTACAAGACAATAATTCTTGTAACCATTTCACCAATAACGGATTTCGTGCGCCTCCGCCAGACATATAAACTGTAAACTCTTCGATTGGTGTTTTAGTATTTTGTACAACAAACAAAACCGCTTCGGCAATTGTCTCGGCGCTAAGGCGTGTTAAAGTCGAAAGCAAATCTGGTGCCGAAATGTTTTCTAAACTTAATTTTACTAAAGCCGAGTTCACAAAATCATGATTGAATAATTCCTGACCAATTGTTTTTGGAAAGCTTTTTTGGAAGAAAACATTGCTTTTTAATTCGCTTAAAAGTTCCTGATTTACAGTTCCGCTTTTAGCGATTTCAGCATCTTTATCATAACTTTTTTCAGGGAAAAACTGTTTGGTAAAAATATCTATTAAAGTATTTGCTGTTCCAGTATCGGTTACAAAAACTTCTTCGGCGTTTTGTGAAGCTGGTAAATAAGTGAAATTTGCGATTCCGCCCATGTTGAGCATAATTCGGCTTTTGTCTTTTTTGCTGAATAATAAATAATCGCCATAAACAGCCAAAGGCGCGCCTTCGCCACCCGCCGCAACGTGTTTTTGCCTGAAATCAGATAAAGTTATAATTCCGGTTTTTACCGCAATATGATCGCCGTCGCCAATTTGTAAAGTCGCATTGGGAAATTTTTCCTGTTGATGCAAAAACTTTGGCGCATGCAAAACTGTTTGTCCGTGCGATGCGATTAGATCCACTTCGCTTGCGGAAATATTCCATTTTGAAAGACAATCATTTATCATTAAGGCATGCAAGTCAGCAATCCATTCGTTTAATAAAACCAAATGCTGAAAATCAATTGTTTTTTTAGCAAACACTTTTCTGATTTCGGTTTTAATGTCTTCGCTGTAATCAATAGTTTCAAATTGTTCGATTTTGACAAGCGTGTTTTCGCCTTCGCCAGAAATTTCACAAAGAGCCAAATCGAGTCCGTCGAGTGAAGTTCCTGACATTAAACCTAGTATTTTTCGGGTCTGTTTTTGAGCGATTTCGTAAAGAGAGCTTATATTTTTATTCATTAAAATGATATTTTAAAAAAGCATTTTATTTGGAAACGCTAAAATGGGATTTTTTACATATAAATATAAGTAAACTTTGAGATTTATTTTTTTGCGTTGCGTATAATTCTTTTTAAACACATAGAGACATAGTTTTTCTTTGTGGGTAAAGGCGTTTCACTTTTTTTAAACAAACATAGAGAAAGGTGTTTTAAAATGAATATAATGACATTGTATTTAATATAGCCAGTGGTTTCAACCACTTTGACACAGAATAATTCACGATGCGTTTCCAGTGGTTAAAACCACTGGCTATGTTTTAAAAGGAATGAGAATATTATGCAGCTATGTGTAAAATCTTGATTTTATTTAATCCTTTTATTCACTCCCAAAAAACTATGTTTCTATGTGTTTAAATAAAAACACAATGCTAAACAAAACTTATTCCCGTTTTTATATATTTGTTTCTAAACTAATTAAAATTTAAACCATGATTATAGTTATTATCCTTTTTGTTTTCATCATAATTGGAGTATTCATTTACAATTCCCTTATCGAAAAAAGAAACCAGGTTACGAATGCTTTTTCTTCTATTGATGTAATGCTGAAAAAACGTTATGATTTGATTCCGAATTTAGTGGAGATTGTAAAACAATATACCAATTACGAACAAAGTACCTTAACTAAAATCGTAGAACTTCGTTCAAGAGCAACTTCAGGTTCTTTAACCGAGGCCGAAAAAGCAAGTTTGGATACTGAACTTAGCTCAGCTGTAAAAGGTTTAATGGTTACGGTTGAAAATTATCCGGACTTAAAAGCCAATACCAATTTCTTAAACTTACAAAGCACTTGGACAGAAAGCGAAGAACAAATCGCGGCTGCCAGAAGAACATACAATGCTTCGGTTACGAGTTACAATAACGCTATTATGATGTTCCCGGGAAATCTGTTTGCCGGAATGCTGAATTATACTAAAATTGATGTTTTAGCAACGGCAGAAGAAGAGCGTAAAAATATTAGTGCAAAAGAACTTTTCAATAATTAATGGATTCAGGAATTAGTAACAATTCAGGCTTGCAGGAGGTTTTGAATACATTAGAAGTTGAAAGAAAAAAGATTGCTGAAACCTATAAAACTACTTACATTTTATTTGGTCTTGCGATTGTATTTATGATAATTGGTTTATTGATTAGATTTCCGACTTTAGGTTTTCTGGGATTTGCCGTTTCTGCCATTACTGGCATCGTAATGCATTTTAGAATTGGCGACGATGTTAAGAAATACAAAATGTCTTATAAAACCAATGTTGTAGGATCTGCATTAAAAAATATCAACGAAAGTTTAACGATAACGCCCCAAAGCGGACTTCCTGAATATGAGTTTAGAAGTTCTGAGCTTTTTACAACGGAATCTGATCGTTATAAAACACAGGATTTAATAAGCGGAACTAACGATAAAACTTCTTTTTGGTTTGCCGAAGTTCACGCCGAATACAAAACCGAAACTAGTACAAAAAACGGAACCCGTACACAATGGCATACCATTTTTAAAGGAATTGTTTTTGTAGCCGATTTCAATAAAAACTTCAATGTTTCGACAGTTGTTCGTCCAAAAGGTTTTGGAGAAGCTTTTGGTTCCTGGTTTTCTAAAAATGTTTTTAGTTTTGGAAATACCGATGTTATCGAATTAGAAAACATCGATTTTAGCAATAAATTTGTAACCTATTCCAGTAACCAAATTGAAGCACGATACATTTTAACGCCTGCCATGATGGAAAGAATTCTGGACTTAAACGGCAAATGCGACGAAACGATTTCGGTTTCGTTTATACATTCTAAAATGTATATTGCTTTTCCGTTGTCTGAAAATTATTTTGAAGCGCCTATTCATTCTTCACTTTTAGATCCCGATTTACTTTCCGGCGATCTTTCGATTGTGAAATTCATGCATGATATTGTTCATGAACTGGATTTGAATACTAGGATTTGGGGGAAGGAGTAGAGAATTATACACCAGATTTAATCAATTAAACTTTAATTTAGAATTAAAAAGTTCAATTTCGTCATATTCATTATGAATTAAAATACCGATAATTTTATCAGGATAAACAGTAATTTTAATTTTTTCAGGTTTAACTAAGATAGGATTTTCTGGTGATGCTTTTATTTTTATTTTTTTTCCTTTCATAGCATTATAGTTCTCTTTGATTCCAAAACACCATTCTAATTCTTCATTATTAGTTATCTCAAATGTTATTTCAAATAGATGCTCAAACTGTTTTTTAACAAAAACAACCCGATCAAAAGATAAATTATTAAATGTACTTTGGGAATTAGCATCGTTTTTTTGTTTAATCCAATTAGGAGGAAACACTATTAATTCAGGTTTTTCTAATTTTATAATTAAGAAATCATTTATGTAGTCGTCTAAATATACTTTAATATTATCTGAAACTGAGTTATAGAAATTTTGAACATTGTACCATGTTTTCTCTTCTCCTTTTTTGTCATAGATATAAACTTCATAAATCAATTTTGGGATGTCTTGTGTGACTTTATTTAATTGAAATATTACACCCTCAATATTTTTGAATTTTTCATTTAATGGGGGAATATTATATTTTTTCTTTTTATTTATATCATTGATTAGGATATCAAATTTTGATGTATTGCTTTTATAATCATTATCAATAAGTCTGTTTAATGTATTGGCAATAAGCTCTCGGTCATTAATTTTAAGCATTTTTAATCCTAAAATAAAGTAATCAAAAGCTTTATATTGAAATGTTATAGGATCAAAAGCTCCCCTCGACTTGGAATAGAACGGAATATTATATTCAACTAAAAAAGGTTGTGAAATTTTTCCTCGGCTATTTTTGCTTACTGTTTTAAAAGAGAGATTTAAAGGCGTTTTAGGAATCTTAATTAATAGAGTGTCTTTTGTAACTAAGTTAAATTTATGAAAGGATTGTTCTTGATGATAACTTGTGGAAAAATTGTAACCACTACATCTAATTTTGGAAGTCAAACTATCTAACCAAATCATTAAATTTTCATCACTTTTAATTAAATGATTGTCGACTTTGTAATCATATAATTCTTCTATTTTTGATTGCGAATTAATAGTAAAACTTGTTAAGATAAAAAGAAGGAATAAATTTATTTTCATTATAAGAATTTATTAGCAGAAAAATAAGAACATTTACTCATTTTAAGCAGTAGAATAGTATAGTTTTTTAAATGGATCAAATATAGAACATATTTATAAATTACTAAATGTTACTTTGTTTAGTTCTGTATTGTCTCCTGCTGGCGAGAGCGTTTCGCTCGTGCGCTCAATCTATTCACTAAAACATTCTAAGTGTTCACGAGCAAGATGCTCGCGCTAGCAGGAGATTGATATTTTTGAGAAAAAATGATTTACAACTTAAGAAAAAGGTTTTCCGTAAAATAGTATTTAAGTTTTAAATGATATTTGATTGATTATTAATTTTTATTAACCAATTAAATTAAAAAGTTATGCAATTTGAAGGAGCTATTATTAAAGAACAAGGTCAAAATTTTGCGATTGTAATTGTTAAATCGCACATATTGAATTCAAGTGAAAGAGATAATGTGGTTAACCAATTTTCAAGATATTTTCCGGGAATGCCAATTATTTTGATGGCGCAAAATTCTAGAGGAATTCCAACATATTATGGACGAACAGATATTGTAAAATTTTTATCTAATCTACAGATGTCTCAAATTCCTTGGAAAAAGTTTACTATCAATTAATGTATTACACGCTAATACTAGCGTCTGTAATGATAAAACAGAAAACCTAAAATCTAGGTTTTCTGTTTTTATACTATTTTAATTTCTATTCCGCTAGCGCGAGCGTCCCGCTCGTGCCCGCACAGAACATCAATTAATATCAATTTCTAAAACAGTCTGATCATTATTTCCATAGTTTCTTGCAGAACTGTATTTCCAATCTATCGGATTAGTAACAAAACCAGTTTCAAGTGGATTATTATGAATATAGTTTAGCTTTTGCTCAAAAACTTTTAGAGACCAAATTTCTATAGGTTGATTATTTTGCTGCCAAAACTGCCTGAATTTTACATTGCTATTTTTCTTTCCAGCTTTTTCAAACATCCATAATATCCATTCCTTTCTACTTTCTTGAGGATTTTCTTCGATTGTTTTAAGCAGTTTTCTTGAAGTAAATCCTTTAAAATCTCTAATCAATCCTGAGGGATCACCATTTCCTGATCTAAAAATTAAATGAATATGACTTGGCATTATACAATATCCATAAATTTCCATTGATTTATGTTTGCGACAATAATCTAGAGATTCAATGATTGCTCCAAAATATTCTTCTCTTGTAAATACATCTATCCAATAAACTGTAGCGAAACTGATAAAATATGCTCCAGTTTTTTCTCCAAATTTATATTTTCTGCTCATTTATTTTTTATCTAATGCTGGAAATACTTTGCGGCACGAGCGGGACGCTCGCGCTAGCGTCTTAAATAATTTTCAAAAATCAAGAAGCTCTCTGCTAGCCTCTGCTAGCGCGAGCGTCCCGCTCGTGCCCGCAAAGTTTATCAATTACTAAAAGAGAAAACCTCGATTTTGAAATCGAGGTTTTTCATTTGAAAATTCTACTCCAAATCCAAATAAGGATTTAAAGTTTCAGCTAATTCATTGAGCCAGTAAAAACTATCTCTTAATTTGGTGATTTCGTTTTGAAGTTCTTCGTGTTCGCTCATAACCCCTAATGCGAGTGTGAAATTTACCTGCCTTAATGTTTTAGCCATTTCTACAGGTTCAATTCTTTCGTTGAAAAAATTCAAAAGCCTGATTTGGGTTTCTTTTGAAATTGTGTTTGCATTCATAATCTTTGTGTTTAGGAAAAGAACCCGCACAGCTAAGGTGTCCTACGCCACAAAGTGCGTTGCAGTTGTTTCCAATACCGCCACCATACCGCACGGGCAAAAGCTTTTTTGATATCATTTTTCTTTGTGTTTAGGATTGTAAAGATATCAAAAAAATATTTTAAGTAAGAAAAAGATTATATTTTTATTGTTTAAAAAGATGAATTAGAAAAAACTAAATCATATATGCATGGTAAATATAAAGCGTTATTTTGAAAAAAGATAAACTCAAATAAATTTCCAAGCAGTTTGTCATTTCGACCGAAGGGAGAAATCACACTCGTAACCACAAAGATTGTCAATTATGTTTGCGTAATTTCTAGTGCGATTTCTCCCTTCGGTCGAAATGACAAGATTGGAGAATCTCTTTGGAAAATAACATTTTAAGATTTAGATTTGAACTGCAAATTATGATAGAAAAAATCTTAACCGACTACATTACATTTATCAGAAGCTTTGAAGCTTTATTAAAAGATAAATACAAACAAGACATAAATCCATGTTCGTTTTCTATTACCTTTTTTAAAAGAGTAGGATCAATTGAAGGAATTGAATATTATTTTCACGGAAGTGGCTGTACTGCTAAAAAAGACGGAATTAGTTATGAATATGATATTTCAGTAAATGAAATTAATTTTTCGCAATGGAAATTCTCGGAATTTATTAGAACTCATCCGGAATACCAAAAATTAAATTATAGTGCTGAGTTTATCGAATTAGAATTGTTTAAGTTTATAAATAAAGGAATTTTAGAATGGTTAACTATAGAAGGATTGGAAGGAAAAGCTTTTGGATGTGTTTTTATGTGTTATAGAGTGGTTCAGGAATCGTTTTTTATTCAATAAATTGCCTTATGAAACCGAGAGTCCTAGCCCTGATGGAAGCGGCATCTCCCGATTTAGAAAAACTAGGCTTTTTAGCCGTAGTTTTTGTTTATCGGGAATATAGCGGACAGCAGGAAATTGCTCCTTATTAAAATTCCAATTTTTAAATTCCAAATTCCAAAAAATAGGATTTACGTTTCCATAAGCCTTCGACTACGCTCAGGATGATAGTAAGGTTTAAAGGCAAGGAAAAAGAAAAACCTTAGACCCTTATTTAAGCACAAACCCGTTTTCCTTTAACGTATTCAAAACCTCGGCGATGATTTTCGAACGGCATTCGGCGCTTTTTCTGTTGGTTCCGGTTTTTACCCAATAACGAATGTTTAGCTGAATAATCGCTCCGGAAATATCAGTAATTACGGCTGCGTCTTCGTGATCTTTTTCGGTTACTTCTTCGTTTCGTTTTAGAACTTCTTTTACGAGTTCTATTGCTTTTCCATAATCAGAACCATATTCGAGACCAACGGTAAAAGTTTGCAGAAGATAACCTTCGCTGTTGTAATTAATGAGCGTATTTTTAATTAAAAGTGCGTTTGGAATATAAATGATTTTAGAATCGCTTTTTACTTCGGTATCGCGCAGGTTGAGGTTGATGACTTCGCCTTTTACGCCGTTGCTTTCGATAATATCGCCAATAGAAAACGGGCGTTTGAAAGCGAGCAGAATTCCGGCAAGGAAATTTTCACCAATATCTTTAAGCGCAAAACCAATTACAAAGGCCGAGATTCCAGCTCCGGCAAGCATACTTTGGGCAATTCCGTCAAGACCAATAATTTTGAACATGAACAAAACCCCAATAATAATTAAAACCGATTTAATTAAACGGGCAATGAAAGTGGCAAGAAGTCGGTCGTGCATTCTGGCTTTGAGTCGGTTTCCTGTAAAAATACCAATTCGGGTTGCAATAAACCACGAAACGAGAATGACAATAATTGCGAGAATAAATTTTGGCGTAAGATCGACAATGCTGTAATAATAGTTTTCTAAATGTTTGAAGACGTCCTGAACGAAATTTTCCATAATTGTAAGGCATAAAAGGTAAAATCTTAAAATTACTTATTTCGCAATTTTGGTGCTTTACAGAATTTGGCTTTAATTTTATAAAATGTTGACGAGCTGTTAAGATAAATCGGCATTTTATACATTTTAAGTAGCTATATTTTTATATTTGTTGTCTCAGTTTTTGAGCAATTATTTTTTAAGAAAAGCACCATTTACATGTTGACCCAATCTCATTTAGAGCAATTAGCCGGCGAACTCGAAGGCACACTTTTATACGATGATCTTCATAAAACACTTTATTCGACAGACGCATCAGTGTATCGGATTCGGCCAAATGCGGTGGCTTTGCCTAAATCGACAGCAGATATCAGCAAATTAATTCGCTTTGCGGCGCAGCATAATATTTCGATTACACCAAGAACGGCCGGAACTTCGCTTGCCGGACAAGCTGTTGGCGACGGACTTGTGGTTGATGTTTCGAAACATTTCACCAAAATATTAGGTTACAATGCCGAGAAAAAAACAGTTACGGTTCAACCCGGCGTTATTCGCGACGAACTGAATTTATTTTTAAAACCGCACGGCGTATTTTTTGCGCCCATTACTTCGACTTCAAACCGAGCGATGATTGGTGGAATGGTGGGAAATAATTCATCCGGAACAACTTCGATTCGATATGGTGTTACGCGTGATAAAATTGCTGAGGTAAAAGCGATTTTAAGCGATGGAACAGAAGTAGCTTTTAGCGAATTGACTTCGGCAGAATTTATCGAGAAAACCAAAGGTGATTCTTTAGAAAATAAAATTTACAAAAGCGTTTATGACGAACTTTCGGTAAAAGAAATTCAGGAAGAAATTATAAAAGAGTTTCCGAAACCGGAAATCCACAGACGAAATACAGGTTACGCCGTTGATATTCTATTAAGATCAGAATTATTTGGCGGAACTGAACCAACAATCAATCTCGGAAAATTACTTTGCGGAAGTGAAGGAACTTTGGCCTTTACTACCGAAATTACTTTAAAAGTCGACGATTTACCGCCAGCGCACAGTATTATGGTCGTTGGACATTATCATACCATTCAGGAATCTTTAGAGTCTGTTGTCGTTGCGATGAAACATCATTTGTACACTTGCGAAATGATCGACGACACGATTTTGGATTGTACTAAAACCAATCGGGAGCATATTAAAAACCGATTCTTTTTGGTTGGAGAACCCAAAGCGATTATGTTGTTTGAAGTGGCTTCGCACACTTTAGAAGATGCAGAAAATCAAGCAAACGCTTTAATTGCTGATTTAGAGAAAAACAATTTTGGTTACGCGCTCGTGAAAATTTACGGAGCCGATATTGATAAAGCAAACGAACTTAGAAAAGCCGGACTCGGACTTTTAGGAAGTATTGTAGGCGACGACAAAGCAGCCGATTCTATTGAAGATACAGCGGTTGAATTAAGCGATTTGCCAGCTTATATTGCAGAGTTTTCGGCGATGATGTTACGCCACGGACAAGAAGCGATTTATTATGCACATGCCGGTGCGGGAGAACTGCATTTGCGTCCGGTTTTGAATTTGAAGAAAACGGAAGATTTAAAATTATTCAGAACCATTGCGACCGAAGTGGCACATTTGGTAAAAAAATACAGAGGTTCGTTAAGCGGTGAACACGGTGACGGAATCGTGCGCGGAGAATTTATTCCGTTTATGATTGGCGATAAGAATTACGAATTGCTGAAAAGAATCAAATTAGCATTTGACCCTAATTCGGTTTTAAATATCGGGAAGATTGTCAACGCTTTGAAAATGGACGAAAACCATCGTGTGATTTCAGGAAGGGTAGAACCGGATATTAAAACGTTTCAGGATTTTTCAGACAGTTTAGGAATTTTGCGTGCCGCCGAAAAATGTAACGGTTCTGGCGATTGCCGAAAAATGCCATCGGCGGGCGGAGCGATGTGTCCGAGTTATCGTGCGACGCGAAACGAGAAAGAAACGACTCGTGCAAGAGCAAACGCTTTAAGAGAATATTTGACGTATTCTGAAAAAGAAAACAAATTTGACCAGAAAGAATTATACGAAGTTTTTGAGTTGTGTGTAAGCTGTAAAGCATGCGCAAGCGAATGTCCGAGTAATGTTGACGTTGCAACTCTAAAAGCGGAATTTTTATACCAATACCAAAAAGCAAACGGATTTTCGACCCGAAGTAAAATTTTTGCCAACAACGCAAAACTGAACAAAATGGGAAGTTTGTTTCCGTCGATTACGAATTTTATTTCGAATCAGGCGCTTGTTAAAAAATCAATGGGAATTGCACCCGAAAGACAAGTTCCATTATTAGCGAAAAAGACTTTCAGAAAATGGTATGAAAATAATAAACCTAAAAACGCAGATTTTCCAAACGGACAATTGTATTTGTTTGTTGATGAATTTACGAATTATTATGATGTAAATATTGGGATTGATGCTTTTGAATTGTTGACGAAATTAGGTTACGAAGTTTTAATTGTAAATCACGAAGAAAGCGGAAGAACGTATCTTTCAAAAGGATTTTTGGAAGAAGCCAAAAAGATTACGGATATAAATATCAATATTTTCAAAGATTTGATTTCGAGCAACGCGCCATTAATAGGTATTGAACCTTCGGCGATTTTGACTTTTAGAGATGAATATTTACGATTGGCATCGGATAAAGAAAGTGCAGAACGAATTTCGCAAAATGCCTTTACGATTGAAGAATTCTTCAAAAAAGAAATCATCAACGGAAAAATAACGCCGGATTCTTTCTCTGAAGAACTGAAAGAAATTAAAATTCACGGACATTGTCACCAAAAGTCACTAAGTTCTGTAGAAGCGACTTTTGCCATGCTGAATCTTCCTAAAAATAATACGGTTACGATTTATAATTCGGGCTGCTGCGGAATGGCGGGTTCTTTTGGATATGAAAAAGAGCATTATAAAGTGAGTATGCAAATGGGAGAAGACACGCTTTTCCCAAAAGTACGTAACACCGCCGAAAACGTAAAAATCGCCGCTGCAGGAACGAGCTGTCGCCATCAAATTTATGACGGAACAAAACGAGAAGCACAACATCCGGTTAGTATTTTGAGGAATTGTTTGCGTTGAGAAATGGCACGCGGATGATACGGATTCACTTCGTGAAAACGTTGATAAACACGGATTTTTTGTTTTATCTTAAGTTTTGCCACAGATTAAAAGGATTAAAAAGATTTTTTCACGCAGATTTGGCGGATTGAGCAGATTTAATTTAAAATTTTTAATCTGTGAAAATCCTTTAATCTGTGGCAGAAAAAAACTTTGTGACTTGGTGACTTTGTGGCGAAAAAAAACTTCAGTAAAAACAAAATCGTTTTATATATTTGAAATAAGGATAATTTTTGCATTATTTGCAAAATAAAACCATAACAACTGAATTAAATTAATTTATAATACAAAACATATATGGCATTTTCAAGTTTATTCCGAAAGAAAACAGTACAGGATATTCTGAAGCAAGTTGCTCAGAATGAATCAGATGGTCATAATGCGCTTGGAAAACATTTGACGACCAAAGATTTAACTGCTTTTGGAATAGCGGCTATTGTTGGAGCAGGAATTTTTAGTACAATTGGAAAAGCCAGTGCAGACGGCGGACCAGCTGTTATTTTCTTGTTCTTATTTACAGCTTTGGCTTGTAGTTTTGCTGCTTTTGCTTACGCCGAATTTGCTTCGATGGTTCCGGTTTCGGGAAGTGCTTATACGTATTCTTATGTAGCTTTTGGAGAAATTATCGCCTGGATTATTGGCTGGGCTTTGATAATGGAATATGCAGTAGGAAACATAACCGTCGCCATATCGTGGAGTGATTATTTTACGGGACTGCTCCAGAGTGGGGGAATTCATTTACCGCAATGGATTCAAATGGATTATTTAACCGCTTCAAACGGTTATAATGATGCCGAAGCTTTAATGCGCGGCGGAAAATCTTTCGAAAATTTAAGTGTCGCTTTACAGCAAGCACACACAGCGTGGACAACTGCGCCAACAATTGGATCTTTTCATTTCGTTACCGATATACCTGCATTATTCATTATTATTTTAATTACAGCTTTGGTTTACAGAGGAATGAAAGAATCTCGTAACGCAAGTAACTTAATGGTTGTGGTAAAACTTTGCGTGGTTCTTTTAGTAATTGCTGTTGGTGTATTTTATGTAGATACAGCAAACTGGGATCCGTTTGCTCCAAATGGAGTTGGAGGGGTTTTAAAAGGAGTTTCTGCGGTATTCTTTGCTTATATTGGTTTTGATGCTATTTCGACAACTGCCGAAGAATGTAAAAATCCGCAGCGCGATTTACCACGCGGAATGATGTGGGCAATTATCATCTGTACGATTTTATATATTGCTATTGCCTTGGTTTTAACCGGAATGGTAAAATATCACGAATTAAATGTTGGAGATCCTCTTGCATTTGTTTTCGATAAATTAGACTTAAAATGGATGTCGGGGATTATTGCAGTTAGTGCAGTAGTGGCGATGGCGAGCGTTTTATTGGTTTTCCAAATGGGACAGCCACGTATCTGGATGAGTATGAGCCGAGATGGTTTGTTACCAAAGAAATTTTCTACTGTTCACCCAAGATTCAAAACGCCATCATTTGCTACAATTGTAACAGGTTTTGTAGTAGCGATTCCAGCTTTATTTTTGAATTTGACAATGGTAACTGATTTATGCAGTATCGGAACTTTATTTGCTTTTGTATTAGTTTGCGCAGGAGTTTTAGTATTGCAAAACAAACCAGATATTCCGAGGGGAAAATTCAAAACACCTTACGTAAATTCAAAATATATTTTACCAGTTTTAATGATCGCAGGATTGTATTACGCTTTTGCTTTCAATAATAAAGCAACAATGGCTTTTATTAATAATGAGCCGCAAATTTATGATGCGACTTCGATCGTAACTTCTTTAGATAAATCAGAATCTGAAAAAGTTTTCAAATACTTAGAAAGTATCGAAGTAAACAATAAAACTGCCGAAACTTCGGATTTAGACCATTTATTAGGACAATATCAAGACGACGATGCAAAATATGCCGAAGTTGTAAAAGGTTTACCAATTGCTGATTCTGCAAAATATGAATCAGGATTTAGTTTATTCAAACACAAAATCCCAATGTGGATATTCTTATTCGTTTTAGTTGGATTAGCTGTTTGGGCTTTCAGAAGAAACTTGTCTTTAATTCCGCTTTTAGGATTAATCTGCTGTCTTTACATGATGGCCGAATTAAGCGTTTGGAACTGGATTTACTTTACAATTTGGTTATTAATTGGACTATTTATTTACTTTACTTACAGTAGAAAAAATAGTAAACTTAATATAGTGAAGATATAAGTTAAGAGTTATAAATTATAAATGGAAATCGTTCTGAAAATAATCTTCAGAACGATTTTTTTATGTAAATATTCTTACTTTTTCTAAAGCTTTTTTCATAGGTTTGCGCTTAGTAAATTTTAAATTTAATTTTTTTATAAATGAGTTTTCTTGATAAAGTATTGGGTAAAAAAGAATCTCCAATAAAGTCTTATAGTGATTTCTGGAATTGGTTTTTAAAGAATGAAAAAGAATTTTTTAAAATTGTTCAAGAAGAACAAAATATTCACAAAGGTTTCCTTGATAAACTGGCACCAAAACTAAACGAAATCCACGATGGAATTTATTTTCTAACCGGAATGTTTGATGATCAAACTGCTGAACTTATTCTAACCCCGGATGGAGCCATTAGAAATATTTATGCTATAGAAGAATTGGTCAACGATGCTCCTCAAATTAACGGCTGGAGATTCACAGCACTTAAACCAGCATCAGATATTAAAGATGTAAGTATAAATTATGAAGGTTTTGACTTTAATAAAGATAATTTAAAATTTTATCCTAACCTTCATAAAAACTATCCGGATGAAATTGATTTGACCATCGTTTACGACCATTTTACAGAAGATAAAAAACAAATGCTGACAAATGGTGTTTATATTTTTCTTGATAATTATTTAGGAGAATTGCATTCTGTTACTTTAATTGATAATATGAAAGTAGTAGGATCAAATGAAATTTTGGAAGAATTAATTCCAATTGAAAAATTAAAAGATTATCTAATCTGGAGAGAAAAAGAATTTGTTGAAAAATATGAAGGGATACGACACAATACAGAAAAAGATAACTATTCGGGTTTTGAGTCAAGTACAAAAGACGGAGGAGTTGTTATAGGATTAATGAATGCTGATCTTTTACAATGGGATAATAAAGCATCCCATCCATGGATGTTTATTATAACAATCCCATTTGACGGTAGTAATAGTAACGGGATGCCAGACAAAGAAACATATCAGTTATTAAATGAAATTGAAGATCAAATAGTGTTAGAACTTAAGGATTTGGAAGGCTATTTAAATGTAGGTAGAGAAACATTGGCAAACAAAAGAGAAATCTTTTTTGCCTGCAAAGATTTTCGAAAACCTTCAAAAATAGCAGATGAATTAATTAAAAAATACAGCGGTTCTTTCGATATAAATTACGAAATATACAAAGACAAATACTGGCAGTCTTTTAGATATTATGAGCAGAAGTAATTTTTTATAGCCACGAATTCACGAATTAACTATTAAAAATTCGTGAATTCGCGGCGAAAAAAAATCTAAAAAACAATCAGTGTAAACCCGTTAAACCTGTAAAACCCGTGGGCTGGAAAGTTTCAAAATCCCAAGCTCAACCATACATTGCTTCATCATTTCGTAAGTACGATCAATATCATTATCCAAACCAATAGAAAAACGAATCAAACCATCTGTCAATCCCATTTCGTATTGTTCTTCTAACGGGATTTCACTAGAAGTTGAGGTTCCCGGTGCGCTGAATAAAGTTTTATAAAAACCTAAACTTACCGCCAAATAACCCAAATTTCTGGCTTGCATCAATTCCATTAATTCATTGGCTTTCTCCAAAGTACCAACATCAATCGTAAGCATTCCCCCAAAACCATATTCAGGATTAATCATCGTTTTGTACAATTCATGACTTGGGTGACTTTTTAATCCCGGATAAACCGTTTTTAATCCATCTTTCTCAAATTTATCAGCCAAAACATGTGCGTTATGACTGTGCTGTTTAATTCTGATATGAAGCGTACGAAGATTTTTCATCACACTTGCCGAACGTAAACTATCCATTGTTGGTCCCAAAAGCATACTTGCGCCAGAATTTACATTTTTCAACGAATTAATAAATTCTTTCGATGCACAAGTTACACCGCCAACAGTATCGCTGCTTCCGTTAATATATTTTGTTAAACTGTGAATCACGATATCAGCACCCAATTTCGCAGGAGAAACTGATAATGGCGAAAACGTATTATCAACAACCAATTTCAAATTATGCCTTTTGGCAATTTTAGCCAAACCAGCAATATCAGCAACCTCAAGTAACGGATTACTAACCGTTTCACAATACAAAACTTTCGTATTTGGCGTAATTGCAGCTTCTACAACATCCAGTTTTGTAATGTCCACAAAGCTCGTTTCAATCCCGAATCTTGGTGTAAAGTTTTTCAGGAAAGCGTAAGTTCCGCCATAAATAGTTCGGCTTGAAACAATGTGATCGTCTGCACCGCAAAGCTGTAATAAAGTAGGTGTAATAGCTCCCATTCCCGAAGCCGAAACATTTGCTGTTTCTGTTCCTTCCATCGCTGCCAAAGCCTGATCCAAATATAAATTACTTGGCGACGAATGACGGGAATACAAATAACAGCCTTCCATATTTCCTTCAAAAGTATCAAACATAGTTTTCGCCGAAAGAAAAGTATAAGTCGAAGAATCAGAAATCGACGGATTCACACCGCCAAATTCACCAAAGTACTGCAAATCCTGAATTTTATCTGCTGGGTTAAAGTTTTTCATATAGTTAGTTTTTGTTTTGTTTCAAGTTTCAGGTTTCAGGTTTCAAGTTCCAACAACCTGAAACTTGAAACATGAAACATTTTTTTTAGGAGCTATTCCAGCTTTACGTTTCAAGTCCTCGTAAAAAAGTCAAAGTTTCTAATGTTCTAAAAAGAGCTTCCGTTGGTCGCTTTTTTTAAACAAGAAACTTGTGCCTTTTTTCCTCCGGGCTTTCCACTTCAATCTGGGCTAGGACTCTCGTTTTCAAAAGAAATTCTATTCAAAGTAAATTGTAATTAGAAAATTAATCAAGTATGTAGTTATTAATTAGATTTTAAATCTATTAAAATGCGTTTATAATGATTTTTAATCTAAATTTGATTTATAAATCATAATTAAATAGATTTTCTTTCATTTCAGTAACTATGAGGATCAGATTGCTTCGTTCCTCGCAATGATACAAACATGACTTTAGACGAAATCGATAAAAAACTCCTGGTTTTACTTCAAACCGACAGTAAAAAAACAAACAAAGAATTGTCTTTAAAACTCAATCTTTCGGTGACTGCAGTTTACGAACGAATCAAAAAACTTGAACGAGAAGGCATAATTAAAAACTATGCTGCCTTAGTCGACAAATCCAAAATTGAAAAAGGATTTGTAGTTTTCTGCCATTTAAAATTGATTCAGCATACAAAAGAATTCCTAACCAAATTTGAGAGCGAAGTCATCAAACTAAATGAAGTTTTAGAATGCCATCACGTAAGCGGTGATTATGATTATATTCTGAAAGTCTTAGTAAAAGATATGGAAGCTTACAGGGAATTTTTAGTAACCAAACTTACTTCGTTACAGCATATTGGAAGTACACAAAGTATGTTCATGATTAGCGAAGTAAAGAATTCGACGGTGATTTCTTTTTAAGAGGCACAAAGGTTCAGAGTGGCAAAGGTTCAAAGGTTTTTGTAGAGACGTACAGGAGTGCGTCTAACACCCAGTTTGTCATTTCGACTGAAAGGAGAAATCGCACACGAAACTCCGTAAAGCATATTCCAATCTTTGTCGACTCACTAGTGCGATTTCTCCTTTCAGTCGAAATGACATACTTTGTAAAAAAACTTTGCGACTCTGCGTCTTTGCGAGATTTAAAAACAAAACTTTATGTAAATCTTTGTGAACTTTTCGGCTAAATTCATAAACTAGAAACGTTAACAAAATTCAAAGCTAAAAAGGTTTAAATTTGAGTTTAAATAAAAGCCAAATGGAAACTAAAGAATTAAGACGTAAGCTTATAAAGGATTTTGGAAAATTCATTGAAGACGATTCTAAATTAGAAATTTTAGAAAGTGTTTTTGATGCTATAAATCATGACGAAAAGAAATCAATTGTTTCCGATTCTCATTACAATTTAGTTGCCGAAGAGAGAGAAAAATATCTTTCAAATGAAAAAGAAGCAAGTTCTTGGGAAGAAGTAGAACAGCGCTTGAATACTAAATATGGTTTTTAAAATCAAAATTTTACCGTTAGCAGAAAATGAAATTGATGAATCTATTGAATTTTATGAAAGTAGAAGTAAAGGTTTAGGGAAACAATTTCTAATTTATTTAAAATCACACCTCCAAGTTTTAAAAACTCATCCGGAATTATTTGAAATAAAGAAAGAACCAAGTTATCGGGAATTAACCTTGGTAAAATTTCCTTTTGTTATTATATATGAAATTATTAATGATGAAGTTATAATTTATTCTGTTTTTCATACTTCAAGAAATCCTGAAAGAAAACCTTAGGTAGAAGGTGCAAAGTTACTGAGTGACAAAGGTTCAAAGGTTTTTTGTAGAGACGCACAGCAGTACGTCTAACATCCAGTTTGTCATTTCGACTGAAAGGAGAAATCGCACACGAAACTCCGTAAAGCATATTCCAATCTTTGTCGACTCACTAGTGCGATTTCTCCTTTCAGTCGAAATGACAAACTTTGTAAAAAAACTTTGCGCCTCTGCGTCTTTGCGAGATTAAAAAAAAGCAAAAAACTTTGTGTCTTTGAGCCTTTGTGGCAGAAAACCACAACCCAAAATTTCACGCAAAAAACATTGAAAATTAAACTTCAAACAGAACTTTATTCCTTAATTTTGTAACCGCTAAAATAAAAACAAATACTATGAGTTCATTTGACGTAGTCATTATAGGTTCAGGTCCTGGCGGATATGTATCAGCAATTCGTTGCGCACAATTAGGTTTCAAAACTGCAATTGTAGAAAAATATACTTCATTAGGCGGAACTTGCCTTAACGTAGGTTGTATTCCTTCAAAAGCATTATTATCTTCTTCACATCATTATGCTGAAATTGCTCATTTCGCAGATCATGGAATCGAGGTTTCTGGTGATGTAAAAATCAATTTAGAGAAAATGATCGCACGCAAACAAGCCGTTGTAGATCAAACCGTAGGTGGAATTAACTACTTAATGGAAAAAAATAAAATTACGGTTTTCAATGGTTTAGGTTCTTTCGTAGACGCAACGCACATTGCAGTTGCAAAAGCTGACGGAACATCAGAAACTATCGAAGCAAAATATACTGTAATCGCTACAGGATCAAAACCATCTTCTTTACCATTCATCAAAATTGATAAAGAAAGAATCATCACTTCTACTGAAGCTTTAGCTTTAAAAGAAGTTCCAAAACACCTAGTTATTATTGGTGGAGGAGTTATCGGAATCGAACTTGGACAAGTTTACCTTCGTTTAGGAGCTCAGGTTTCTGTAGTGGAATTCATGGACAGAATCATTCCTGGAATGGACGGTTCTCTTTCAAAAGAATTAACTAAAGTATTGAAGAAACAAGGAATGAAATTCTACGTTTCTCACAAAGTAAAATCAGTTGAAAGAAACGGCGACGCTGTTACCGTTCAGGCTGAAAATGCAAAAGGAGAAACTATTACTCTTGAAGGAGATTATTCATTAGTTTCTGTTGGTCGTCGTCCTTACACAGACGGATTAAACGCTGACAAAGCCGGAGTTAAAATTTCAGACAGAGGACAAGTTGAAGTAAACGATCATTTACAAACTAATGTTCCAAATATTTATGCAATTGGTGATGTTGTTCGTGGAGCAATGTTGGCACACAAAGCGGAAGAGGAAGGAACAATGGTTGCTGAAATCTTAGCAGGTCAAAAACCACATATCGATTATAACTTAATTCCTGGTGTAGTTTACACTTGGCCAGAAGTTGCTGCAGTTGGACAAACTGAAGAGCAATTGAAAGCTGCAGGAGTGGCGTACAAATCTGGAAGTTTCCCTTTCAAAGCGTTAGGACGTGCAAGAGCAAGTGCTGACTTAGACGGATTTGTAAAAATCCTTGCTGACGAAAAAACAGATGAGGTTTTGGGAGTTCACATGATTGGAGCGCGTACAGCTGATTTAATTGCTGAAGCGGTTACTGCAATGGAATTTAAAGCTTCTGCTGAAGACATTTCAAGAATGAGCCATGCGCATCCAACTTTCGCGGAAGCGGTAAAAGAAGCAGCATTGGCAGCTACTGAAAATAGAGCTATACACGTATAATTTTTTACGTAAATCATATTTTAAACCCGTCTCGTTTTTTAACGAGACGGGTTTTTATTTGGGTTTAAATTTTAGCCTGAAAAAATATAAACTTCAAGAAAAATTTTGTAAATTAGATGTGTAATTCAGATGGTATCTTTATGATAATAAAAAGATTACATCATGAAAAACAAATATATTGCTCCGGTACTATTAGGAGCAGGAATTGCATTCGTTCTTTATTCTTGTGGTTCGACTATTCCTAAAAAAGCGGCTGCTGTTACCAATTTTGATAAGGCAAAGTATTTAGGGAAATGGTTTGAAATTGCACGATTAGATTACAAATGGGAAAGAAACTTAGATAATGTTACCGCCGAATATTCTCTTAACGATAACGGTACCATTAGAGTCGATAATAAGGGCTATGATGTCAAAAAAGACAGATGGGAAGAGAGCATCGGGAAAGCCAAGTTTGTCAAAAAAGACAATGTTGGTATGCTCAAGGTCTCATTTTTTGGTCCTTTTTATTCAGGGTATAATGTTATTGCGGTAGACAGCGATTACAAATATGCACTTGTTGCGGGCGAAAGCCTAAAATACATGTGGATACTTTCAAGAGAAACTACAATGCCAGAAAGCATTAAAGCAGATTTTTTAATCAAAGCCCAGGAAATAGGATATAATATATCAGACTTGGTTTGGGTAAACCACGATAAATCAAATTAAATAAAAAACCCGGCATTTTAAATGTCGGGTTTTATTTGTTTTATACTTTACAAAATCAAGGTGTAAATACAGTTTTATAATTATCCCAATATCTGTAAATCAAAAATAAATTAGCCAGAAAAAGCAAGGCAGCAATAGGCAGACCTTCTGGAGCTAAAAAGTAATTGATAAATAAGATGTTGATCGTAATTGGTAAAATCAAAATATTTGCCAAGGTCACAAAGCGACCTGTTACAAATGAAAGACCACAAAGCAATTCAACAGTTTTTGCAAGGGGAAGCAAATAAGTTGAAGCAACTAAACCCATATTAAAAGCCTTAAAATTTCCTGTTGTTTCTGGTTCCGGCGCAAGTTTAAAAAAGAACGAAATAGAAGCAAACAGCAAAAGTAGGCCGATTAAAACGCGGACAATAATAGTAGCAATTTTCATAATACTTAGAATTTGAATAGGTTAAAAATGATATAATTAGTGTGCTGATAATTCAAATCAATATTCTTCAAATAAAACGCTGAAATCTATTTTAAGCTTTGTTTTATTGAGAATTTAACAATCAATAATATTCTATTTTGGGATTAGTTTAATGCTATATCAAATATAATGAATTTTTTATTATGAAATTGTTGTTTTATTAACACTTTTCTTATTTTTTATAATATTTTTTGTAAAGAAAGAATCCGCTGATTATCAGTAATATAATTGGCCAAAGATTAACAAAGAAAACTAGTATTGCCTGTAAAATATACCATCCGCTTTTTAAAGCATCAAAAATCTGAATACCTAAATTAGGCTTATAAGCAGCACTATCTTTTTCACCCGCCATTATTTCTTGTTTGATGGTTTCGTTTTGATAAAGCTGTAAAGTAATGGTGCTGAAATTAATTTGATCCTGCATCGATAAATTCTCAATAATGCGATCATCGTTTTCTTCTTTTTGATTAGCCAGCGTATTTTCAGCATCTATAATATCATTTATTTTTTTGCCTTTAGAATCAATTGCTTTTTCGACTCTTTTTTCGTTTACAACGCCTCTTTTTTGTGAAAGCTGATTAGCAAGTAATTTTATAGAAACATCATCGGCCTTTATGATTCTGTAATCTAAAAAGTCAATTTGTTTGGCAATGGTCTTAATAATAGTATCAAGCTTTGTATTAGGAACGCGAATGGTAATATTATTTTCTACAGAATATTTAGTGGTTTCAAGTGTACTGTCCTGACTGATTTTAGTTTTAATCTGATCGTGAATGTTGCTTTGTAAATTGGTATAAGTAACAAAACCACCAAATTTTTGAACAGCATTTTTAATTGCATAAGTAGATTTGACGACGTTTTTAACTTTGAATTTAATATCAGCAGTTCTAATAAATTTCTGTTTGCTGTCTTTATGTTCGACGGCAGCAGAAGATGAAATAGCAGTAGTATCTGCGGCCATTTTAGCATCTGCTAATTCCCCAGAATCGTAATCTGCTTTTTTGCAGGAAAATAATAAAGTAATAATAGTTAAGGCGGTCAAACCTAATTTTGCAGTTGTTTTCATAAAGGTTTAAAAATTTGATTAATAAATAAAATAATTGGCTGATATTAATTCGGTTGATTTGTTAAAAATGTTTGAGAATTAATATAAAAGCGATGTACTAAAAAGTGTGCCAATAATTTTTATGGAATCTTTTATCGAAGGTCTTTTTTTGTTGTAATTTTGAAATTTAAAAATCCATTCATTTTTGAGAGTTTCTATTACCAAGCCTATTTCAAACCCAGAGCAGTTTAAACAACAGCTTTTAACCTGGGCACAGCAATTTCGTGAAGTCATTTTTTTAGACAGTAATTCTTATCCGCAGCAATATTCAAGTTTTGATTGTCTATTGGCTGTCGATGCTTTTACATCATTAAAAACTGATTTTCACAACGCTTTTGATGACTTAAAACAATACCAGCAAACTACTAAAGACTGGCTGTTTGGCTATTTATCTTATGATTTAAAAAATGATACTGAAGACTTAAAATCAAATAATTTTGACGGATTAGAATTTCCGGATTTGTTCTTTTTTCAACCCAAAAAAATATTTGTATTGAAAGGAAATCAGCTTGAAATACAATATTTAATGCTTTGTGATGATGAGGTTGAAGATGATTTTAATGAGATTGCAACTAGCCATTTCAAACCGTTTGTCACACTGAGCGATCCCGAGGCTTCGGGAGAAGTGAAGCAGCGTATTTCAAAAGAATTATATGTTGAAAAAGTAACTAAAATGCTTGATCATATTCATAAAGGCGATATGTATGAAGCAAACTTTTGTATGGAATTTTTTGCCGAAAATGCTGTGATTAATCCGTTAGAAAAATTTGAGAAACTGAATGAAATTTCACAAGCACCATTTTCGGTTTTCTTCAAAAATCATAAACAATATTTACTTTCTGCCTCGCCAGAACGTTATCTGAAAAAAGTGGGAGATAAAATTATTTCTCAGCCTATAAAAGGAACTTCAAAACGATTTTCAGATTCGGCAGAAGATCAAAAATCAAAAGAATTCCTTGAATCTGACGCAAAAGAACGTGCTGAAAATATCATGATTACAGATTTGGTCCGCAATGATTTATCCCATACGGCACAAAAAGGTTCTGTTGAAGTTGAAGAGCTTTGCAAAATATATTCTTTCCTGCAGGTACATCAAATGATTTCGACCATAACATCAAAATTAGATTCTCAATATTCTCCGGTAGATGTTTTAAAAACAACTTTCCCAATGGGAAGTATGACGGGTGCGCCAAAAATTTCGGTTATGAAAATCATCGAAAATCTGGAAGAAACCAAACGCGGACTTTACAGCGGAGCCGTTGGTTATTTTACTCCCGAAGGTGATTTTGATTTCAATGTTGTTATTCGAAGTATTTTATACAATCAGGAAAAACAATACGCCTCATTTTCTGTTGGAAGTGCCATAACATCCCTTTCAATTCCCGAAAAAGAATACGAAGAATGTCTGCTAAAAGCTAAAGCAATGCACGAAGTTTTGCAGTAAAGTTGGTTTGCCACGAATTGCACGAATTTCCACTAATTTTTTTCTTCAATTTGATGTGAAAAATATAGCCACAGATTAAAAGGATTAAAAAGATTTTTTTGTTTCACGCAGATTTTGCAGATTTGGGCAGATTTAATTTAACATTTAGAAATAAATAAAATCTGTGTAAATCTTTTTAATCTGTGGCAAAAAAAAAATCTGCTCAATCTGCAAAATCTGCGTGAAAAATAATTCGTGAATTCGTGGCAAACAAAAAAATCACTGCTTAACATTTCATTTAAAAATAGATAAAATTTAATTTGTTACTTTTATCAAATGCTTTCAAAATTCCAAAACCATATCAAATCCAGATTTCCATTTTTAGCCGGGAAAAAGCTTTTTCTCGCTGTCAGCGGGGGCTTAGACAGTATGGTTTTATTGCATTTACTAAAACAATTGCCGTATGAAATTGCCGTTTTGCATTGTAATTTTCAGCTTCGTGGCTTAGAAAGTTTCGGTGATCAGAATTTTATTCAGGAATATTGCGACCAAAATAACATTCCCGTTTTTATAACGCAGTTTGATACTGAGGCTTTTGCAAAAGATTATAAACTTTCGACTCAGGTTGCGGCGCGAGAACTTCGCTACAGCTGGTTTTATGAGCTTCTGGAAGAAAAAAACTTCGATTATATCTTAACAGCGCATCATGCAGATGATAATCTGGAAACCTTTATTATTAATCTAACCCGCGGAACAGGATTAGAAGGCTTAACCGGAATTCCAGAAGAAAACGATAAAATTATACGTCCGCTTTTGCCATTTTCAAGAGAAGAAATTCTGAAATATGCCGAAGAAAATAATATCGGATGGAGAGAAGACAGCAGTAATGCTTCAAATAAATACTTGCGAAATAAAATTCGTCACGATTTAGTTCCTATTCTTAAAGAAATCAATCCCAATTTTTTAAACGCATTTCAAAAAACACAATCGTATTTGCAGGAATCGCAGATTATGGTTGAAGATGCGTCGATTATGATTTATCAGCAAGTTGCAAAAGAAGTCGGAGACGATATTCATTTCGATTTGAATCAATTGAAAAAACTTCCCAATTATAAATCGTATTTGTACCAATGGCTGAATGAATTTGGTTTTTCGGCCTGGAATGATATTTATGATTTAGTTGAAGGACAATCCGGTAAACAAGTTCTTTCGGGAGAATTTCGATTATTGAAAAATAGAGAAACTTTGATTTTAAGCCCGGTTTCAGAAATATCAGAAAAAGAAGAATTTGAAATTGCTGCAAACGATACAGAAGTTAATTTTCCCTTAAAATTGAAGCTTTGTCAGGTAGACGACATTACAATAGATTCAAATAAAGCTATCTTTGTAGACGCCGAAAAAATCCGGTTTCCTTTGATTTTACGTAGATGGAATGAGGGAGATGTTTTTCAGCCTTTTGGAATGCATGGAAAGTCTAAAAAAGTAAGTAAACTTTTTAAAGATGAAAAATTATCGCTGATCGAAAAGGAAAAAACATGGATTTTAGCGTCTGATAATCAAATTGTTTGGATTGTTGGAATTCGACAGGACGAACGTTTTAAAATAAAAAACACCACAAATAAAATACTTAAAATAGAATTGCAATAATGAACTTTAATCAAAACCATAAAATGATATTTTCTAAAAATATCTGGAATAAAATCACTGTCTTTTTTCTGTTTTTCTTTTTTGCTTTAGCAAGTAATGCTCAAATTTTAGAGCCGGTAAAATGGACTTCTAAAATTGAAAAAAAAGGAAATAATGCTGTTTTAATTTTCGACGGAACGATCGAAAAAGACTGGCATATGTATTCGCAATTCACTCCAGAAGGCGGACCGCTTGCATTAGAAATTGCCTTTAAAAACCAAAAAGGAAACTACGAGTTAGTTGGAAAAGCAAAAGAAGGTAAAACCAGAACTGCTTTTAATGATGTTTTTGGTGTAAATGAAACTTTTTTTGAAGGGAAAGCACATATCGAGCAGGAAATAAAAATCATTAACCCAAATTTAAAAACGGTTGATGTTGATTTTGATTTTCAGGTTTGTAAAGAAGTTTGTATTAATTCAAATAAGAAATTTTCTATTGCAGTTCCTTCAACCTTTAAAATGGATGAAGTTCCAGTTATAGCACCAGCACAATTAGATGAAACTAAAAGAACCGGTTTAGCAATAGATACCGTTAAAAAAGAAACAGAAGTAACTAAAGCTGAAACAGTAAAAGCAGAAACTGAAAAAGCGGTAAAAGAAGAAATTCCTGCTCCGGCACCAGCGAGAAGTTTATGGTCGATCTTTTTTATTGCATTTTTATCAGGATTTGCAGCCTTGTTAACACCTTGCGTTTTCCCGATGATTCCTATGACGGTAAGTTTCTTTACTAAACAAAGCAAAAGCAGAGCAAAAGGAATTAGAAATGCTATTATTTACGGACTTTCTATTATTGCTATTTATGTAATCTTAGGTCTTATTGTTACTAAAATATTTGGAGCCGATGCCTTAAACGCATTGTCTACAGATGTTTGGTTCAACTTAATTTTCTTCGTGATCTTAATCATTTTTGCCACTTCATTTTTGGGAGCTTTTGAAATTATGCTTCCAAATTCATGGGCAAATAAAGCAGATCAGCAAGCCGATAAAGGTGGAATAGTTGGAATTTTGTTTATGGCTTTAGCTCTTGCAATTGTATCATTTTCATGTACAGGGCCAATTGTTGGAACTTTATTGGTCGAGGCAGCTTCAAACGGCGGAATTGCTCCGGTTGTTGGAATGTTAGGATTTTCATCGGCATTAGCCTTACCATTTATGTTGTTTGCTATGTTCCCGGGCTGGTTAAATTCATTACCAAAATCTGGCGGATGGTTAAACACAGTAAAAGTGGTTTTAGGGTTTTTAGAATTGGCTTTAGCATTTAAATTTTTATCAAATGCCGATTTAGTTTTACAATTGCATTTCTTAGAAAGAGAAGTTTTCATTGCAATCTGGATCGCTATTTTCGCAGCCTTGACTTTATATTTATTCGGAAAAATTACTTTGCCTCACGATAGTCCGCTACAGCATATTTCTGTTGGAAGATTGTATTTAGGATTACTTACTTTAGTGTTTACGATGTATTTAATTCCTGGACTTTGGGGAGCACCGTTGAAATTAATCAGCGCATTCCCGCCGCCGCCGCAATACAGCGAAAGTCCGTTTGGAGTAGGAGGATCTGGTAATTCAGGTTTGAGTTCCGATGTAAAAGGACTTCCTGAAGGAGCTGAATTAGGCCCGCACGGAATTATGGTTTTCCATGATTATGAAGATGGATTAGCGTATGCAAAAGAAATTCATAAACCAATTATGCTTGATTTTACGGGTTATGCCTGCGTAAACTGCAGAAAAATGGAAAACAACGTTTGGTCTGAACCAACAATTTTACCAATCTTAAAAAATGATGTTGTTTTGATTTCTCTTTATGTTGATGATAAACGTGAATTGCCAAAAGAAGAGCAATTTGTAACTGCTGCAGGAGATAAAATCATTACAGTTGGCGATAAATGGACAGATTTTATGATCTCAAAATATAAAACCAATACACAGCCTTTATATGTAATTACAGACTTAGAAGGAAACAATCTGCATACTTCTAAACCAACAATTAGTTATGTAAGTGCAGATGAATATTTAAATTGGTTAAAAGAAGGAATAGCGAACTTTAAATAAGCTCTTTTGAGTTATGAATTATGAGTTATGAATTAAGACATATTCTAATTCTTAATCTCTTGGCAATTTAGAATCTGATATTAAAACATAGCCCGCGGTTTCAACCGCGGGAACACAATCAATATCAAACCTTCTATTCTATGCGTCCTACGGTCGAAACTACGGGAGCATAATCAATATCAAACCTCTTTTCAATGCGTCCCACGGTTGAAACCGCGGGCTATGTTTAAGAAGTTTATGTTTAGATCTGTTTTAATCTAAAATCCACACTCTAAAATCTAAAATATAAAAGGTTAATTCAAACAAAAAAGCACTCTAAATAATATAGAGTGCTTTTTTTATCAGCAAGTAGTATATAAAAATTATTTTCTATAAGAATTCTCCGTGTTGAGAGATATCTAAACCTAATTCTTCTTTTTCTTCAGTAACTCTTAGAGGAGTAATTTTATTTACAATAAAGAACAATATATAAGAACCTACAAAAGCGAAGATTGAAACGATAACTAAAGCAGTTAACTGGTTGATGAACAAAGTTGGAGTTCCGAAGATTAAACCTTGGTTATCACCTACAACAGGGTTAATAGCTTTTGAAGCAAAAACTCCAGTTAAAAGCATACCTACCATACCACCAACACCGTGACAAGCAAATACATCAAGAGCATCGTCGATTTTCCCTTTAGGGAATTTGCTTACTACAAGGTTACTTACAATTGCAGCAAATAGACCAATGAAGATTGCGTGAGAAATACTAACGAAACCAGCAGCAGGAGTAATGGCAACAAGACCTACAACAGCTCCAATACAAGCTCCAAGTGCAGATAATTTGTGTCCTAAAATTTTATCAAGGAAAACCCAAGCCATTGCAGCAGCGGCAGCAGCAACAGTAGTTGTTCCTAAAGCCTGTACAGCTAAACCATTTGATCCTAATGCAGATCCTGCGTTGAAACCAAACCATCCAAACCATAATAAGCCTGTTCCTAATAATACATAAGTAATTCTAGCAGGGTTAACTTTTTGAATTTTTCTTTTTCCTAAAAAGATTGCTCCGGCTAATGCAGCCCAACCAGCACTCATGTGTACTACAGTTCCACCAGCGAAGTCAAGAACTCCCATTTTAAAGAAAACTCCATCAGGATGCCAAGTCATGTGAGCCAAAGGAGCATATATAACAATTATAAATAAAACCATGAATAACAAATAAGCCCAGAAACGTACACGTTCTGCAAAAGCACCTGTAATTAACGCAGGAGTAATGATGGCAAATTTGGCCTGAAATAATGCGAATAACATAAACGGAATCGTTGGTGCAAGACTCCATGCAGTGTTTGTTCCAACACCTTCAAAGAATAAATTAGAAGATGGATTTCCGATGATTCCTCCAATTGTAGGACCAAAAGCTAATCCAAAAGCAACAACAACCCATAAAATTGTAACAATTACCATTGCCATAAAACTTTGAAGCATAGTACTGATAACGTTTTTCTTACCTACCATACCTCCGTAGAAAAATCCTAATCCTGGAGTCATTAACAATACAAAAGCAGTTGCAACGATCATCCAAGCCGTATCTCCCGTATCAAACTTTACAGCTTCTGCCGGAATTGGGTTGTCGGCAATGATGAAATTCGATATAAAGGTTAGTACCAAAATAGTGATAAGAATCACACTTAAAATAATTTTTCGCATAGTTATTTAGTTTTAAAATTTTTGATAAAAGTATAAAATGATTTAATACCCCCTAATAAAATAGAGTCTAATGTTTAATTTTTGTTAATTTTTAAATTTAACCCCCTCAATTTTGAATGTATTTGTTAAAACAGACTTAAAATTTACATTTTAGCAGCGTTTTTTTTTACTTAGTTATCAAATCGAATATTTTTCCTATTTTTTTAATACACTTTTTTGAGTTAAACTTGTTGTTTGTTATCTTAAAACATCTAATTAGATTTATTGTTGAATTATATTTAATGTTTTTAACACTTTTTGTAATTAAAATTTAAGAATGAAAAATCAGAAAATAAAGTGGGGAATAATTGGTTTGGGAAACATTGCACATCAATTTGCAGCAGATTTATTATTGGTTGAAGATGCAGAATTGCTTGCTGTTGCTTCACGGGATATTTTGAAAGCAGAGGAATTTGGAGCCAAATTTAATGCTATGAGAATGTATAATTCTTATGATTTACTTTTTGAGGACAAGGAAATTGATATTATATATATTGCTACGCCTCATGATTCGCACGCTGAATTATCTATAAAAGCACTCGAAAGCGGTAAAAATGTTTTATGCGAAAAACCAATTGCGCTTTCCTATAGAGATGCCGAACGTATGATCGAGGCTTCTAAAAAACATAATAAGTTTTTTATGGAAGCTTTTTGGACACGATTTATTCCGGCTGTTCAGGATGTTTTGTCAAAAGTTGAAAGTGGAATTATTGGCGAACCCAATTACATAAAAGCCGATTTTGCTTTTATAGGAAATGATATAGAAGGAAGCCGACTTTTTGATAAAAACCGCGGAGGCGGGGCATTATTTGATATTGGCGTTTATCCATTATTTCTCTCCTATATAGTATTCGGGATTCCGAAAGAGATAATTGCAAAAGCGGTTTATCATAAAAACGGAATTGATTTACAGACTTCCATGATATTACAATATGAAAAAGCACAATCTATTTTACATTCTTCTATAGTTTCAGAATCTGATATGAAAGCTTTAATTAGTGGAACACAAGGCCGAATCGAATTGAATTCGCCGTGGTTTATGGCTGATGGATATTCTGTTTTTAAAGAGGAACAAGAATCAGTTTATAATTTGCCGAATTTAGGGAAAGGATATGCTCATGAAATAATTGAGTGCAATAATTGTATTTTAAATAATCAAATTGAAAGCAAACTTTGGTCACATCAAAATAGTTTGGATTTGAGTAAGATTGTTGAGGAGATTAAAACGCAGATTGGATTGACATTTTAAAATTCTTTATTTGTAATAAAATATTTACAATTTAATGTTTTTTTTCATTAGTTTTAAAAACAATTAATGAAAGGAATATTATGTTAGTAAAAGTTTACGGAAGTGCCGTTTTTGGAGTAGAAGCAACAACGATTACGATCGAGGTTCATATGGATAAAGGAATTGGTTATCATTTAGTTGGTCTTCCGGATAATGCCATAAAAGAAAGCAGTTACCGAATCGCGGCAGCCCTCAAAAATAATAATTTAAGTTTTCCCGGGAAAAAAATTACCATAAATATGGCACCTGCTGACCTTAGAAAAGAAGGTTCTGCATATGATTTGCCTCTTGCAATGGGAATTTTGGTTGGTTCAGATCAGATAAAAGCGCCGGAAATTGAACAATATGTTATTATGGGTGAACTTTCTCTTGACGGAAGTTTACAGCCTATTCGTGGTGCTTTGCCCATTGCCATAAAAGCAAAAGAAGAAGGTTATAAAGGTTTTTTTCTGCCGATTCAAAATGTAAAAGAAGCTGCAATTGTTGCCGGTTTAGATGTTTACGGTGTTTCGAATCTGCAAGAAGTAATTGATTTTTTCGCAGGAAAAGGAACTCTTGAACCAACCGTAATTGATACAAGAGCCGAATTTTACAAAACCCTGGATTTCCCAGAATTTGATTTCTCAGACGTTCGCGGACAGGAAAGTATAAAACGTTGTATGGAAATTGCGGCTGCCGGAGGACATAATATTATTTTAATTGGCCCGCCCGGTGCCGGAAAAACAATGCTCGCCAAACGTGTTCCCAGTATTTTACCGCCAATGACTTTGCGCGAAGCACTTGAAACTACTAAAATTCATAGCGTTGCCGGAAAATTAAAAGAAGTTGGGTTGATGAATCAACGTCCGTTTAGAAGTCCACATCATACTATTTCAAATGTGGCGCTGGTTGGAGGTGGGAGTTATCCGCAGCCGGGCGAAATTTCGATGGCGCACAACGGAGTTTTGTTTTTAGATGAATTGCCGGAATTTAAACGAGATGTTTTAGAAGTAATGCGTCAGCCGCTTGAAGATCGTGAAGTTACAATTTCGCGTGCTAAATTTACGGTAACTTATCCGTCATCATTTATGCTTGTGGCGAGTATGAACCCGAGTCCGAGTGGATTTTTTAATGATCCAAGTATGCCGAATACTTCATCACCACATGAAATGCAGCGTTACATGAGTAAAATTTCTGGTCCGCTTTTAGACCGAATCGATATTCATATTGAAGTTACTCCGGTTCCGTTTGATAAACTGGCAGACGATCGCAAAGCCGAAAGTAGTGTAGAAATTCGTAAGCGTGTAACTGCAGCGCGTGAAATCCAGACGATACGTTTTGCAGACATAGAAAATATCCATTATAACGCTCAAATGAGCAGTAAACTAATTCGTGAGTTTTGTGGATTAGACGAGCAATCAAAAGAACTTTTGAAAAATGCCATGGAACGTTTAAACCTTTCTGCAAGAGCATACGACAGAATTTTGAAAGTTGCTAGAACCATTGCCGATTTAGATAATGCTCCAGTTGTAGTTTCTCAGCATATTGCGGAGGCTATTCAATATCGAAGTTTGGATCGTGAAGGATGGCTTGGATGATTTTAGATTGTAAGGCTTTGAGGTGAAAACTTTGTCAAAGTTTCAAACTTTGACAAAGTTCTGCGCAGTCTTGTCATTCCGAGGAACGAGGAATCTTCGCAAGTAACTCGACAAAGATTGAGTCTTTTGATTGCGGAGTTGCTTGCGAAGATTCCTCGTTCCTCGGAATGACAAATTATACGCTTAATTTCAAATCAACTCAATAAAATCCTCAATATGTATTTCTTCCAAAAAATGAACATCATGCGAAACCACAATTAAAGTCCCTTTATACTCATTAATTGCTGCGGTCAGGATTTCGATATTCTGAATATCAAGATTATTTGTTGGTTCATCCATAATGATAATATCCGGAGCCTGATTATTGATTGTTAAACAACAAAGCATCAAGCGCATTTTTTCTCCTCCGCTTAAAGCGAAACAAGGTTTGTTCCAGTCATTTTGCGAAAACAGAAATTTATTCAGTTTCATTTTTATATCATGTTCCTGTAAACCAGAAACATTAAACTTCTGAGCTTGGTCGTAAACCGAAATTTCATTTTCAATAAGTGAATAATCCTGATCAATGTAAATTATTTTAGAGTCAGCTTTGTAGATAGTTCCTGTTTTGGGTTGTAATTCGCCCATGATTATTTTAATCAAAGTCGTTTTTCCGGAGCCATTTAAACCTTTTAAGGCAATACGCTGTCCGCTTATAATTTGAAAACTAAGCAGATTTTTCCACAACAATTGATCTTCATAACTATGATTAATTTCAGTTGCTGTAAAAAGTATTTTCCCTTTATGAAGATTGGTTTTGTCAAAGCCAAATTTCATTTGATCAATATCTGGTAAAGCCGAACGTAATTCTTGTAAATCTTTTGAGATTCCTCCAATTTTTTCAGCATGAACACCTTTTGTTTTTGCTGTGCTGTTTTCGGCATTGTTTCGTAAAGTATTCATCATAATTCTCGAAACTCCGGCTTTCTTCTGTTTTTTTTCGCCACGGGAATCCAGTTTGTTTTGACGTTCCAGCGTTTCACGTTCCTTTTCTTTTGCTTTGCGTAAAGCTTTTTCTTTACTCTGAATATCCTGACTCAAAGCATTATTTTCAATTTGTTTTTGTTCGGCATAAAAATCATAGTTACCGCCGTAAACCGTAATTCCGTGTTTAGATAATTCGTAAACAGAATTTAGCAAATTCAATAGTTTTCGATCGTGACTTACTATGATTAAAGTTGAAGAAGTGTTTTTTATAAATCCATATAATAATTCTCTTCCTGAAATATCCAAATGATTACTCGGTTCATCAAGCAAAACAAGTTCAGGTTCATGAATTGAAATTCCGGCAAGGAAAACTTTTGTTTTTTGTCCTCCGCTTAACGTTTCTAGTTTCTGATCTAAACTTAAATCTTGTAATTGCCAATATTGCAATGCTTCATTACAGCGATCTTCAATTGTCCAATCGTCGTTTAAGGCATTGAGATTTTCTTCGGAAACATTTCCGTTAAGAATTTCCTCAAGCGCATTCAACTTATCTTCAATCTGCAAGGCTTGTGCAATTGTAAGATGGTTAAACTGCCCAAATATCTGCGGCAGATAATACGGTTTTGAATCTGTTTTTAATAAACCGTCGGCAGGCTGTAATTCGCCGGCAATAATTTTTAATAATGTTGATTTTCCAACGCCGTTATTGCCAATTAAAGCAATCTTTTGGTGACGGTTAACTGTAAAAGTAATTGTATCAAACAATAAATCTTTGTTTGAATGCAGGTATGAGATATTCTGTAAAATAACCATAATTTCTTTCTTTAAGGAATAAACAAATGAGCAAGCCATTTTGTGGCTTACCTTAAAATTGTCCGAAAGAAATTTTTATTCACATAGAGTTTGTGCGGTTTATTAGTGTTGCAAAGATATAAAAAATATTTTTTAAGATTTGAATATCAGATTATTCAAACTTTAAATTGGCATTTTTTGACATTAAATAGGAGGTAAGCTTTTTAATTTTTCCATTTTCCATTTCAAAAACATCGCAAAAAACGGCATCGAGTTTATTTCCGTTTTTCATATTTCCCTGAACAGCGCCTTCAGCAATTACTATATCATTTTCTTCAATTAATTTTATAATCTGAATCGTTGGACTGCCTACAAAATTGTCATTTTCAATTTCTTTATCAAATGCTTCTTTTCCCACATGCTGATAAATTCCGGGCATTTCCCAAATTACATCATCGGTAAGGCAAGCAAGGATTCTTTCATGATCGCTTACCATAAAAGCGGCCATGTATTCGTTTACGGTTTGTTTATTTGGTGTCATGATTAAAATTTTAAACTAAATTAATAATTTTTCAATCATATTATTTAATAATTATCTGCCCGTTTGATTCATAAGTAAAAACCCAGATTCTACTGCTTTCATAGCTTAAAGCAGCATCATAGTATTTGGTTTCTGTATATTTTCTGTAATTATTTTTTGAAAGAGAACGATAGAAACATTCTTCTAATAATTGTAATTTTTTGAAAGGATTTGTTGAGTTGTCATAATCTTCAAAAGTTCTGATGATTTTTTCGCCTTTACTTACTCCATTATGCAATTCAAGATATTCGGTTTTTGTTAAATTACCAGTTGCATCATAATAAAAATTCTCCTCATAAGATCTAACATAATCATTTGGATCTGAAGCATCATAAGGAACATTAGGATAAATTGTAGTTATTTTTACAAGCTTATTTTCGCTGTATGTAAAAATTTGTTTTTTAGCCAAATAAGGACTGGATGTATTTGGAATTTCTTTCGCAATAATTTGATTTGCAGAATTTAAAGTAATGAGTTTGGTGTTTTTTCCTACTTGAAAATCTGGAGAAGTCGAAAAATCTTCGATAGTTACTGTATTGTTTGAATAAACGAAAGAAGTATAAACATCTTTTGTGTACACTCTGTTGTAACCAGTTGAACCTGCAACAGCAAAAAAGCCACCATTTTTTTTCGTTAACCTTTGGTTTGAATCATATTCTAAAGTAAACTTCATTACTCCCGGATTAACAGGTACAAAGTCAGAGTAAAATAAATCTGGGTTTATTTCTTTAAGTAAAGATTCATTATCTGGATTATTTACAGGTTCATCATCCTTAGAGCAAGAAATTATAAACAATGCAAGAAATAAAAATTTAAGTAGTTTCATTTGTTTCAAAATTGTGGTTTTTGGTAATGTTTAATTTTAGATTAATATAGAACTTTTTAATAATCTGCTATTTCTTTTCAAGTGAAATTTCTTATTATTTTTTAGACCTTAATCTGTTCTTAAATGAAAGTAAATTTTAGATTTTTTTAGAAATATTCCAGAAACTCATTTTTCTTCGGGTAACAAAACCTAATTTTTCATAGAGTTTTATAGCTCCAATATTGCTTTCAACAACATGCAGAAACGGAATTTTACCTTCATCAAAAATATTATTTACAACGTGCGAAGTCAGTTGTTTAGCGTAGCCTTTTCCAGTATGATCCGGATGCGTAATAATGGCGCTGACTTCTGTAAAATTGTTCATTTTCATGCGTTCACCAGCAATTGCAGCTAATTTTCCATCATTGAAAATTCCGTAATAATTACCTAATAAAGATGTTTTGGTTTTAAAATATCCAGGCTGAACTAAATTTACTAAATCAAATAATTCTGCTGAATGCTCTTCATTCAGCTTAATGATTTCATTATCAAATGTTATTTGAATTTTTTGATGGATAATCATTTGAAGACAAACTAGTTCTTTTACCAATTTTAAAGTGTCAGCTATTTTAGGTTTTTCGCCAACAATAAAGAAATTTTCACATAACGAAGCATATTTTTCTGCTGATTCTAAAGTGCTCTCAAGGTCTAAAAATCCTCCAAACGGACAATAATCCGGATTATAAAATTTGGTTCCGTTATAGTCAAAAGCAAATTTAGCATGGCTTTCAGACAACGAATTCCAAACGGGATTATCTAATTTATTTTCTTCTGTATTGTTCATTTTATTCTTTGCTTTGAGGGTAAAAGAATTTAAAAGAATTCGAAACTGCCGGATGTAAAATCGTACCGTGATTCTCTGCAGGGAAATAATCAAAATAACTTTTAATGTTTTTGCTTTTTGATGCCTTTATTTTTTCGGCCAATAAATTAGCATCCACTTCCATAACTCTCGGCATTTGGGTTGGCGCAAGTCCTTCTTTACCTACAGCAATATAAATCTCTATTTGTTGATTGAAATTTTCCTGAAAAATCTCAGAATCCAGATTTAAAATAGAACCATTGTCCCACCATAAACTTGGGCTTACAATTACGTATTTATTAAAAAGAAAAGGTTTTTTAAATAAGATTTCGGTTTCCAGTAATCCGCCTAAAGATTGACCGATAATGGTTTTAGAATTGTTTGTTTTGTATTTTTTATCAATAAAAGGCTGTAATTCTTTTTCGATAAAAGCGATAAATTTATCTGAATGTCCGGTTGTTGGAAATCGGCTTTTATCCTTTTCAACAGTTGTTGGGAAAGTAAAATCCCTTCTTCTGTCGACAGTTGCAATACCCACGACAATCGATTTTGGAACCTGATTGATCCATTCAAAACTATTAAACTGCACTAAACCCGAAATATGAATAAAATCTTCATTGGCAGAACCGTCTAATAAATAAATTACGGGATATTTTTCCTGATCTTTAGGATTATAACCTTCAGGAAGATAAATGTTTAGAATTCTATTTTCGCCTAATTCTTTAGATTGAATTTCATCTATAACGCCTAAAACAAAAGGTTTGGTCGTTTCTGTGGTTTTAGATTTGCTGTTTTGGCTGAAAATTAAAGTTGAAGAAAAAAGTAAAAAAGGGAGAATAAAAAGCTTGTTCATTATGAAATTAAAAATGATTTATAAAAGACGAAAGTTACAATTTTTATTTTTTGCAGCTTTCGTCTTTCCTATCATTTGAACAGATTTATTTTGCTTTTTCGGCAAAAATCTTGTCTAAACCTTCCATTGCAATGGTAAAACCTTCTTTGAAACCCATTTCGATGATTTTTTCCAAATCAGATAAATTTTCATGTTTAATGGCAATATCAACAATAGTTGAATTTCCTTCTTCAGAAAAATTCACATTCCAGTTTGATCTCGGAAAATCAGTATTTAAGTTTCCTTCGCTGTCACTAAAAGCGTCCAGATATTTAAAATTAGTTTTCGGACTAATCGATGTAAAATCAGCAATTGCCCAATGTTCTTCGCCTTGAGGGCCAACCATAGCATATATTCTGCGTCCGCCTTCTTTAAAATCCATACTTTTAGTTTTAGATTTCCACGGAGCTGGCGCCCACCATTGATCTAAAATTTCAGGTTCTGTCCATGCAGACCAAACGTTTGCTAATGATGCGTCAAACTCACGTTTTACATTTACAGTACTATTTTCTTTGTCTACAGTAAAATTCATTAAAAGATTTGATTTCATAATTCTCTAGATTTTAAATTCATTCTTACGTATTGAAACTATTTTATTTTCGTGCTTCAAAGATTTTATCCAGACTTTGCATAGTAGCTGTAATACCTTCTTTGAAACCCATTTCGATTATTTTTTCTAATTCTTCAAAGCTGTCTCGTCTTATTGCAATATCAACAACCGTTAAATCGCCTTTTTCAGAAAAGGTTAAATCCCAATACGAACTTCCAAAAACTGAATTTGGGTTTCCTTCGGCATCGCAAAAAGTGGTAGCATGTTTAAAGTTTGTTTTAGGAGAAATCGAAGAATATTCAAAAATACTCCAGCGTTCATCACCTTCCGGACCAACCATGGCATACAATCTTTTTCCGCCTTCTTTAAATTCCATAACTGTTGTTTTAGATTTATAAGGAGCCGGTGCCCACCATTGGTCTAAAATTTCAGCTTCTGTCCAGGCAGACCAAACATCTGAAAGTGATGCGTCGAATTCACGTTTTATATTTACGGTTTTATTTTCTTTGTCAACTTCAAAATTCATTACTAGATTAGATTTCATTTTTTTTAGATTTTAGATTAATTAATACTTGATCTAATTGACTAAATCGGCTTTCCCAAATCTTTTTGAATTGTTCCAGCCATTGATCAACTTCTTTCATTTTTTCAATTTTGAGCTGATAATAAATTTCTCTGCCCACTTTTTTTTCGTCGAGTAATTCACATTCATTTAAAATTTTGATGTGTTTCGAAACCGCCTGTCTTGTCGTGTTAAATTGATCTGCAATAGCATTTGGTGTTAATGCATTGGCAGAAACCAAAACTAAAATTGCTCTTCGTGTAGGATCGGCAATGGCCTGAAATATATCTCGTTTCATTTTAAATATAATTTACGCAACTAATCAGTTGCAAATATAGGCAACTTTTTGGTTGCGCAATTATTTTTTTGTAATTTTTTTTATGTGAGAGGTTTATAAAAGAAAAAAAGACACATAAAATGCGCCTTTCGTGTAGTGTTAAATTATCCTCTAAATTTATTTCGAACAATAATATCTTTTAGTCTTGCCTTTAAATCTTCGCCAGTATCATAAACCATTTGTTCGTTGTTTGGAAACGGAACGGCACGTTTATTAAAATACGAAATGTAGTTATCGTCGCAGGCATTTCGATCACCTTTATAGGTCGAATAAATATTCTCAAAAATAAACTCGCTGCTTACGGGGAAAGTCTGCAGTAACTGATTCGTTTTTAAATCAACATAATCTACTTTTGCTGTTACCTGACAAGATTTATATTGTCTGAACTCGTAAATATTGGCACGAAGCGTTCTGTAATTATCTACTTTTATTTCTTTTCCTAAACTGTCTTTTACAGGTCTTCCGCGACTGTCAAGAAGTGTTTTTACGCCGTCCTTAATTTGTCTTTCTTTAATGAATTCCTTTTCCTTAATCTGCTCAGGCGAAATAAAAATCTCTTTGAAATTGATGATCAAACTATAATCGTAATTTACATTTTTTTGTCGCGCACTGTGGTAAACCGTCCATTTATCGCTCAATCCGTATGTTTTAAAATCCAATAAATCATCCTGAAGCAGTTTCGGAATCACCATATTAGTTTCGTTTTTTGCATAAACATCCACAAAATCAGTTCCTTTAAACTGAGCGTCGTCCATCAGTTTTTTGGTGTTTTTGTAATTCGGATTTATGCTTTCCAAATAGAAAAAATCATCATATGCTTTTCTAAAATCCAGTTTATTTTTTGATTTTAAAAGTGCCGAAGCATTTTCGTATAAATATTTCGAAAGCGCATTTCTGCTGCTCACAATTTGATCTGAGTAATTATCAAACGGAAAACTCGCATTTTTTCCTTGTTTCAATAAACGAAGAGGTAATAAAGGACGAATTTTTTCCTGACGGTTATTTAACTGTAAATAAGTATTGTAAATACGTTCTGCATTTGCCGGATTGGCTTCTTTAGACATCATATCAAGATCACGTAAATCTCTGTCTTTTGCTTTTGCATACGCTTCTTCAAGCAAAAACACATAATCTTGTTTTCCTTTAGAATCCTTATTGGTTCTCAAAGCTTCTACAGCGCGATCAATTGCACCGTCGTAATTACCGTCGCTTATTAAAGCTTGAGTTGTTTTAACGCCGCATGAAGAAAAGGCTAAAAATAATATAGAAAATAAAAAAGTAATTTTTTGCATGATATTCATTTTGAAGGTGTAAATATATCTTTTTTAACTTTCAACAACTATGCCTTTTTTAAATTTTTTAGAAGCAGGGAATTTCGTTTTTCATCATAACCTTTTGTCCCGCTTTCGCCTTTATCTCTCCATTTCATTACGAGGATATCGGCTCTATCGGGGCTAGGCAAGAACAATAGTTTTTCATAAGGAATGAAGTAAAGTATTTTAATCGATAATCAATACTTACTTAAATTTAATCGATTTGCATACCACTTTCAGCATCAAATTGTTTGCGTTCTTCATAGGTCATTCTATTTCGTAAAACTTTTATGGTATAACCACCAAATAGTTTTCCGTTTTCGATATACATCCAATCACTAATTTTCGAAGAATCAATATCTATTTTGTCACCGGCTTTGTATTCTGTAACGAACTCCGGGTCGTTGTTTAAAATTCCTGAATACTTACCATTATTAAATTCAACATTACCAACCCACATATGTTCGGTTCCGTTTGAATCTGTAAACGCAACTTTTAAAGCCTGACTTTGTGCTTTAGGATTTGATAATCCAATATTAAAATCATTCAAGGTTTGATTGGCTTTTTCAATTGCAGCATTCATTTCTTTATCTTCACTTTCGACGCCATAAATTGCAGGTTCATTTTCTCTTTCAATTTTATTTGATTCTTTACAGCTTACCAAACAAAGAATGGTTATTAAGACTAATAGTTTTGTTTTCATTTTTATGTTTTTTAATTTTATTCTGTCAATAATTTCCTGATCAAAACAATCTGTCCTAAATGGTAATAACTATGTTCAATCATGGCTTCGATATTTCTTTTGTAGGTTCCGTATTTTTCCTCTACAAAAACCTGATCTAATTTTTCGTCGGGCATTTGTTCTGTAAAAGAAGCAAATTCTTCGGCAGCATTCCAGAATTTATTTAAAAAAGTCTGCCAATCTTCCTGCGAAGTAATGGGAGGGAAGTCAAAACTAAATTTGTCTTTTATATCCAGCGGCCCGCCTTTAAAAACATTATTTATTCCGTTGATGTAATAATGAATATGCTGTGCCAAAATTGAAATGGTATTGAGGTTTTTTACTGGAGTTACAGCAATTTTCCAGTCTAAATTTTCGAGCTGGTGTTTGTAATTGGTATTGGCAATCCAGGTTCCGTTTAAAATAGTTTCTCTAAAACGATTGGCAATTTCTACAGTGTTTTTCATATTTCAATATTTTAGAATCTATAATGAGAATTGATTTATTCCTGCTGAACCCATTCGTATTTACCGTTGTTTTTTTGAGTTCTTAAGTCCTTTAAGATGTTATTTTTTTCATTAATTATTTAAATATATTTCAGCCACCAAAAATTATTTTCGGCCTTATATTTTCCAAACGATTGACTAGGTTTGTAAAGCAATCCAACAACAAAAATCCAAATCAAATAAATAGCCCAAAGTGGTAAGCCGCTTTCTACGCCTTTAGGTCTTCCGAAAGTTCCAGAAGCAAATTCAAATTGTGACCAATCAAACCCTTGTATAATAAGCATGCCTAGGGTTAAAATATGAATAAAATAAAAATGAATGACAAAATAAAATAAAGGTACTTTTCCGTAAACTAAAGTCACCTTTTTAACTTTGCTGTGAAATTGATCTGCAAAAGCAAGAAGTAAAAAAGTAATGCCCAAAGTAATCAAACAGAATAGGAGCGAAGGCGGATATTTGGTCACATTAATAAAAGACAAAAATGTAAAAACAGCATTTTTTTGTATTGTCCATAAAGCGGGGTCGCCATAAATATTTATAAAGCGAATTATTGTAAATAGGACTAAAATACTTAAACCAATTTTTGTGAATAGTTTTTTCCTTTTCTCTTCTGCCAATTCAAAGAATTTTCCTGCTGCAAAACCAACAAGCATAATTCCGAGCCAAGGAATTGGCGGATATCCCATGATTAAGGCTCTTCCTGAAAACGGAAACACAACCGGACTAAAAAAAGGTGCTAAAACAGTTTTTATAACTGAATTTTCTGTAAATGGAATAAGCGGTAAAACATTGTGAAAAACGAGAATCAGCAATCCTATTATTCCAAGTGTTTTAGAATGGATTTTGAGTAATAAACTTAAAGCTATAAACCCAAAACCTATTGCAGCTATCACTTCAAATAATAGTGTGTGAAAACCAATATCGAAGAACAATCCAAAATTGACGATTGTAAATTCAAGCAGAATGAGCCAAAGACCTCTTTTTAATAAAAGCTGTCTGGTTTCGGTAAAATTATTTGTATTTTGAAGTGAAAGATAAACCGAAGTTCCTGCCAGGAAAACAAAAGTGGGTGCGCATAAATGTGTAATAAAACGGGTAAAAAATAATACAGGTGAAGTAGTCGCTAAATCGGTGGGACTTTGCGTGATCGAATTGACATGCATCAAATCACGCACATGATCAAGAGCCATAATAATCATTACAATTCCGCGAACAATGTCGATTGATGGATGTCGTTTCATGATTTTGATTTTTAAATACTTAAAAGTAAATCTAATGATTTTTTGTAAAAGTATTCCCGATAAAAAATAATCGAAATTTAGGGCATCATAAATTTTTATTTTCGGGCTCTAAAGCAATTAAAATTGCCCATTTAGAATAACTCAGGTTAGGTTTTATATCTTATTCAAAATCGCCTCTATTTTGGCTTCAGATTTTTCTTTGATTGGGCTGTCGGGATGAAAACTCCAAATGATTAGAAATTTTCCTTTTGCCAGATATTCTTCAGGATGTTCATCTGTTGGCTGACCGTCTTTTCCCCATAATAATCCCTGCAGAAAACGGTCGCCTTTAAATACGTGATCAAATTCAAAATACATGATAGAACCGCTGTCTGCTCTGTTTTTAAAACTCTGAATTTGTTTGCTTTTTACGGTTCCAACAATGTTGCTGTAGGTTTCAATATCGGTATAAAAATTACAAGCCTGAGGAGTAACACAAATCTGACCGTCGTTAGGAGTGTAGCCTTTGGGAATTTCTTTGGGTTTTAGTTTTAAATCTGTGAGTGTTTGGCTGAATACATTTGCCGTAAATAATAAAAATAATGCCGATAGGGGAATCGTAATTTTCATAGGTTTTTGGTTTAGGTTAAGTTTTTATAGTTTTAGTTTGATATTGATTTAAGAGTTTATAAAGTTCAGAATAATATCATAAACACTATTCCAATTAATAAGCAGTCCAATTGAAAATGAAATTACATTACAAATTATAGAAACTAAAAGCGCTTTTTTATAATCTACTTTTAGTAATTTATAAATTATAACTGATTCGACAATAATTGCAAAACATTCGCTAAATGCGATATAAGGAAATCTTGATGTTATAAAGGCCGGAAAAACAAACCAAACATACGGCAAAGTTGAAAATGAAGTTATGAATCCAGTAATTAACAATAGCTTATTTGTTATGTTTAGTTTCTTGTATTTGGTTTTAAATAGAAGAAATAAAACAAGAGTTTCGATGAAAATTGTAACCAATAATGCGAGTAAAAAATGAAATACTTTGCTATTTGGATAAATTTCAATTACTCTGTCGTCATTTTTAAAAGGATAAACATCGCTTTTGCTTTGTTCTTCATAAGCATATTCTTTTACCGAAAATGGTTCTCCATTACTATATTCAAATAATTCTTTGCATTTATATAATATAATTCTTGTCTTGGTAAGTTTTACAATTTTATACTGTTCTTCGAGAAACGACATAGGATCGTCATTATCGGTATATCCGCCTTCACTGCCGATAGAAATATTAGCTTTTAGAACATTTTTATCTTCCAGCCAATTAATAGTATCTAAATTTTTATTTAAAAGATAACTTTTCTTGGTAGCCACGATATAAAACATGTTGAATTTATATCCTTTGTGAATACAATCTTTAGAATTTATAATATACGATTCAGTAGAATGGTCTCCTGATACTTGCTTTATATAGCCAATAAAAGAATAATCCGGAAACTCATCTATGTTTATTATTTTGACGCATTTTCCATAATAATGTGTGTTTTCGGGAACAACATCGCAGTAAGATGTTTGGAAAAAGAATAAAAAGAGTATTAAGAAAAGTAGGTTTTTCATATTTTTTTATCCTCTTCTAATTTTCACCTGATAAACAATCTCCCAAAAAATAATTGAAAACACAGCATTAGCAAATATTGCCGTTTTAACCTGATACGGATCGTAATTCAAAAGTAAATGTAAGTTTGTAAACTTCAGAGCAAGAAATAAAGCTAAAGCAGCAATCCCAACAGCAAAGAGTATATTTAATAAAGGATTCCATTTTAAAGCTAAAAACGCATATATAAGATTAAGAACGGCAAACCCACAGCCTAAAGTTAAATAAGGATCTGTTTTTAATTTTTCGCCCAGCAATAATAAAGGGGAAGTTGCTGTAAGATATAAAAAGAATAGAATTGAATAAAGAAGGATTCGTATTTGTGGTTTCATTTGTTTGTTTTTGCTAGTTTGTTTTTCGTTTACAAAAAAAGCACAAAATCATAAGATAGTTGTGCTTTTGCAGGATTTATATTTCTAAGGAATTATTTTCCTTTTAGTAATTTTTCTAAATATTCGTTTTTGTCTTTTTCAGCCTGAACTAAACGTTCGTAAAGTTCAACAACTTTATCAAGCGGATTGAATGTGCAAGAATTATTAATTCCTTGCGCACCACTAATGGAACTATTGTCGTAAAAATTATTGAAAAAATTGAAAACTGCTTCTTCTGAAAAATTTTCAATGGCTTCTACAGTGACTCCAAGTGCTTCTGCAATTTTTTCAAGCTTATCTTTTTCAACAACTTCGCTTGTTTCTATACTTGAAATAGTCTGCTGACTTAATCCAATTGCATAAGCAAGCGCTTCCTGCTTCATACCTTTAAGTTCTCTGATTCGGCTAATGTTTCTGCCAATGTGTTTTGGTTTTGTCGCTGTGCTCATAATTCAAAGGTATTTAATTTTTTCTTTATTTGAATGAAATAAAAATATGTTTTTTCTGATATTTTGAATTTACATTTTGATGATTTAATTCTTTTTCTCATTGAAAACTTTTAGTTTTTCAATAATAATTTTAATCTGTTTTTCACTTAAATCAAAATCTTGTATTCCCCATAATTCTTTTTCAACTTTATAATAATCATTCGTTTCATTGAATTTCCATAAAGCAAAAGCTAAAATTTCATTTTGGAATTGTGATGAATTGAATGTTTCGTCATTTACTTTTTTTGTTTTTAAGAAGTCAAATATTCCCATAAATTTTTATAAGTGAAAATGAATATTTAAAAGTAAAATTATACTATTTGTTTTTTCCCTCTGGCTTGCAGAAGTAATTTATTTCCAAAAATTATTTATTGTGTTAAATTGTTCTTCGTTATCGCCTCCATTTTCATATTTATATAGATTATCCCAATAAATTATTCCTCCCATTTTAACGAATACTTTGTAGTATCCTTTTGCAAGAGTACTGACATTCACGCTAAAATTCTTTGAAGATTGTTTGTTAAGAGAAAAATTTGAATGCGAAATAATTGATTGTTCGCTGTATAAATTTGTATTCAAAATGTTGTTGAAGTTTACATCTTGATAAATTTTTTCCGGATTTGCTGATACCAACCATACATCTGTAACATTTTCTTGTGCTAAAATGTAAATTGATTCACTTGCGGGATTAGGATAAATTAAAAACTTGTTATTTGTTAAAATATTGGGGTTCCCGAATTGTAATTGTAACTCTGACTCGTCAGAGGTTTCTCTAAGATTAATTCCTGTGATTAAATTTATAGAAGTTTTGTCAGTTTGAGTATCAGTTTTATCATTGCTGCAACTTATTGCCAAAATAGAGATAAGAATAAAAAGTTTTTTCTTCATAATTGATTCATTTCAAGATTATACAAAGAACATACTTTTACTTTTTATAATCAATAAACATCATTATGTTTTTGGGTGATAATAAAAACTATTGAATTTCTATTTTAAGCATTAATTATTAACAAGATTGCATAGAAATTTGTTAAAGGTTTAACCACAAAGTATGTCATTTCGACGAAGGAGAAATCTTCGCAAGTAACTCTACAAAGCATGGAAATCCTATGCAGAGATTTACTTATAAAATCATGTAAATAAATAATTCAAAAAATCGAGATTTGGATTAATAGTTTTTATCAAATCAATTTTCTTTTCCCTGCGCCAGTCTTTTACTTCTTTTTCACGAGCAATTGCTTCTTGAATCCAAGTGAGTTTTTCGTAATATAATAAGAATGTAACATTATATTTTGATGTAAAGGTTTTGTTTCCGTTTATACTATTATGTGTATGTTGACTTAAACGAATTCTCAAATTATTTGTAACTCCAGTGTAGAAAACGGTTTTTGATTTGTTTGTTATTATGTAGAGGTAATAAGTATGATAACCGTCTTGTAAATGCATTTTTTTTTGCTAAAGATAAAAATAATTTTAAGAATTTTCTTTCTTTATGTTTTATCTGCTTTGTAGAGTTACTTGCGGAGATTTCTCCTTCGTCGAAATGACAAACATGGCGGTTACTTTGTGTAGGCTTCGACTTCGTTCAGCCTGACAGGCGTTTATAAATCTAAAAATCTGAACTCTAAAATCTGCAATAAAAAATCCTGCTTCAATTAAGAAACAGGATTTGGTATTATTATCCGTAATAAGAATAGATTATTTTATCAAAACTTTTCGACTTACAACATTTTGGTTGTGAGTTATTTTTACAAGATAAACTCCGGTATTTTTGAAATTTACAGTTTTATTATCCAGAAGTATATTGTTTTCTTTTGAAATTAATTTTCCTGAAATGTCATAAATAGAATAAGAAACCGGTTCTGAAATTGTTGTATTAAAAACTATTGTTTTGTTATCCGTATTTCTGATAATTAAGTTTTTATTGTAGTCGAATTTTTCTGTTGATAAAACACTTGCATCGTATTTATAAATTGACTGTACACCAATAGCGTAGCCAATATTATCGATAAAACTAAAATCTGCAATAAAACCGCTGGGAAGGGTATAAGAAACCTCTTTTGTTACAGCATTATATATTTTACCTTCGGTATAACCAAAGAATAAATCATTTGAAAATGAAGCAGCCGGATTAAAGCGAAGGAAGTTATTTGGTACTTTCTGCCAGACGTCATCTGTTTTTACAAAAGTAGTTCCGTCATATTCATCTGTACCAATAATATTGTATAAATAGTCTCCGACAGCTACACCTCTGTAGTCAATTTTAGTGAACTTATATGCTTTTGGAGTAATCGCTGTTGCTGGCATCGTAAATACCTGAGTCCAGTTTATTCCGTAATCTGCTGTTTCATAAATGAATTTATCATTTACAATAGCGTATCCTTTACCTGTAGCACGGTCAATGCTATAATTGCCAAATACTAACAGATTATTGCTATTGTCAAAAAATTGCTCTAATGACCATGTTGCTCCTCCATCTGTAGTAACCAGTATACCTTTTGAGGTTGTTAATATACCATTGTTTTGGTCTTTGAAGAATAGTTTTTTTAAAGAACCATTTTGGGTAAAGTTTATCGTTACTTTTGACCATACGCCGCCATTGTTTACGGTTTTGTAGAGATCAGAACCCTGAATTGCCCATCCGAGGTTTTCATTAATGAAAAAAAGGCTTGTTAATTGAAATTTTACATTGTTTTTTTTAAAGATTTCAGTCCATGTAGTTCCTCCGTTATCAGTATAATAAAGAGAAGCTTTTGCATCATTGCTAAAACCGCCTACAAAGCCTTTTTCTGTAGTTACGAAAAATACTTCGCTTGTTGAAAAATTATCCTGAAAAGTGTATTTAGGTTTCCAGGTATTTTGTGCCAAAACTGCATTTGCAATAAGAAATAAATAGAATAAGTAGATTTGTTTCATAGAATTTATTTAAGTTTTATTTTACAAAATTGTCGTTTCAAAAATAATATTTTTCTTGTAAAATTAAAATTATGTTTTCTATAAATATTAGATTTTTAGATCCTTATGTAATGACCTTTCTAAGATCTCATTTTTGAGAATATTAAAAAACAGTATGGAATAATTAATAAAAATATGTAATAAAAAAATCCCGTCTCAATTAAGAAACGGGACTTCGGTGATATTCTCTTTTTTTTTATTTTAAACTGTTGCAGCAACTTCTTGCGGTAACGGAATTTGATTTTTAAGTAAATCTTCGAATGTTTCGTGTGCACGAATCAATATTCCTTGTCCGTTCATCCATAGAACTTCGGCTGGTTTGTATCTTGAATTGTAGTTGGATGACATTGAGAAACAATATGCTCCGGCGTTTCTGAAAGCAAGAATATCGCCTTCGGTAATTTCAGAGATTCTGCGGTTGTTGGCAAAAGTATCAGTTTCGCAAATGTATCCTACAACAGAGTAAAAACGCTCTTTTCCTTTTGGGTTTGAGATGTTTTCGATATAATGCTGTGATCCGTAAAACATTGGACGGATTAAGTGGTTGAAACCACTATCGATTCCGGCGAAAACTGTTGATGTTGTTTGTTTTACTACGTTTACTTTTGCTAAGAAGAAACCTGCTTCACTAACTAAGAATTTTCCTGGTTCGAAAATCAAGGTTAAATCTCTGCCATATTCTGCACAGAAAGAATTGAATCTTTTTGATAATTTTTTACCTAATTCTTCGATGTCTGTTTCGATATCATCTTTTTTATAAGGCACTTTGAATCCGCTTCCGAAATCTAAGAATTGTAAATCTTTGAAATGTTTTGCAGTATCGAATAAAATTTCGGCAGCATACAAGAATACTTCGATATCTAAAATATCAGATCCTGTGTGCATATGAATTCCAACAATGCTCATTTTCGTATTCTCTACAATTCGCAATATATGCGGAATTTGATGTACAGAGATTCCGAATTTACTATCGATATGTCCAACAGAAATATTAGCATTTCCGCCCGCCATTACGTGTGGATTAATACGAATACATACCGGAATATGAGGATGTTTTGTTCCGAATTGCTCTAAAATAGATAAATTATCGATATTGATTTGTACACCCATTGCGGCAACTTCTTCGATTTCTTCTAGAGAAACGCCATTTGGTGTAAAGAAAATTCTTTCGGGTTCATAGCCAGCATGAAGTCCTAACTGAACTTCCTGAATTGATACAGTATCTAAACCAGACCCCATGTTCTTTAATAACTGAAGAATCGCAACGTTTGACAATGCCTTCATGGCGTAATTAACTCTTAAGTTTTCTACCTTAGAGAAAGCTTTAGTTAACCTATTGTACTGAGATTGGATTTTTTCGGCATCATAAACATATAATGGACTTCCAAATTGGTCTGCTAACTGCAGTAAATCTTTTGCTTGCATTTTTTAAATCATTTTGAGCAAAGTTATTACACTTTTAACTAACTGCAAATTATTTGTAGAAAAATAACAAATTGTAACAAATTGTTTGTTTTTAAACAAAAAGTTGTTTGTTTTCCAATTTTGTAACGTTGTAGGAGGTTCAAAGGGGCAGAGATACAAAGATACAAAGGTTTTTTGCCACGAATTACACGAATTTCCACAAATTTTAATTGTAGATTTTTCGCAAAATGCTAGAAACACAGCCCGTGGTTTCAACCACGGGAACGCAATATATAATTACGTCAAATCCGTAACGTTTCCCGTGGTTGAAACCACAGGCTATGTTTGAAATTGAAATAGGCAAGAGAATAAAGATTTGTGGAAATTCGTGTAATTCGTGGCAAAAAAAAATCCATTTAATCTTTTTAATCTGTGGCAAAAAAACAAAACCCTTGAAGTTAGTTCAAGGGTTTGTTAGTAGTATGTGTTGTTTTTTGTTTAGTTTATAAGCTAGGAAGATCTCCTCTTCCTTTAGTAGGCAGGTTGGTAGAGCCCATTAAGAACAAATCTACCTCTCTTGCTGCTTCGCGACCTTCTGAAATAGCCCACACGATTAATGATTGTCCTCTTCTCATATCACCCGCAGTGAAAATGTGAGGAACGTTTGTTTGATAATTATGCGCTTTGTAATTGCTTCTAAAATCAGTTTCGATTCCTAACTGCTCGCTTAATGTTTTCTCAGGACCAGTAAATCCAAGAGCTAATAAAGCTAAATCGCAAGGCCAGATTTTCTCAGAACCTTCTTTTTCGATTAATTCAGGACGCTGACCAGGAGTCATTTTCCATTGCACTTCAACGGTTTTTAATCCAGTTAATTCGCCTTTATCATTAGAAATGAATTCTTTAGTATTGATTAACCAGTTTCTGTCGCAGCCTTCTTCGTGAGAAGAAGATGTTTTTAACTGCAATGGCCAGAAAGGCCAAGGAGTTGACTCGCTTCTTCCAACCGGAGGTTTTGGTAAAATCTCAAAGTTAGTTACCGATTTTGCTCCGTGTCTGTTTGAAGTTCCAATACAGTCAGAACCAGTATCTCCACCACCAATAACGATTACATCTTTACCAGTTGCTTTAATTTGATCCGGAATTGATTCTCCGTATAAAACTTTAGTTTGTTGTGTAAGGAAATCCATTGCCTGAACAACGCCTTTGCTTTCGATTCCTTTAGTTGGCAAACTTCTTCTTTCTGTTGCTCCTCCGCATAAAACGATAGAATCGAAAGCGTTTAATTCTGCTACGCTAAAGTTTACACCAACGTTTACATCAGTTTTAAAAGTGATTCCTTCAGCTTCAAGGATTGCTACACGTCTGTCGATAATTCCTTTTTCTAATTTGAAATTCGGAATTCCGTAACGTAATAAACCTCCAATTGCATTGTCTCTTTCAAAAACTGTAACCGTGTGACCAGCTCTGTTTAATTGCTGCGCTGCAGCAAGTCCCGCAGGCCCTGAACCAATAACGGCAACTGTTTTACCAGTTCTTGTTTTTGGAGGTTGAGGTTTGATCCATCCTTCTGCAAAACCAATTTCAACAATGTTTTTCTCGATGTTTTCGATTGATACCGGATCTTTAATGATTCCTAATACACATGCTTTTTCGCATGGAGCAGGGCATAAGCGTCCTGTGAATTCCGGAAAGTTATTAGTCGATTGTAAAATCTCTAATGCGCTCTGCCATTCTTCCTGATGCACCATGTCGTTGAAGTCAGGAATTAAATTTCCTAACGGACAACCACTGTGGCAAAAAGGAATACCACAATCCATACATCTTGAACCTTGTTCTTTTACTTTATCTTTTGCTAACGGAATAGTAAATTCGTTGTAGTTTGAAACACGTTCTGCTACTGCTAAATTACTTTCGTCGGCTCTGTTATATTCTTTAAATCCGCCTATTTTACCCATGACATTTTAATTAAATGTAAATTTTTAAAAATTCCAATTCTTAAAATTCCAAATTCCAATTTCATCCTTCGACTTCGCTCAGGAAGACATTGTAAATAAATCTAAAATCTAAAATCTGAATTCTAAAATCATTTATCCAGCTATTAATTCTTCTATTTTTTTCTCTTCTGCAATTCTTTGTAATGCTTTTTTGTAATCAGTTGGCATTACTTTTACGAAGTGCTTTTGTTGATTTTCCCAGTCTGCTAAAATTCTTTTTGCTAATGGACTGCTTGTGTACAATGAATGATTTTTGATCAATCGTCTTAGTTTCGTAAGATCTTCTTCTTCCATAGGGTCGAATGCAACCATTTCCATGTTACAAACTGTTGAGTCGAATTTCTTATTTGGATCGTAAACATAAGCTACACCACCGCTCATACCAGCTGCGAAGTTTCTTCCTGTTTTTCCTAAAACTACTACTGTACCACCGGTCATGTATTCGCATCCGTGATCTCCAATTCCTTCAACAACTGCTGTTGCTCCAGAATTTCTAACACAGAAACGCTCTCCGGCCATTCCATTAATATAAGCCTCTCCGGTAATAGCTCCGTAAAGGGCAACGTTTCCAATAATGATATTTTCTTCAGGTTTGAAAGTTGCAGTAGGAGGGACTTTTACAATTAGTTTTCCTCCAGAAAGACCTTTTCCTAAATAATCATTACAGTTTCCGTGAATTTTAAATGACAATCCGTTTGTTGCAAAAGCACCAAAACTTTGTCCGGCAGAACCTTCAAAATCAACTAAAATAGTGTCATCAGGTAATCCTTGTGCGCCATAAATTTTTGAGATTTCGTTACTCAAAATCGCACCTACAGAACGGTCTGTATTTTTAATTTTAAATGTTACTCTTGTTTTTTCTTTTCTATAAATAGACGGAATCGCTTCTTTAATGATGTCAAAATCTAATACGTTTTCAAGTTGGTGATCTTGTTGTGTTGTATTGTGATTTGGCTGTGTTTTCGCTTTTTCCGGTTTGTATAGAATTGGTGATAAATCTAAACCATTTGCTTTGTAATGTTTGATCGCTTTGTTCACATTTAATTTTTGTGACTGACCAACCATTTCTTTTAAAGTTCTGAAACCTAACTGCGCCATGATTTCTCTTAACTCTTCAGCAATAAAATACATAAAGTTGATTACGTGCTCTGGAGTTCCTTTGAAATTTTTTCTCAATTCAGGATCCTGAGTTGCAATACCAACAGGGCAAGTATTTAAGTGACAAGCTCTCATCATGATACATCCAGAAGCTACAAGCGGTGCAGTTGCAAAACCAAATTCCTCAGCTCCTAATAAAGCTGCGATAGCAACGTCACGACCTGTTTTTAACTGTCCGTCACACTCTAAAACTACACGGCTTCTTAAATCGTTTAAGATCAAAGTCTGCTGTGCTTCAGCTAAACCAAGTTCCCACGGAATACCTGTGTGTTGTAAAGATGTTAATGGTGCAGCACCAGTTCCTCCGTCATAACCTGAAATTAAGATAACGTCAGCTTTAGCTTTGGCAACACCGGCAGCGATGGTTCCAACTCCAACTTCAGAAACTAATTTTACGTTTACACGCGCTTCACGGTTTGCATTTTTCAAATCGTAAATCAACTGAGATAAATCCTCAATTGAGTAAATATCGTGGTGAGGAGGAGGTGAAATCAAACCTACATAAGGCGTAGAGTTTCTGGTTTCAGCAATCCACGGCACCACTTTTTCTCCAGGTAATTGTCCACCTTCACCAGGTTTCGCTCCCTGAGCCATTTTAATCTGGATTTCTTTAGCGTTTGTCAAATAGTTGATCGAAACACCAAAACGTCCCGAAGCAACTTGTTTGATTGCACTGTTTCTGGAATCTCCATTAATTTCTTTCTGGAAACGTTTTGGATCTTCTCCACCTTCTCCAGAATTACTTTTTCCGCCAATTCTATTCATTGCAATCGCTAAATTCTCGTGTGCTTCCTGGCTGATAGAACCATAAGACATTGCGCCTGTTTTGAATTTTTTTACAATTTCTGTCCAAGGTTCTACTTCATCAATAGAAATTGGATCCAAATTGTTGAATTCAAATAAACCTCTAATAGTCATTAAGTTTGAGCTCTGCTCGTTAACGGCATTTGAGTATTCTTTATAACTTTCAGGGCTGTTTAAACGAACCGCTTGTTGTAATTTAGAAATAGTAGTTGGGTTAAACATGTGTTTTTCACCACCGCGTCTCCATCTGTAAATACCTCCAATTTCAAGAGAAAGCAAACTTGCCACTTTTGAATTAGGGAAAGCTTTTTGGAAACGTTTTTTAACTTCTTTTTCCACTTCCATTAAACCAATTCCTTCAATTCTTGATGGCGTGTAAGGGAAGTATTTAGAAGTAAATGTTTTGTTTAAACCTAAAATCTCGAAAATCTGAGCAGCTCTGTATGAATGTAATGTAGAGATACCAATTTTGTTCATGATTTTAACGATACCTTTTGCAATCGCTTTGTTGTAGTTTACAACAGCATAATCAGCTTTTACTCCGGTAATGAAACCTTGAGCTACCTGATCGTGAATGATTTCGTTTACCATGTAAGGATTGATGGCACTTGCACCGTATCCGAACAATAATGCAAAATGATGTGGTTCACGAGGTTCTGCAGATTCAATGATGATTCCGAATTTAGAACGAACCTGTAAAATATTCAAAGAGTGGTGAATGTAAGAACAAGCCAATAACATAGGAATTGGAGCTAATTCTTCACTTACGCCTCTATCAGAAAGAATGATAATATTACATCCTTCGTTTACAGCTTTGAAAGTTGCCTGAACACATTTTTCAAGTGCACGCTCTAAACCGTTAACTCCTTTTTCTATTTTATATAAAGTAGAAATTGTAGCCGATTTGAAATCTACGTGATCAATGTTTCTAATTTTATCCAAATCCTCGTTAGAGATAACCGGATTTTGGATTTTTAATTTTTTACACTGTTTAGATTCAATTTCAAAAATATTGAAATCTCCTCCAACAGCTAAACTAATATCTGTAATGATTTCTTCACGAATACCATCCAAAGGCGGATTGGTAACCTGAGCAAATAATTGTTTGAAATAGTTGTACAACAATTGAGGCTGCTCTGACAATACTGCCAAAGGCGTATCGTTACCCATAGAACTGATTGCTTCAGCTCCTTGTCCTCCCATTGGGTTGATGATTGTTTTTAAATCTTCAATTGTATAACCAAATAAACGCTGTCTTGTCTGGAAATCTAATTTCTCAACCGGAGTTGGATTATTCGTATAAGGAACTTTTGCTAAAGGCAATAAGTTAGCGTCCAACCATTCCTGGTACGGACGTTTTGTAACAATTGCTTTTTTAACTTCTTCGTCTTCAATAATACGGCCTTCGTTCATATCAACCAGGAACATTTTTCCTGGCTCTAAACGTCCGTGCTGAATTACATCTTCAGGATCGATATCTAATACACCAATTTCTGATGACATGATTACGAAACCACTATGTGTTAAGGTGTAACGAGAAGGACGCAATCCGTTTCTGTCTAGTAAAGCTCCAATTACGTTACCATCTGTAAACGGAATAGAAGCTGGACCATCCCAAGGCTCCATAATACAAGCGTTAAACTCGTAGAATGCTCTTTTTTCAGGAGACATTGTCTGGTGTTTTTCCCAAGCTTCAGGAACAACCATCATCATTGCTTCTGGCAACGAACGACCTGTCATTAATAAAAGTTCAACCACCATATCCATAGAAGCAGAATCTGATTTTCCTTCTAAGATAATTGGGAATAATTTTTTGATATCATCGCCAAAAACTTTGCTTTGCATAAGCTCTTCACGAGCACGCATACGGCTTACGTTTCCACGAAGTGTGTTGATCTCACCATTATGACACATGTATCTAAACGGTTGAGCTAAATCCCATGATGGGAATGTATTTGTAGAGAAACGCTGGTGTACAAGCGCTAAACGAGTCACCAAGTCCGGATCTTTCAAATCTATATAATAACGGCTGATGTCTTCCGGCATCAATAGACCTTTATATATTATAGTAGTTGTCGATAAACTAGTAAAATAAAACATGTGGCTTTCAGAAGTTTTTGATCCTCTTACGGCATGTTCAGCAATTTTTCTAGCTGCAAAAAGTTTTGCATTAAATTCTTGTTCAGTTAAATCTTGTCCGTTTTTAGAAACGAAAACTTGTTTAATTGTTGGTTCTTTTTCTGCGGCGATCTGCCCTAAATTCTCAACGTCAACAGGTACATCTCTCCAACCTAAGATCTTTAAATTTTGATCTTTAATAGTTGCCTCAAATGCATTGATACAAAAAGATACCTGGTTTTTGCTTTTTGGTAAAAAAACCATTCCTACTGCATACTCACGTGTTTCCGGGATTTCAAAGTCACAAACCTTCTTAAAAAAATCATGAGGGATATCAAATAAGATTCCCGCTCCGTCTCCAGTTCTTCCATCAGAACTAACGGCACCACGATGTTCCAATTTAATTAAGATGTCTAATGCTTTATGAATAATATCATTTGATTTAATACCATTCAAATTACAAATAAATCCTGCACCACAATTGTCGTGTTCAAATTCAGGCAGATAAAGCCCTTGTTCTTTAACTTTCATTCTTGATATTTTTTCTACAAAAATAAAGATTTCGTTAAACATAATGTAGTGAAATTATGCTTTAGCTTACATTTTTGTTGTAATATTAGAAAAAGGCTTCTTAATTGATAATATTATTATATTAACCATTGCGAAATGATAAAATGATAATCCGAATTAAAATATATTAAGAAAAATCGCCTCAAGGCTAATAAATACGGTGAAGTTTTTGTTAAATATCAAACGTTTTAGTGGTTTTGAGTTAATATTAACAAATCGTTTCGTTAACTATTTCTTTGCATTGAAAAAGAATAAACGTTTAATACCTATAAGTGTCATTTTTTAATAGAAAAAGATTTTACTATTAAGTTGTATTTTGTTACTTTTGTCCGACTTTTATTCTGAACTAAATTCAGAACCAGACAAATTCTATATTATGAACATACACGAATATCAAGGAAAAGAAATTTTAGCAAGTTACGGAGTACGCACTCAACGCGGAATTGTGGCTAATAATGCGGTTGAAGCTGTAGCTGCTGCAAAACAATTAACTGCCGAAACTGGTACAGGATGGCATGTAATAAAAGCACAAATTCACGCAGGTGGTCGTGGAAAAGGTGGTGGAGTTAAGCTGGCAAAAAACTTACAGCAAGTTGAAGAGTTAGCAGAACAAATCATCGGAATGCAATTGATCACACCTCAGACTCCGCCTGAAGGTAAAAAAGTAAACAAAATTTTAGTTGCTGAAGATGTTTACTATCCTGGTGAAAGTGAAACTTCTGAGTTTTATGTTTCTGTTTTATTGAATAGAGGTACAGGACGCAACATGATCATGTATTCTACTGAAGGTGGAATGGATATCGAAGAAGTTGCTGAGCATACTCCTCACTTAATCTTTACTGAAGAAATCGATCCTTCTGTTGGATTACAAGGTTTTCAAGCAAGAAGAATTGCCTTTAATTTAGGTCTTTCTGGAAATGCTTTTAAAGAAATGGTGAAATTCATCGACGCATTATACAATGCTTACATTGGTTCTGATGCTTCTATGTTTGAAATCAACCCGGTTTTAAAAACATCTGATAACAAAATCTTAGCTGTGGATGCTAAAGTAAATATCGACGATAACGCTTTATACAGACAAGCTAAATATGCTGAAATGAGAGATATCCGTGAGGAGAATCCAATCGAAGTTGAAGCTAAAGAAGTAGGTTTGAACTATGTAGATCTTGACGGTACTGTAGGATGTATGGTAAACGGAGCTGGTCTTGCAATGGCAACTATGGATTTAATTAAATATGCTGGTTTTGAGCCTGCTAACTTCCTTGACGTAGGAGGAACTGCTGATGCAAAACGTGTTGAAACAGCTTTCAGAATTATCTTGAAAGATCCAAACGTAAAAGCTATTTTAATTAACATCTTTGGAGGAATCGTTCGTTGTGACCGTGTTGCTCAAGGTGTTGTTGATGCTTACAAAAACATGGGTGACGCTATTAAAGTGCCAATCATCGTTCGTTTACAAGGAACAAATGCTGAAATTGCAAAAGAATTAATTGACAATTCTGGTATGCCAATTTTATCAGCTGTTCAGTTCCAAGAAGCTGCTGACCAAGTTAAAGCTGCTCTTTCTTAATTAAATAAGAAATCAAATTATATAGAAAATCCCTTCGATATTCGGAGGGATTTTTTTTTGAAATTATGCCAAAAACATTCCTTTTGAGAATATTTTTTAAGACAAAGTATATCGTAGAGACGCACAGCAGTGCGTCTACACAACGTATTTAACATTGTGGATTTCCGAGATGTAGACGCACTGCTGTGCGTCTCTACGATCAATGATGTGTAATAAAAGATCCCTTAGATATTCGGAGGTTTTTTTTGCAATTATGCCAAAAACATTCCGTTGAGAATATTTTTTAAGACAAAGTATATCGTAGAGACGCACAGCAGTGCGTCTACGCAAAGTATTTTTCATTATGGATTCACTAGACGTAGACGCACTGCTGTGCGTCTCTACAATAAAATGATATGTAATAAAAAAATCCCTTCGAATATTGAAGGGATTTTATGAAATAATGATATCTCAATATTGATTATTTCTTATTCTTACCGTTTTTGTAAACGACTTTTTCTACAACAGATGTTTTTCCATTTCCTTTTGGGAATGCTTTCTTCTTAGGTTTTCCCGCTGCTGAACCTGACTTTGATGGACTTTGATCGCCTCTTGCTCTTTCAGAATCTTTTGGAGCAGCTTTAAACTCAGGTCTTTCTTTAGAAGTTTCTTTCTTCGGAATTTCTGCTTTATGTTTTGCTAAAACATCCGTTGGGTTTTTAGGATTTTCTTTCGTTCCTCTTAAATGAATAACCAATCCGTTTAAGAAGTTTCTTAAAACCTGATCGCCGCATTCCATATAATTAGGATGATCTTCAGCTCTGAAAAAAGCACCCAATTCTGATTTTGAAATTCTAAAATCTACTAATTCTAAAATCTCAACTATTTGGTCATCACGGAGCATCAAAGCCACGCGAAGTTTTTTAAGTATATCGTTATTTGTCATCGTTTATTTTTTGCAAAGGTACGGTTTAAAAACAATTCGGACTATTTATTTTTTTTGCCACGAATTACGCGAATTTTCTTGCCACAGATTAAAAAGATTTTAATGATTTTTTAAGCAATTTATAAATCCTGATAATCTTTTTAATCTGTGGCAAAAACATAAAAATTAATTCGTGCAAATTAGTGTAATTTGTGGCAACTTTAATAATATTAAGAATTTAAAACCGCAGCAAGTTTATCTAAATCTTCTTTGAGATGATTTGCTGTAATTACAATTCGATTTAGCGGTTCAGCATTTTTAGTGTATTTAAAGCTGGCAATAATAATCTTTTCGTTTTTTAATTTTTCAACTAATTCTTTTGATAAAAGATAAATCAAAGGATAGTTTTTATCAAACTTAATATTGTTGTTTTTGATTAAAATTGAATCTATATACTTTAAATTATCCAGCAGTTTGATGTGCTGCCAAGTATAAATTTCTGCAGCATCAGAAAGAGTTTGTACAAAAGCAGGGTTCATTCCCGCGGCACTTGTAAAAGTTTCCATTTCTTTTATTTCATTTATAAATCCAAAATCGCCGGCAATAACCCCTCCAGTTAAACCGAAAGCTTTTCCCAGAGATGAAACCATGATTTTTCTTTTAACTGGATATTGAATTGATGAATAAATTCCAGAACCATTTTTGCCTAAAATCCCAAAAGAATGCGATTCATCCAAAATTAAAGTAACTTCTTTATGATTTGGAATTTGTTTTAAAAAGGATAAATCAGCAGGCTTAGTTTCAAAAGTAGGAACACCGTCAGTAAGAATCGTTATTTTCTCCCGTTTTGAATCTAATAAACGATCATTTAATTTGTCATTAACAAATAATGGAAGACTATTTTCAATGCTGATTGCGTTGTGTGTATCATTAAAATGAAAAAAACAATCTGTCTGCTTTTTCATTAAATCTATAACCAGTTTTCCAGCCAGCATTCCTGAAGAAACCGTAACAGTACTATCTGAATCTATATGAGAAGCCAGAAACTTTTCTCCTTCATCGTATGCTTTTAATTTGATATTGGCTGTTCTGGAACTTCCGTAAGTAGTTCCCCAATTAAGAATGTTCTTAATTACCAAATCCTGAAAACCTTTGTTTGTTGGCAATCCTAAATAAGCAGTTCCGCCAAAATACAAATACTGTTCTTGGTCAATTTCAATAATACGGTCGGGAAATTTTTCTACTATCATTTTTATAGAAGTGTAACTCCGGTTCCGTTAAGATCAGAATAACTCACAGCGCCATTTTTAATGGTTACTCCGGTTGCAATATCTTGTGCTAAAAGTAACGCGCCATCCATATCAACATAATCAAGCTGAGGTAATAAATGAGCAATCGCAGAAATTCCAACTGTTGATTCCGTCATGCAGCCCACCATTGTTTTTAGTCCTAATTTTTTAGCTTCTTCAATCATTCTTTTGCCGGGAGTTAATCCACCGCATTTTACCAATTTTACATTTACTCCGTGAAAATGATTGTGGCATTTGGCAACATCTTCTTCAATAATACAGCTTTCATCGGCAATAATTGGAAGAACAGAATGTTTAAAAACTTCTTTGTGGGCTTCCCAATTATCTGCTTTCATAGGTTGTTCGAGAAATTCAACACCTAGTTTTTTTAATTCAATGGCATTGTTAATGGTTTCCTCAACGCCCCAGCCGCAATTGGCATCGATTCTAAAAATAGCATTGGTATGTTTTCTAAGTTCTTTTACGATTTCAATATCTTCTTTGGTACCTAATTTAATTTTATAAATAGGCCAGGGAAGTTCCTGCATTTTTGAAACCATTTTTTCAATAGAAGCAATTCCGATTGTATAATCCGTAAGCGGATTTCTTTCGGTTGTATAATTCCATAATTCGTATAACTTTTTGCCTTTTTTACGGGCGTACAAATCATTATAAGCCAAATCTAAAGCGCAAAGTGCAAACATATCCTCTTTTAAAAACGGATGAATTTTTGTCCAAAATGCATCTGGAGTCTCATTTTCTGTATTTTCAATAATGCTTCTGATTTTTTCTAAATCCTGGATCATCATTGGAACTGTTGTTTTGTAATACGGATTTGAAGTTGCTTCTCCAAAACCAGAAAAACCATCACTTTGCAATTCAACAATTAAAGAAGGCTGAAAATCAATAGATTCTCTTGAAATCGTGAAAGTGTGTTTTAGTTTTAGGTTATATTCTCTTAAAATTAGTTTCATGATTTTTGTACTATTTTTTTTATGTTTTCTCTCAATAATTAAGCCAAAGAACTGCTTTTACAAAACCGTCCCTCCATAATTTTTCATTATGTTCACCGCCTTTTACCACTTTAGATTTCGTAAGATGAAGACAGTAACAACGCTTTGTATCCAATAACTTTTCCATTTTGGTCATGTCTTTCACCATATTTTCATCTTCTTTATCGCCGCATAAAAAGTAAAATTTGGTTTTAATTTTGGGTATCTTTTCAGTAAAAGTGAAAATGTCGTTTGTGTACCAAAATGAAGGTGAAAAAACGCCGGCTTTGCCAAATACTTCAGGATATTTTAAAGCTCCATAATAAGAAACCAAACCGCCCAGTGAACTTCCAAAAATGATTGTATTCTTAGGTTTTGTTTTGGTTCTGTAGTTTTTATCAATATACGGTTTTAATGTTTTTACGATAAATTCTAAATAATTATCAGCATTTCCTCCGCCGTATTTTTCGTTTTTAAAAGGAGTTAATTCTTCTATACGTTTTTCATTTCCGTGTTCAATTCCAACAACAATTACCTGCGCTTTTAAACTGTCTAATTTCTCGTCGACATTCCATTCGCCTACGTAAGAGGTTTTAGCATCAAATAAGTTCTGAGCGTCGTGCATATAAATCACGCTGTATTTTTTGGCTGAAGCCGAATAATTTTCAGGAAGATAAATCCAGATTTTTTTAGTAGTTTTTAGCTGAGGTGCTTCAATCGTAAATGTTGATACGTTTTTTGAAGCCGTACTTTGTGCATTTCCGGAAATCATCCAAAGAAATATAAATATAAAAAATCCCCTCATCATTAGATTTTGTATTTTTAATTTAAAAGCAATATTTTAGCTAAAAATAACAAATTGATGAATACCGAAGCACAAAAGAAAAGTTTACTTTTAGAATTGATCGCCTTTTCTACTGTTGACGGGCAATTGCATAAAAGAGAGTATGATTTTATATGGCATGTTGCTCAGGAATTAAAGATTGATTTGAATGTTTTTCATGATTTATTTCATCAGGAAATAAAACCTGTAGTTATAAAATCAGAATTTCAACGCATTCAGCAGTTTTACAGATTGGCTTTGATTATGCACTGCGATGGAATTTTACATGAAAAAGAGGCAATAGGAATTCAGCAGATTGCAATTGAAATGGGATTAAACCCAAGTGCAGTAAAACGCATTTTAGATTTAATGAAAAAGGCTCCAAATGCAATGATAGAGCCTAAAGTTTTATTAAGAGTTTTTCAGGAACAACACAATTAAGGTAATTGTTCCTGTAATTTTTTGATATCGTCACGCAGTTTGGCGGCCTGCATAAAATCTAATTCCTTTGCTGCTTTTTCCATTGATTTTCGTTTCTCGCGAATCATTTTTTCAAGATCAGCTTTAGACATATACGCCGTTTCTGGTTCTGCAGCAACTGATAAAGTATGACCTAGTTCGTATTCTACCAAAGGATTTTTGGTAAAAGCACTTTCTATTTTTTTGTTTAATGCCTGTGGCGTTATATTATTTTCGACATTAAAATTGATCTGTTTTGTTCTTCTATAATTGGTTTCGTCAATTGTTCTTTGCATACTCGCCGTAATTTTATCGGCGTACATAATGGCTTTACCATTTAAGTTTCTCGCCGCACGACCAATTGTTTGAGTTAAAGAACGATGATTTCTTAAAAAACCTTCTTTATCAGCATCCAGAATTGCTACAAGCGAAACTTCGGGTAAATCTAAACCTTCACGAAGTAAGTTTACACCAATTAAAACATCAAAAATACCTTTTCGTAAATCTTGCATGATTTCGATACGCTCTAAAGTATCCACTTCAGAATGAATGTAACGGCATCGAATGCTTACTTTAGTTAAGTATTTGGCTAATTCTTCGGCCATTCTTTTAGTCAAAGTTGTCACCAAAACTCTTTCGTCTAATTCGCAGCGCACCTGAATTTCTTCAATCAAATCGTCAATTTGATTTAAACTTGGGCGCACTTCAATAACAGGATCTAATAATCCTGTTGGACGAATAATCTGTTCCACATAAATACCATCAGATTTCTGTAATTCATAATCAGCCGGAGTTGCCGACACATAAATCACCTGATTTTGTAAAGCTTCAAACTCCTCAAATTTTAAAGGTCTGTTGTCCATTGCGGCCGGTAAACGGAAACCGTATTCAACCAGATTTTCTTTTCGGCTGCGGTCGCCTCCGTACATAGCGTGAACCTGCGAAACGGTAACGTGGCTTTCGTCAACAACCATTAAAAAATCACTTGGGAAATAATCCAATAAGCAGAAAGGTCTTGTTCCGGCTTGTCGTCCGTCAAGATAACGGGAATAATTTTCAATTCCGGAGCAATAACCCAATTCGCGAATCATTTCTAAATCGAAATTAGTTCTTTCTTCTAATCGTTTGGCTTCTAAATGTTTACCTATTTCTTTAAAATAATCTACTTGTTTGACTAAATCCTGCTGTATTTCCCAAATTGCGCCTTGAAGGACTTCTGGCGAAGTCACAAACATATTGGCTGGGTAAATCGTCAGTCTTTTAAATTTCTCAATAACCTGAGAAGTTTTTGCATCAAAAGATTCTATTTCTTCAATTTCATCTCCAAAAAAATGAACTCTGTAAGCGTCATCAGCATAACTTGGATAAATTTCGACCGTATCGCCTTTAATCCTAAAAGTTCCCGGATTAAAATCGGCTTCAGTTCTGGCATACAAACTTTGTACAAGACTGTGCAGTAATTTAGTTCTCGAAATAACCTGATCTCTGCTGATTTCAATTACGTTCTTTTTAAATTCAACAGGGTTTCCAATACCGTATAAACACGAAACTGAGGCAACAACTAAAACATCACGTCGCCCCGAAAGCAGGGAAGAAGTGGTGCTTAAACGCATCTTTTCAAGCTCTTCATTTATAGATAAATCTTTTTCAATAAAAACGCCTGTTACGGGCATAAAAGCTTCCGGCTGATAATAGTCGTAGTAAGAAACGAAATATTCAACCGCATTATTCGGGAAAAATTGTTTGAATTCTGAATATAGCTGTGCGGCCAAAGTTTTGTTGTGTGCCAAAACTATGGTAGGACGCTGTACTTCCTGAATAACATTGGCTACTGTAAATGTTTTACCAGATCCCGTAACTCCTAATAATGTTTGATATTTTTCTCCATCAACTACACCTTGTGCGAGTTTTTGTATGGCTTGCGGCTGGTCTCCTTTTGGACTATATTCTGAAGATACTTGGAAATTCATTTGTTACTGATGAAAAGTTGGTTTTGTAAAGATACAAAGTTTGAATGCTATTTAAAAGGGTAAAAAAAAATGATTTGTGTAGTCCCTACGGGACAATTTTAAAATTTGACAACCATTTTTCTACCGATATTTAATCTCTACGAGATGATTTTTTCGAATTAATTTTAAGAAACAACTGAAATTTTTAAACCAAATTGATAATTTTCCCAACAAATAATTGTCATTAAAACATATCTCGTAGAGATTAAATATCGGTAGAAAAATAAACATTCATCCGTACAAATTGTCCCGTAGGGACTACATTTTATGATACAAGTTCGCCACGAATTTCACGAATTTTTACCAATTTATTTAATTGGATTATGCAAAATCAATTCGTGGAAATTCGTGGCAAATAATCTTATTCTAAAAAATTAATAACAGCATCATTAATAATTTTTGGCTGATCAATGGTCAAAAAATGCCCGGCATCTTTTATGATTTTTGTTTTACTGTTGGCTAAGTGTTTTTTTGCACGCTCTAAACTTTCTTCAGAATTAATAACATCTTTGTCGCCAATTAAAACCAAAACAGGATTATTGATTGATTCTAATTCTTTATCTGAAAATGGCGTCATTTTTAACATACTGGAATTTGATTTGGCGTATTTATTAGCCAAATAAAATTGCCTGTTATAGATAGGACTAATTTTTTCTGGATGTGTAGAAAATGCTTTTAATGTTTTGCTGAATTTCTTTTCACTAGGAAAAAGTTTTAACATTAAAGCCGATGATGTTTTTCTGGGCTTGTCAATGAATTTAAAAGTCTGCGCCGGACTTAACAGTACAATTTTATCTATAGAATTGTTTTTTTGCGTTGCCAATAATGTTGCAATCCAACCACCGCGAGAAGCACCAATGATGTCGAATTTCTTTAATTTAAAATGATCGAAAATTTCGTTGTACCAAACGACAATTTCTTCTGAGGAAAGTGGTTTTGCGGTTAAATTGGATTTATTGGGTTCCATCAAAAAGTCGATAGCATAAATGCGGTGATTTTTAGCCAAAGATTTAATGTTAGGATACCACATCGTTGAACTGGCATCCATTCCGTGGAGTAAAACTAAATCTTTTCCGTTTTTTGGTCCGGCGATGATCACATGCGCAGTTCCAAAACTTGTTTTTACATTTTCTTCGGTATACGGAATATCCCAAAGCTTTAAAGCCTTGTTATAAGCGGTTTCATATTTTTGTTCTTCGCTTTTGGTTTTAAAAACATAATCCTCAAATTTTGCCTTTTTGGTTGAAGCGCAGCTTGTTACTAAAAATAAGAGAATTGCTAATCTGGAGTATAATTTTGACATGGTTATAAGTTCAATTTGAACTTAAAGTTACGATTATAGAAAACAGGAATTGTATCAGAATTTTGTTTTAAAATATCATAATTACAATCTTGTTATACTTTTTTAGCTGTCAGATGATAGATTTGAACAAATGATAAAATCGCATTTGGAATAATAATCGGTAAAAGCCATTGGCTAAAATCCCTGTAATCTTTTAAAAAGATTCCGTAAACTACAAAACATATACAGCCGAATAAATTTATGAGTCGAATTGTTTTAAGATCTTTTAGCAAAAATCCTCCAACAATAAAAAAGGAAGCGAGATAACCTATGTATTCTGCCATAACCTTGATTTTAAATAGTTTACTAAATTTAGCAAAACCAAATTATATAATCAAGAGTTTAGTTGAAAATCAGTAATATAGGGTGTTTTTTTGTTGGTCTAAAATTTTAAATTGTAAGCAATGCATTTCCAAATTACTTCTTTTTCCATTGTTCAATTTTGCCTTTCATTTCATTATGTGAATGAAAGTTACCTTTTTTGATATTTTCTTCTGCAGCTTCTAAATCGTCCTTATATTCTTGTGAATAGTTTTCAGATGAATTTTTGTGATTATCTAGTTTCCAAGACTTTTGTTCTGCATTATTCAAAAAACTCCAAGCTACAATACGACTATTTTTCTGTCCTTGCGACATTTCAATTGTTTTGAATTCAACAGCATTTACCTTTTTCAAAGTTTTGTAAATAGAAGAAAGATTTTCTTTTTTAGAAACTAAAGTAGTGAACCATAAAACTTGCGAAGCATATTTTGCGCTTTCGTAAATCATTTGTGTTACAAAACCAATTTCGCCGCCGCTGCACCACAATTCTGCGTTTTGTCCTCCGAAGTTTAAAACTGGATTTGTGTTTCTTTTTTCCTTTGGATTCAAATTTGAAACTTTTCTGGAAGTGCTTTTATTGGCTTCTTCTGCCGATGCGTGAAAAGGCGGATTACACATGGTGAATGTAAATCGGTCTTCGGGAATTATAATATTTTTAAAGATAAATCGGGATTCTGTCTGTTGTTGTAAACTGATTGCGTCAATTAATTTTGGATTAGCTTCGATAATTTTACTGCAGTTTTCGATTGCTTTTTTGTCAATATCAGTGGCAACAAAACTCCAGTTGTAAATAGAATGCCCTAATATCGGATAGATTAAATTTGAGCCCGATCCGATATCTAATCCTAAAACAGAATTTCCTTCCGGAATTTGATTGTTGTTTGTTTCGGCTAATAAATCAGCGATATAATGAATGTAATCGGCGCGGCCGGGAATTGGCGGACAAAGATAATTTTTAGGAATATCCCAGTTTTGAATGTCGTAGTACGTTTGCAATAAAGCTTTATTTAAAGTTTTTACCGCATTTGGATTAGCGAAATCAACAGTTTCAATTCCGTATTTATTGATGGAAATAAAAGCTTTTAATTCGGGACAATTTGAAATTAGAAGTTCAAAATCATATCTGGAACGATGAAGATTTCTTGGATGTAAATTGTCTTTTTGGGAATTGTTTTCTGCTTTCATTTTGATTTATTTCGATGCAAAGGTACACATTCCTTTTTTGAAGAAAGATTTATTATGAAACCGATTGTCCTAGCCCTGATGGAAGCGGCATCCTTTTGTGGCGGGGTTCGCCGCAAAAGATATAGCGGACAGCAGGATTAGCTTCTAACTCTTCGACTTTAGAATAACATTATTAATCAAAACATTCCATTAATAACAAATCACCGTTTGTGTGATTAATAGTTACCAAACCGTCTTTTGCAACAGAATTACTGCTTCCGGTTCTGTAACCCATTGTTAAAGTGTCATTTTGCAGAGGATATTCTAAATTTGTAGAATAAATGCCGTTTACAACACCAATTGGAATCAAAGAAATTGGTGTTTTAGCAGTATACCATTTTTCGAATTTTGTTGGAAGCAAAAAGATTTTGGAATGATCGTCGAGAATTACAATTTTAAGTAAATCTCTGTAACGAACAATATTCGTTAAGCTGGTAATTGTGTGATCTGCACGTCTTCCGGTTGCCCAAACTACATTTACGGCTGGAATTTTTCTTTTAACTAAATAATCAAAAGCTTTTTCTAAATCGGTTTTATCCTGATCTGGCGTGTGAACAATTTCAAGTGGATATTGTGAAGTTTTATAAATTTCGGGATCAAAACCTCGGTCAAAATCTCCTAAAAGTACATCAACTTTAATACCCAATTCAATCACCCTTTCTATTGCCGAATCTAAAACGATAACGAGCGGAGACCATTCTAGCAATTGTCCTAATAATTCAGGATCGCAGGCCGCTCCGTTTGCAATTATTAAAGCTGGTTCCTGATCGTCGCGAACTATATGATGTGATGACATGTGAGTTTTTTTGAATGTAACGCAAAGATACGTTTAGAATTTTAGATTGCAGATTTTAGATTTTAGATTTTTTTTGCCACAGATTAAAAGGATTAGAATGATTAATCTTTTTAATCTGTGAAATCTGTGGCTAAATATTATATATCAAGCAATCTTCTATGATAATTGATTTGCCCAACATGATAGGCCAAATGTGTTGAAAGATGAACTAAGAAAAATCCGGTTGTCATTTCTTTTTCAAAAACGATTTCAGGATATATTTTACTTAAATCTTCTTCGGTTAAAATATCCAGTACATCATTTACAACTATAATTGTATTTTCGATTTTATCGATTAATTCTGATTTTGGAATATCTTTTAGTGAAAATTCTAAAGGACGATTTCGAATATATCCAGTTTTTCCAATTTGGGCTCCAATATAAGTATTGATGTTTCCAATTAAATGAAGTGTAAGATTTCCGGCGGAATTAGAAATGTTTTTATCAATTGCCCAAATTTGTTTTTCGAATTCGTATGATTCAATTTCAAATTTGAGTTTATTTAGATCCCTGTTAAAAAGTATTTTTAGTGTTTCGATTAACATATTTTTTATTTGAAGATTAAAAAGAATAATTTGTAGGCAAGCGGTTAATCTCTGTTTTTTATGGGAATCCAGATTTCTTCTTCTGATTCCGGATCTTCTTTTTTGTACTTATGATCCATAACGGCAAAATGCGGTCTGTCGTCAACTGTGTATTTTGAATTAGGAAGCCATTCTGCAAAAATTGTGTGATACGTTTTATGTCCTTCAGAAGCCGGGCCATAATGTATAAAAACGGCATATAGTCCATCTGGAATAATTAAAGTTTCCATTTCTGATGGGACTTCATCATAATTTCCGACTTCTACAGCAGCCCATTTTTGAAATGTTTTGCCTGGATCAAAGTTATCAAAATGACCGTGAGAAAACACTTCAAGTGAATATAAATTCTCGTTAATGGTATTTTTGATTTGCTTTCGTTTTGGCATAAAATTACTCCACAATTGAAATGTTTTGTTTTCGATAAATGACATTTCAATATGTTGTCCGATCAGTTTTTTCTCGGTTAAAGTTTCAATTCTGGCTTCCATGTTTATTATTCTATTTTGAATTTTTTTGTCTGACTTTCGCTAAGTGAAAAATAACCTAAAGGATAATTTGCTTTGTCGGTTGTATTGATGATGTTTCCTTTTACGGTTGCGGGCGGCGATTGAAAAGGACCGCCAACATTACTGCCGGCAATACTTACCAAAATATTCATGTAATTATAATATTGTTTTGAAATGCCGAAATGTGTTATTTCTAATTCATCTCCAGCTTTGAGTTCGTCATCATCAGAAACACTAAAGAATTCATTACCCTGAAAAAACTTATCTTCATCAACATAAAAATTAGAAGTGACTTTATTAGAGTATACATATTTGTATAAATAGAAATTATCTTCATCTGGAGGGTCGTTAAAATAAGCTCTTATTTCGATATCTTTTCCTGTAAATCCGCCTTCGTTATTTTGTTCAATATGCGTAATTGGCGCAACAGATTTTAAAGTTTCAGATGCTGTATAGGTATTTCCTCCGCTAATAACGGTTAGTGTATAAGTTTCATTAATTTCAGGTGCAAAATTATTACAGAGATAGCGTCCTGTTTTTGGAACTTCGGTAAAATTAAATTGCACGTTTTTACTGTTCCTAATATATATAGTTGCTCCGGAAACCGTTGGAATTACTGATTCAAAATAACCTGTTGTTGTCGTTAATTTTACAACCTGCTGTTTTCCCGTCGTACCTTTTTGCCAATTTATGGCGGCTTCGATAACTAATTTTGGAGGAGCAGTATCCAGTTCAACATCTACAACATCTTCACAGCTTGTGAAGAAAACTGATGTAAATAAGACGATTAATGCGATTACTTTTTTCATACTATATCTTTTATTTTCTTTACAGAAATGAATTTTTAAAATTTGAAATTATAACTAACAGCCGGAACTATTCCGAAGATTGATAATCGTACCGCTTCATTTAAACCTGTATCAGAATTTTGTCTAAAGTTGATTGAGGCTGCGTTGCTTCGGTTGTATAAATTATAGATACTAAAAACCCATTCACCTTTCCAGTTCCTGCCTTTATTACTTCGAGGCGTTAAAGTTGCCGAAACATCTAAATGATGATAAGCCGGAAGACGATTTTCATTTCGAAGGCCATAACTTGGAACTGTAATTCCTAAATATTCATATTGTGCGTTTGGATACGTAACCGGCTGCCCGGATTGCAAAGCGAAATTAGCACCAAAAGACCATTTTTCGTTTAAATTATAAGCAGATGTTATCGCCAAATTATGTGTTTTGTCGTAAGGAGTACTATACCATTGTCCATTGTTGATTCCAATTTCTTCCGGAGTTCTTCCAGGCGTTTGCTGTTCTGATTTTGATAAGGTATAAGAAACCCAGCCATTGAATTTGCCTTCGTTTTTTTTAACCATAATTTCTAAACCATAGGCACGCATTCTTCCGTTTAGAATAACTTGTTCGATGGCATTATTGGCAATTAAATCGGCGCCGTCAATATAATCCAATCTGTTCTGTATTTTTTTGTAATACGTTTCAACTTCCAGCGAATAAGCGCCTTCTTTAATGTTTCGGAAATATCCTAAAGCAACCTGATCTGCAATTTGCGGTTTAATATAATTGTCACTTGGCATCCAGACGTCGAGCGGAGTAGGAGATGAAGTATTTGAAATTAATTGAAGATACTGCGCCATACGATTGTAACTCGCTTTTATGGACTGATCGTCATTTAATTGATACGATATTGAAAGTCTTGGTTCGAAATTATTATAATCCTGAATTACTTTGTTTTTGCCGAAATATTTTGTTGAGGTTGGAATTCCTTTTTCATAAACTTCTGTATCTGAATTGAAAACTACCGGACTATTATTGTCGTAATAATTTATGGTTGAAGAACCTAAACGATAAAATAAACTGTAACGTAATCCATACGCCAGTGTTATTCTTTTTGAAAGCTGATTTTCGGCATCTAAATAAATCGAAGGTTCAAATGCATATTTTTTATCTAATTGATCAGGATTAATTCCAGAAGTAGTATTACTTGGTATAATAGTTCCCGGATTGAATTCGTAATAAATGCCGTTTACACCATAATTCAGTTTGAATTTATCTGAAATATAATGTTTGAAATCGTATTTGATATTATAGTTTTGAATTCCCGAATCCCACTTAAAACCGACATAATCCAAATCAAGTCCGTAATAATAATCGCTGTAAATGAGAGATAAATTAGAGAATAATTTATCAGAATATAAATGATTCCAGCGCAGGTTTAAAGTTGAATTTCCGTAAATATTAGTAAAGCTTTTGTTCAAGCTGAAAACATCCCGGCCAAAATATCCGGATAAATATAAATTGTTATTGTCGTTTAATTTATAACTCAGTTTAGCATTTAAATCGTAGAAATAAGCCGAATTATCTTTGTTATCTTCTGAAAGTTTTAAAAATAAATGAGCGTAAGATCCTCTTCCGCCAATTAAAAAAGAACCTTTGTCTTTTACAATTGGACCTTCCAGAAGAAGTCGGCTTGAAACTAAACCAATTCCTCCATTCATGTGGAAATTTTTACTGCTTCCGTCTTTCTGGTAAATATCTAAAACAGAAGAAGCTCTTCCTCCAAATCTTGCCGGAATGCCGCCTTTATACAATTTTAAATCTTTAATCGCATCAGGATTAAAAACTGAGAAAAATCCAAAAACGTGAGAGGAATTGAAGATTGTTGCTTCATCTAACAAAATTAAATTCTGATCTGCACCGCCGCCGCGAACATTAAATCCAGAAGCGCCTTCGCCAGCATTTGTAACTCCGGGAAGTAATAAAATTGATTTTAAGACATCGACTTCACCTAAAACTACGGGCATTTTTTTTATGGTTGAAATGGAGAGTTTGTTAACGCTCATTTCTGGTGATTTGATATTTATTTTCTTCTTATTATCTGTAATGACAACTTCCTGAAGTTCTTCGCCACTTTCGCTGATGGAAAAATTGTTTTTGGTATTTTGGTTTAAAGTGATGGTTTGTTGAATAGTTTGATAACCCACATAACTAATTTCGATTTCATGTTCGCCGCGAGGAACTGTAATGGAATAAAATCCGTATTCGTTTGTTGTCGTTCCTATTTTTAAAGCCGGAATATAGATATTGACACCAATTAAGGTTTCGTTATTTTTTGAATCTTTAATAGTACCGCTTAGCGTAAATTTATCCTGAGAGAAAGAATGAAGTGTGGTAAAAATAATGATAAGAAGGAAACTAATCTTTTTTGTAATCATCGTTTTGGTTTTGAGTTACATAGTTAGCAATTCTTACTAAATATTAGAGTCCAACTATTGTTAAACATTAGTTAAGAATAAAAAAGGGCAGCTTATAAAAGCTGCCCTTTTTGTCTATATTTTAAAAATACACAGCGTGCATTTCTTATTTTATTTTTGCAATAATTGCATTGAATGTTTCACTAGGACGCATAGCTTTGCTTACTAACTCAGGAGTTGGCTGATAGTATCCGCCAATGTTTTGAGCTTTTCCTTGTGCACCAATTAATTCTGCATCGATTTTAGCTTCGTTTGCTTCAAATTCTGCAGCAATAGGAGTAAAGATCGCTTTTAATTCTGCATCTTTATTTTGAGCAGCTAAAGCCTGAGCCCAGTAAAATGCAAGGTAAAAGTGAGAACCACGGTTATCAATTTGTCCAACTTTACGAGCTGGAGATTTATCGTTTGCCAAGAATTTATCGTTTGCTTCGTCAAGAGTTTCAGCTAAAACAATAGATTTAGAATTGTCTAAAGTTTGTCCTAAATGCTCTAATGAAGCACCAAGAGCTAAGAATTCTCCTAATGAATCCCAACGTAAATATCCTTCTTCTGTAAATTGCTCAACGTGTTTTGGAGCAGATCCTCCAGCGCCAGTTTCGAACAATCCACCACCGTTCATTAACGGAACAATAGATAACATTTTTGCAGAAGTTCCAAGTTCTAAAATTGGGAATAAATCTGTTAGGTAATCACGTAAAACGTTTCCTGTTACAGAAATAGTATCTAAACCTTTGATGATTCTGTCTAAAGTAAATTCAGTCGCAGCAACCGGGTTTAAAATACGGATATCTAAGTTTGTAGTATCGTAATCTTTAAGGTATTTTTGAACTTTTACGATCAATTCTCTGTCATGCGCTCTGTTTTCGTCTAACCAGAAAACAGCCGGAGTATGAGATAAACGAGCTCTGTTTACAGCTAGTTTAACCCAGTCCTGAATAGGAGCATCTTTTGCCTGACACATTCTGAAAATATCGTTTGTTTCAACGTTTTGTTCCATTAAAACAGTTCCGTTTGCATCAACAACACGAACAATACCATCACCTTGTATTTGGAAAGTTTTATCGTGAGATCCGTATTCTTCTGCTTTTTGAGCCATTAATCCAACGTTAGGAACACTTCCCATTGTTTTAGGATCAAAAGCACCATGTTTTTTACAGAAATCAATTGTTGCTGTATAAATACCAGAATAAGAACGGTCTGGAATAACTGCAATTGTATCTTGTGCCTTACCATCTTTATTCCACATTTGTCCAGAAGTACGGATCATTGCCGGCATTGAAGCATCAACAATAACATCAGATGGAACGTGTAAGTTTGTAATTCCTTTATCAGAATTAACCATTGCTAAAGCTGGTCCGTTTTCGATCGCTTTTGTAATGTCAGCTTCAACTTCAGCTTGTTCAGGTCTTCCAGCAATTTTTGCGTAGATATCACCTAAACCATTTCTTGTATCAATATTTAATTCTGCAAATAAAGTTTCGTATTTTTTGAAAAGATCAGCAAAATATACTTCAACGATAGCGCCAAAGATAATTGGATCTGAAACTTTCATCATTGTAGCTTTCAAATGCACAGAAAGTAAAACTCCTTCTTTTTTAGCTTCTGCAATAGCATCGGCAGCAAAAGCTTTTAATTTTTTTACACTTAAAACAGAGCTGTCGATGATTTCTCCAGCTTTAAGCGGTGTGCTTGCTTTTAAAACAGTTGTAGTTCCGTCTTTTGCAACAAATTCGATTTTTACATCATTTGCTTCAGCAACAGTAAGTGACTGCTCACTTCCGTAAAAATCACCGTTTGGCATTGAAGCCACTTTAGTTTTTGAATCAGCAGACCATGCACCCATTGAGTGTGGATTTGCTTTTGCAAAGTTTTTAACGGCTCTTGGCGCTCTACGATCAGAGTTTCCTTCACGTAAAACAGGGTTTACAGCAGAACCTAATACTTTTGCATATTTTGCTTTAATTTCCTTTTCAGCATCGTTTTGCGGATCTTCCGGGAAATTAGGAACGTTGTAACCGTGAGATTGTAATTCAGCAATAGCAGCTTTTAATTGTGGTACAGATGCTGAAATGTTTGGTAATTTGATGATGTTAGCTTCTGGTTTTGTTGCTAATTGACCCAATTCAGCAAGAGCATCTACTGTTTTTTGAGCATCTGTTAAAGACTCAGGAAAATTAGATAAAATTCTTCCTGCCAAAGAGATGTCTCTAGTTTCAATAGCAATACCAGCTGTTGAAGTAAAAGCCTGAACAATAGGTAATAAAGAATAAGTCGCTAATAAAGGCGCCTCATCAGTTAAGGTGTAAAAAATTTTTGAATTCTGTGTCATTTTTTTTTTTTTTATAATCGTGTCGTCAAAGAATGGCGATGTAAAAGGTATGAGCTGGCTCAAAATGAGCGGAGCAAATATAATAAAAACAGTCCGAAAACGGTTTAGTTTTCCTGATAATTGCTTAAATTATCAGATTGCTAATACGATTTCGTAAAATTGCTAAATCGATGATTTTGATATTAAAAAATTACGGTTTTGATATTGGTTAAAATAGAGTCATAAAAAAAACTCGTTTCAAATAGTATGAAACGAGTTTTTTATAACAGATTGATAAATGATTATCTTCTTTTATCTTTAATCTTAGCTTTTTTACCAGTAAGTTCTCTGAAGTAGAAAATTCTAGCTCTACGAACTGCACCTTTTTTGTTGATTTCGATTTTTTGTAAAGCTGGTAAGTTTACTGGGAAGATACGCTCAACTCCAATAGCTCCAGACATTTTACGAATCGTGAAAGTTTCTGTGTTACCAGAGCCTCTTCTTTGAATAACAACTCCTTTAAAAAACTGAGTTCTTGTTTTTTCACCCTCTTTAATTTCGTAGAAAACTGTGATAGTATCTCCAGCTCCAAATTCAGGGAAATCTTTTTTAGCAACGAATTCGGTTTGAACGAATTTTAATAAATCTGCCATGATAATTTTATTATTATAGTTTAATAGAGTAACATTCACGGATCTCGCCAGAGGTTAGTCTAATTCGGGTGCAAATGTAGTTAAAAAAAATAAAATTCCAAATAAAATAAATTCCAAATTCCAATTTCTTAACTAGTTGATTAATTGGAATTTGGAATTTTAAAAATTTGGAATTTATTCAAGTAAATCCGGACGTCTGTTTTTTGTATGTTCGTAGGCTTTATCTTCGCGCCATTTGTCAATTTTGGCAAAATGTCCGCTGGTTAAAACTTCCGGAACTTTCCATCCTTTATAATCCGCAGGTCTTGTATATATTGGTCCTGATAGTAAATTGTCCTGAAAACTATCTGTCAACGCTGAGGTTTCATCGCTTAAAACACCAGGGATTAAACGAATTAATGCATCTGATAAAACTAATGCGCCCAATTCTCCGCCAGATAAAACGTAATCTCCAATCGAAATTTCCTTAGTAATAAAATGATCTCTAACACGCTGGTCAACACCTTTATAATGTCCGCATAAAATGATAATGTTTTCGTACATTGACATTTTGTTGGCCATTTTTTGGTTTAAAGTTTCACCGTCGGGAGACATATAAATTACCTCGTCATACTCACGCTGACTTTTAAGATGCGTAATACAATCATCAATAGGCTGAATTGTCATTACCATTCCTGCGCCGCCGCCAAAAGGATAATCGTCTACACTTTTTTGCTTATTAGTGCTGTAGTCGCGAAGATTATGAAAATGTACTTCGACCAAGCCTTTATCAATGGCACGTTTCATAATCGATGCCTCAAAAGGGCTTCTTAATAATTCAGGTAAAAGTGTAACAATGTCAATTCTCATTTTTTCTTCAATAATTTGGGCAAAGATACGAAGTTAAAAATGAAGATGTAATAGGTATAGTCCCTACGGGACAAAAAATCATGTCGATGCAAAATTTTCTATCGATATTTTGTTCCTAACGGAACAATTTGTTTTTGCATATATTGTTTTTATGGGCTATATAAAACCATCAATATTCTATTCTTTGTCTAGATGTATAGTCCCTACGGGACAAAAAAACTTACCGATATTTTTTTCTACCGATATTTTATCCCTAACGGGATATTGTATTGATTTTAATTGGAGTTTATTAAAATAGAATTATGCTAAAAAGTTCCGCTAGGAACATAATATCGGTAGAATAAAGATGGATGAGAATTCAAATGTCCAGTTAGGGACTATATCTTAAAAATAAATAATAATGAAACGAATATTTTTTTGTTTGTATTTGAAAACTATCAAAAAGATATCCCTTTAGGGATAAGATATCGGTAGAAATAATGTTAGATATACGTTCAAATGTCCCGTTAGGGGCTATACATTTCTATTGAAATAAAAAGAAAGAATATTCTTTCTTTTTTATATATTTGAAAACTATCAAAAAATATTCCGCTAGGAATAATATATCGGTAGAAAAAAAATATTTAAGAAAAAATGTCCCGTAGGGACTACACAAAATCATGGCAAATACCTACACCCAAATCCACATTCATTTTGTTTTTGCTGTAAAATATAGACAAGCGGCTATACATAAAAACTGGAAAAATGATTTATATAAATACATTTCAGGAATTATTAAAAACAATAATCATAAGATCTTAGCAATCAATGGTGTTTCAGACCATGTTCATATTTTAATCGGAATAAGACCCGCACAATCAATATCTGAATTGATGAAAAGCATAAAGCAAAATTCATCAAAATGGATAAACGAAAATAAATTTACCAACATTCATTTTGAATGGCAGGAAGGATATGGAGCATTTTCATATAGTAAATCTCAATTAAGTGCAGTTGCTGACTATATAGAGAATCAAGAAGAACATCATAAAAAGAAAACTTTTAAAGAGGAATACATCAATTTTCTCGAAAAATTTGAAGTTGATTATGATGAAAAGTTTATTTTTAAGGAATTAATCTAAAATTGGTTTTTTAATTATATCCAAAACGTAAATGAAAAAAATAACCTTCTTCATTCTTATATTATTATGCGCTTGTAACAAAGAAAAAGCCAAAGAAATCTCAAAACCAGCCTCAAAACAAATTCCAGAAGAAGCTTCCTATTTTAAAGACATTAAAAGAAATGACGTTAAATTGCCGAAACCATCTTATGGAGATTGGCTGTTTTCTCATCCTGAAGATGGACAGACTTTTGAACAGTATTATAGATCTAAGCACATTGTTCCGACTAAAGAGGAGAATATTATTTATATAAAACCGATTGGAAATTTTAATTCTCTGCAAAAGAAACAGATTCAACTTGTTAATGAGTATTTAGGACTCTTTTTTCAATTAAAAACAAAAACATTAGAACCAATTTCTAATGATATAGTTCCAAATTCAGCAAGAAGAATGTCTACGGAAGGTCATGAACAATTACTGGCAGGATATCTTTTAAATGATGTATTAAAAGAAGAAAAACCGGAGAATAGAATTGCATTGATGGGACTTTCTGAATTGGATTTATATCCGAAACCGGAATGGAATTATGTTTTTGGACTTGCTTCCTATAGAGATAAAGTAGGTGTAAGTTCTATTTACAGATTTCAGGATGGTAAACTTACTGCCGAAAATTTTGATTTGTGTTTGGTAAGATTACTCAAAACGAGTTCTCATGAAATTGGACATATGTTTGGAATACACCATTGTATTAATGCTGATTGTGTAATGAATGGTACTAACAGTTTATCTGAAACAGATAGAAGTACGATTCGATTGTGCTCTGTCTGCCAGAGAAAATTAAATTCATGTATTCAATATGATAATAAAAAGAGATTAACCGACTTAGATAATTTTTTTAAAAAAAATAACCTGACTGAGGAATCTGATTCAATGAAAAAAGATATCTCAGTTATTCAATAAAAATGAAGACAATTAAAATAGTTGCCATAACAGGCAGTACAAGAAAAAACTCAAGCAATTTTAAAATTCTAAAATATATTTCAGAACATATAAAATCAGATTTTGAAGTTGAAATTTTTGAAGATTTAGATCGAATTCCGCATTTTAATCCCGATTTAGATACAGAGAATCCACCTGAAGAAATAAGTTTGTTCAGAAATAAAATAATGAAGGCCGATGGAATTATAATCTGTACTCCGGAATATGTTTTTAGTCTGCCCGGAAGTTTGAAGAATGCTTTAGAATGGTGCGTGTCGACCACTATTTTTTCGAATAAAAAAGTCGGATTAATTACGGCTTCTGCTTCTGGAGAAATGGGACACGAACAGCTTTTATTAATTATGAAAACCCTTGAAGCCAAATTTGACGATAATACGCAACTTTTAATTCAGGGCATTCGCGGAAAAATAGATGCTGAAGGGAAAATTACAAACGAAGAAACAGAAATTGCGCTTCAAAACTTTATAAATAATTTTGAGAATCAATTTTTATAGTAGATTTACTTTTCTAAAATTCGATCAAAATGGTTACAAGAAGAAACTTTATTATAAACACAAGTCTGGCTGCTACGGCTGTTCTGGCTTTACCGTCATTAGCATTTTCTATGAATAAAAAAGAAATTGGTTTGCAGTTATATACATTGCGTGAGGAACTTCCGAAAAATGTAAAAGAAACTTTAGAAAAAGTTGCTGCGTCAGGATATACAAATGTAGAAACGTATGGATTTTCTATTAAAGATCAGTTTTGGGGATTGTCTCCAATTGAATTGAAAAAAATATTAGACAATAACAAGTTAAAAGCGGTTAGCGGACATTATAATTTAGGAAGCTATTTATATGACGGAAATACAGCGGAATTAATTGCTGCAATTGAAGCCGCAAAGATTTTAAAAAACGAATTTTTAACCGTTCCGTGGATCGATGAACCTTTTAGGAAAATTGAAGATTATAAAAAGATTGCGCTGCGTTTGAATCAGGCTGCAAAAATGTGCAAAGAAGCAGGGTTAAAATTAGCGTATCACAATCATGATTTCGAATTTCAAAAACATGATGGCGTTACGGGTTATGAAATCTTATTAAATGAAACTGATAAAAATCTGGTTTATTTTGAATTAGATTTATATTGGGTAGTTCGTTCGGGAAATGATCCGCTAAAATTATTTAAAGAAAATCCGGGACGTTTTAAAATGTGGCATGTAAAAGACATGGACAAAGCAAATCAGGCTTTAAATACTGAAATAGGTTCGGGATCAATTGATTTTAAACCTTTTTTCAAAGAAGCAAAACAATCCGGAATGATTCACTTTTTTGTTGAGCAGGAAAATAATTATGCTGGAGATTCTTTTAAATCCATTAAAACAAGTTCAGATTTTATTTCAAAAGAATTGATTTAAAACCGAATCATCAAAATATCTTATTTTTGTAAGAATAAAATTAAAAATCATGCAAAATATTAAAACAAGCAAAGAATTTATAAAAGGAGACGAAATAGAGTGGGAAGTAGTTGGTGAAGGAATCAAACGTAAAATCCTGGCTTTTGATGATAAAGTTATGCTTGTAAATGTTCATTTTGAAACCGGAGGAATTGGTGTTTTACACGAACATTACCACTCTCAGGTAACGTATATCGCAAGCGGAAAATTTGATGTAACCATAAGCGGAGTTACACAAACTTTAAAAGAAGGCGATAGTTTTTATATCCCGCCTCACGCCATTCATGGAGTTGTTTGTTTAGAAAGCGGCATGCTTACAGATGTTTTTAGCCCGGCAAGAGAAGACTTCTTGAAATAGATTAATAAAGAAAATCAGTAAATATCCGCGTCTTCGCGATAGCGAATCTGCGTCATCAGTGTTCTAAAAATTGACGTTGATAAAACGGATTCGCTATCGCGAAGACGCAGATTTAGACAGATTTTATAAAAAAATAACTTTAATTATAAATATTGATGGTATTTTTGTAAAATGAATTTATCTAAAACCAACGTCCTGTTTATGGCAGTTTGCACTGGTCTTATAGTCGCAAATCTTTATTACTGCCAGCCTTTAATTGTTTTAATTGCCAATGAATTTAAAATTCCAGAAGCCAGCGCCGGAACTATAACATATTTAACTCAGGCGGGTTATGCTATTGGGTTATTTTTTATGGTGCCGCTTGGTGATAAATTAGAACGAAAAAAGCAGATTTTAATCACCACTTTTGCCTCTGTAATTGCATTGCTTATTGCAGCAACGGCAAAAAGTTTTTTTATTTTACAAATTGCTTCATTGTTAATCGGAATCACTTCGATTGTACCGCAGCTTATTTTGCCTTTAGCAGCTTCGTTAAGTACGCCAGAACAGCGAGGAAAAGTTATCGGAACTATTATGAGCGGTTTATTAGTCGGAATTTTGCTTTCCAGAACTTTAAGTGGTTTTATTGGAGAAGTTTTAGGTTGGAGATCAATGTTTTATATTGCAGCCGGAATTTGTCTTTTAATCTTTTTTGTCATTCAGAGTAAATTCCCAGTGAATAAACCGCAATTTCAGGGAACTTATGGTCAATTGATTCAGTCTTTATTTACACTTATAAAAACACAGCCGGTTTTGCGTGAAGCTACAGCAATCAACGTTTTCAGTTTTGCCCAGTTTGGAGCTTTCTGGACCACAATGGTTTTACTGCTTTCTGGAGAACTGTTTCATTTTAACAGTGCCACCATTGGTTTATTCGGAATTGTTGGTGCTTCCGGAGCTTTGGCTGCGCCTTTGGTTGGAAAAATTGGAGACAAAGGAAATTCAAGAATTGCAGTTGGTTACGGGTGTTTATTAATCCTGATAAGTTTCTTGATTTTTTATTTTTCTATAGAAAGCGTAATCGGAATTGCAATTGGAATTGTCTTTATTGATATCGGAATTCAGGGCGTTCATATTTCAAACCAAACCAGAGTGTATTCATTATTGCCAGAAGCAAGAAACAGACTAAATACAGTATTTATGTCGTTTAGCTTTTTAGGAACTGCCGCGGGATCTGCCTACGGATTATTATTGTGGAAACTGGGCGGATGGCATACTGTAACAATTGGCTGTATGGTTTTATCTGCATTGTCATTAGCCGTTTACGGACTTACTTATAAATCATCCCGAAAGGTCGGGACTAAAAAATAGAAAGCACAAATTGATATAAAATTAATTTGTAAATTTGCGTTCAATTAAAAAATAACAACATGGAAAACGGAATATACGCTAAATTCAACACAAGCAAAGGTTCGATTTTAGTTAAACTTACACACGACTTAACACCAGGAACCGTAGGGAATTTTGTAGCTCTTGCAGAAGGAAATATGGAAAATAAAGTAAAACCTCAGGGACAAAAATTCTACGATGGATTAAACTTTCACAGAGTAATTCCTGATTTTATGATTCAGGGTGGTTGTCCTAAAGGAACTGGAACTGGAGATCCGGGTTACAAATTTGATGATGAATTTGATCCAAGTTTAAAACACGATCGTCCGGGAGTTTTATCTATGGCAAATTCTGGACCTGGAAGTAATGGTTCTCAATTTTTTATCACACACGTTCCAACTCCTTGGTTAGACGGAAAACATAGTGTTTTTGGTCACGTTGTAGAAGGACAAGATGTAGTTGATGCTGTTGCTCAAGGTGATGCTTTAGAGACTTTAGAAATCATCAGAGTTGGAGAAGAAGCTCAAAAATGGAATGCTATTGAAGCTTTTATTGGTTTAAAAGGTGCTCGCCTTAAACGTGAAGCAGCTTTAAAAGCAGAATCTGAAGCAAAAATGGAACAATTAGCAGCTGGTTTTGATAAAACAGAAAGCGGTTTACGTTACAAAATGATCCAAAAAGGTGAAGGTAAAAGAGCTGAAGCTGGAAAAACAGTTTCTGTTCACTACGAAGGATCTTTAGAAAACGGAAAAGTTTTTGATTCTTCTTACCCACGTAAAAAACCAATCGAATTCAAATTAGGAGTTGGACAAGTTATTGAAGGATGGGACGAAGGTATTGCTTTATTACAAGTTGGAGACAAAGCTCGTTTTGTAATTCCATCTGATTTAGCTTACGGTCCATCTGGAGCTGGAGGAGTTATCCCGCCAAACGCAACATTGATTTTTGACGTTGAATTAATGGACGTTAAATAAGGATTTACAAGCAATTTAGTATTGTTTTAAATAGCAATCCCATTCGCAAGCCGAATGGGATTTTTTTTATATTTACTATAAAAACCAGAGACAATGAAAAATATTTTAATCCTTGCAGCACTTGCTTTATTTGTGGTTTCCTGCGGAACTCAAAAAGCACCAGCTGTTGCTGCTACTCCTGCCGAACCTGCAAAAACGGTGGCATTAACTCCTGAATTAGAAGCAGGTAGAGATTTGTATGAAAACAATTGTGCAAAATGCCACAAATTGAAAGATCCAAAGAAATACACAAAAGAAGAATGGGGACCAATTTTGGTTAGAATGGGCAAAAAAGCGAAGTTAGATGAAACCCAAATGGCATCAATTACAGATTACATTCATTCGCAATTATAATTTGTATTTAGAAAAAAAACAAAAAACCTGTTCAAATTGTTGAACAGGTTTTTTGTTTTCAAATAGATATAAAAAAACACCTTCACAAAATGAGGTGTTTAAAAAGTTAGGAATGATGTACAGCCGTATTGTCTACCGCGATAATTTTTAAAGTTTTGACACCAGCCGGCATTTCCCAGTCAACTTCGTCATTTTCTTTAAAACCAATAATAGCAACACTTAAAGGTGCCAGAATTGAAATTTTAGATTGCTTTATATCTGCGGATGAAGGTAAAACAATTTGAACTTTCATTTGCTTCTTCGCTATTACATCTTCAATTGTTACAACAGAATTTATTCTGATAACAGAGTTGTCGAGTTCGCTTTCCTTGCTTATTACAGCGCGGTCTAATTCTTGCGAAAGCTGATTTGCTTCTTTAGTATTTGTTGAATTTTTACTTTTTAAAATCAATTCCCTTAAAAATTGATAATCTGATTTACAGAAAGTGGGTGTTGGTTTCATATCTATATTGAATTTATTGTTATTGAATTTGAATGATTTTTCTTCTTTTATGCTTTCTAAAGCGAGTTGTCGCTCATCTTGTTTAAAAAAAGACAAGCGTGTAAAGTATTTAGTTTGAAAAACAAAAAAGTATCTGACCAAAACTTAAATTTTGTCAAATAAGTAAATGTTTAAATCGATGTAAATCCTCCGCCTGAAAGAAGAATTGAAATAGACGGAGGCCTAATTAATAAAGGCCTTACTATGTGAAATAAATACAGCCGAAAGCGATTTTCTCTTACAAGAAAACGCAGGTCTAAAAACTGTAAATATTGTTATAGTGTTCACAATGAGTGATTTTAATTATGATCTGCAAAGATAGGTAAAGTTTTTTGATTCTTACAAATTTTATTTCCATTTGATATTACACCCAATGCTTGGTTTCTGAATTTCATTCAAGATTCGGTTGTAAATTAAGGCATCAATTGCATTTCTTAAATCAGTTCCGCTTAACGGAATTCCGTTTCCGGGTCTTGAATCATCAAGTTGTCCTCTGTAAAACAATTTATCCTGATTATCGAATAAATAAAAATCGGGCGTGCAGGCTGCATCGTATGCTTTTGCTGTTTCCTGTGTTTCATCAAATAAGTAAGGGAAATCAATTTTATGCTGTAAAGCAAAATCAGTCATTAATTCTGGAGAATCCTGAGGATATTTCACGATATCGTTACTTGAAATAGCAATAATACCAAGTCCCTGAACACGATAATCATTTGAGATCATCACGATTTCATTAATAACATGAAGTACAAACGGGCAGTGATTACACATAAAAATAACAAGCGTACCTTTTGATCCTTTTAAATCTTCAAACGAATAAGTATTATTCGAATTCGTATCTTTTAGATAAAATTCTGGAGCAATTGTTCCAAGCGGAATCATATTTGAAGGAGTGCGTGCCATTTTTACAGAAATTAATACTCAAAAATAGCCTTTAAATTCTGTATAAAAAAGAGCACAGGAAGAATTGTATTTTTTTGCCACAGATTGCACGAATTAAAAAGATTATAAAATTTTAAAACAGTTTTAATCTGCAGAAAAAAATCCTTTTAATCTGTATAATCTGTGGCTAAACTTATTTATGAATTTAAAAATTCAAGTAAATCTTCGTTTAATTTGTCTCTGTCTGTATAAAACAAACCATGCGGAGCGCCTTCGTAAATAATGTATGTATTATTTGCAATAGCTTCAGAAGCTTTTTTAGACGTTAAATCGATAGGAACGATTTTATCGTCATTTCCGTGAATAATTAAAGTTGGAACTGTTATAGTGCTTAATTCGTCTCTAAAATCAGTAAAAGAAAAAGATTCGGCACATTTTAAAGTTGCGTGTGGAGAAGCAAAAGAACAAAGCATTCTGTAATATTCTAATAAAGCTGTGCTTAACGGTTTATTGATAATATTTACGCCAAAGAATGTCTTACCAAAATTATCAACAAATCCAATTCGGTCTTCCTTGATTGCTGCTGCGGTAGTTTCACTTTTTTCTCTTGGATGTCCGTCTGGATTATCTTCTGTTTTTAATAAAAAAGGAATAATCGACGAAATCAAAGCGGCTTTTGCAACACCTTTTCCCTGATATCTGCTAAAATAACGAACCACTTCACCGCCGCCCATAGAAAATCCAACCAAAGTCACATTCTCTAATTCCAGCTGGTTTATAATTTCGCTTAAATCATCTGTTAAAGTATCATAATCATATCCTTCCCAAGGCTGTGAAGATTTACCAAAACCACGGCGGTCGTAGGCAATTACACGGTAATTATTTTTAACCAAATATTCAACCTGATATTCCCACATTTCGTTAGAAAGCGGCCATCCGTGAATTAAAATAACTGGTTTTCCTTTTCCGTAATCCTTTACATAAAGCTTTACGTTTTTAGCAGTTTCAATGAATTTATCTGTATTTAATTGATGAATATCAAAATCTAAATCCCTTAGAGTTGGATTGGCATTTATTACACTATTTTCCATTTTTATATTTTTTACTAATTAGTTACTAATGCATGTGTAGTAAAATTAAACCTAGTATAAAAAAAATAGGTTATAGAATTAGTTGTATTACTTACAAAATTTATAGGTTTGTAAATAAACAATTTTCAAAATGGATTTAACCTGGAACGAATTCGAAAGAACAGATATGCGCGTAGGAACTATCATCGAAGTAAATGATTTTCCCGAAGCCAGAAAACCTGCATTTCAATTAACAATAGATTTTGGTGCCGAAATAGGTATCAGAAAATCATCTGCACAAATTACAAAACGATACAAAAAAGAAGATTTACTAAACAGACAAATTGTCGCGGTTGTAAATTTCCCCAAAAAACAAATCGGAAAATTTATGAGCGAATGTCTGGTTCTTGGTGCTGTAGGCGAGGAGGGAGATGTTATTTTATTAGCTCCTGATTTTAAAATTCCTAATGGGCTTCGAATAGGGTAGTTTTTTAGTTTTCAGTCGCAGTCACAGTTTTTTTAGCCACAGATTTCACGGATTAAAAGGATTTTTGATTTTGCAGTTAATTTTTGCCACGAATTACACTAATTTACACGAATTATTTTTTAACTCCAGCTTTGTGACCTTTAATAAATCAAAGATTTCGCAAACTTTTAATAAAAAACTTTGTGGACTTTGCGTAACATCTTCGCGGCCTTTGCGGTTAAATTTTAGTCGCAGTCCCAGTTTTCAGTTTGCCACTAATTACACTAATTTACACGAATTATTCTTTAAGTGCCAGCTTTGTGACCTTTAATAAATCAAAGATTTCGCAAACTTTTAATAAAAAACTTTGCGAACTTTGCGAACTTTGCGTAACATCTTCGCGACCTTCGCGGTTAAATTCGCATGCAAAGCTTTAGTTTTTAGAATCTATTTTTGTAATTAATTGTTGTAAAATCAACTGTCCTTCTTCCCAATATCTTAAATCAGAATCAGAGTTAATGTGGCCTTGTTCACCAACGTTTACGAAATCACTTCCCCATTTTTCTGCAAAATATTGTTTTCTTTCGAATAACGCATACGGATCATTTTCGCTCGCCACAACAATCGACGGAAAAGGCAATTTATAAAGCGGCATTGGAGAAAAATTTCTAATAATATCTGGAGTATGTTCTGGTGAATCAACATCGGCTGGAGCGACTAATAAAGCACCAATAATATTTTTATTCGAATTACTTTCTGCCCAATGTAAAACTAAAGAAACAGCAAGACTGTGCGCTACTAAAATCGTTGGACTTTCTAATTTAGAAACGGCTTCGTTTAAGCGGGCAATCCAATCTTCGCGAACAGGCTCGTCCCAATTATCCTGAACTAAACGAATTGAATTTTTAAATTTTTCATGCCAAAAAGTCTGCCAGTGTTTCTCTCCGGAATTTCCTAATCCAGGTAAAATTAAAAGTTGTGTTTCCATTGCCGTGGAATTATATGTTTATTTCTTAGTTTGTTTTTCTTTTAAAATTCGGTTGACTTCGTTTACCAATAGCGGAAAACCAGGTTCAGTCATTCCATGGCCGTAGCCGTCTAATTCGTAAAGTTTAGTATGCGTGTGTCCAACTAATTTCATCATTCTTGCCATGTATGCGTTTTCTTCATATCGGCCTAACATTTCCAGTTCACGATCTCCGGTAATTAATAAAAGCGGCGGAGCATCGGCGCGAACGTGATACAAAGGCGCAAAAGCATCAATTGTAGGTTGTTTTTCAGGAATTCCATTTTCTCGTCTAACTTCAAAATGCGTAATACATTGTCCGCTAAACGGAATAAGCCCAGCAATTTTATTAGCATCAATTCCTTCTTTTTGTAGCCATTTTTTATCTAAACCAATCATCATATCTAAATATCCTCCGGCAGAATGACCAGAAAGAAATATTAAAGAAGAATCACCGCCATAATTGCTGATATTATTAAATGCCCAGGCAACAGCCGCCGCCGCATCTTCAATAGCTTTTACCGTTTTTGCTTTTGGAGACAATCTGTAATTTACACCAATAATGGCAAAACCTTTATTTTTTAAAGCTTCAGGAATTTCTTTATTTCCGCCCGTTAAACCTCCACCATGAAACCAGACAATTGTAGCAAAGCCTTTTGTGTTTTTTGGATAATAAATATCCAGAACACATCTTTCGTTAATGTAACTGTCGGATTTATTTATTTCTGAAGAATAATATTGAATGTTTGATTTTGTTTCATATTCTGTTTTTTGAGCAGATGCTGAAAACGTAATAAAAATGAAACTAAATAAGAAAAGTAATTTTTTCATTTTGAAATAGTTGAATTGCATTTAATAATCTTAAATTCCAAATTTTAAATTCCAAATTCCAAAATATAAAAATCTAAAATCTACAGTCTACAATCTAAAATCGAGAACTTAAATATATAAAAAAAGTCCAAAAATGCTGCACATATTGGACTTGAACTTTTAGAAAAGTTATATAAGATTAAATATCGTCAAAATCAATATCAGTAAAGCTAGATCTTGGTGTTTCAGCTTTATCAGAACCGTATTCTTTTTTAAAATCTTTTTGATGTCTTTCAGAGATTACTTCTTCACCTTTGTGGTTCAAAACGTATGAAGTCATTTCTTCTAGTATTTCGGCAAAAGCACTAAAATCTTCTTTGTATAAATAAATTTTGTGTTTTTTAAAGTGAAAAGAACCATCTTCTTCTGTAAACTTTTTGCTTTCGGTAATCGTAATATAATAATCGTCAGCTTTAGTAGCTCTCACATCAAAGAAATAAGTTCTTCTTCCTGCTCGTAATACTTTAGAAAAAATCTCTTCTTTTTCTAACATGTCATTTTCTCTCATAATACGTTCTATCATTTTTGGTAATTAATAGTACTCAAAAATCATAAAAATTTATCTATTACGCAACAATTAAAGTAATTCTTTTTCCGAAAGTTGTTTTAAATATAACGATGCGTAGTAACCTTCCTGATTTATTAATTGATTATGAGAGCCTTGTTGAATGATTTCGCCATCTTCTAAAATAATGATTTTATCAGCGTTTTTGGCAGAAGACACTCGGTGACTGACAATTATGGTAGTTTTATCCTTACAAAATTCGAACAAATTATGTAGGATTGTTTCCTCAGTTTCGGTATCAACGGCAGACAAACAATCATCAAAAAGTAAAATCGCCGGATTTTTAATAATGGCCCTAGCTATCGATACACGCTGCTTTTGTCCGCCGGAAAGCGTAATTCCTCTTTCTCCTAAAATAGTGTCGTACTGCTTGTTAAATGCGATAATATTATCATGAACAACAGCATTTTTTGCAGCTTCAATAACTTCTTCATCTGTGGCATTTTGATTTCCGAATTTGATGTTATTTTTAATAGTATCCGAAAACAAAAAAGCATCCTGAGGAACAATTCCGATGCTGTTTCTTAAATCATTTAAATTTAAAGAACTGATTTCGTTTTGATCAATTGTAATCCTTCCATCAGTAACATCATAAAGGCGTGAAATCAAAGATAAAATAGTAGATTTTCCGGAACCGGTTTTTCCTAAAATCGCCAGCGTTTCTCCTTTTTTTACCGTGAAACTTACATTTTTTAAAGCTTCAATATTAGTATCTTCATAAGTATAACTTACATTTTCAAAAGCAATTGAACCTTGTATGTCTGATGAATTTTGATTGTTGTTTTTAATCTCCGGTTCGATTTTCAAAAACTCATTTAAACGTTTTTGAGAAGCCTCTGCTTCCTGCACCATAGACGAAACCCAACCAAGTGAAGCAACAGGCCAGGTTAACATATTTACATATAAAATAAATTCGGCAATTGTACCAATATTCGGAATCGTTCCGTTGATGTACATTACGCCTCCAAAATAAATTACAACTAAATTACTAATTCCGATAAGGGCAATCATCAAAGGACCAAACAGCGACTGAACTTTGGCTAAATCTAAACTCTTGCGTTTACTTTCATCCGAAAGATTTACCATATTATTTTGATGCTGATTTTCTAAAGAATAAGCTTTTATAACCCTGATTCCTGAAAATATTTCCTGAGTAAAACTCGAAACCTTAGATAAATACTGCTGAAAAGTGGTGCTTCGTTTATTGATTTCTGAGCTTAATTTGAAAATACAATAGGACAAAATTGGCAATGGTAAAATTGTATATAAAGTCAACAAAGGTGAAACATTATACATATATAATAGTACGATCGCAAAACGAATAAACGTATTTATAGTATACATTACCGCCGGGCCTACATACATACGAACTTTAGAAACGTCTTCACTGATTCTGTTCATTAAATCTCCCGTACGGTTTTGTTTGTAGAAATTTTGAGAAAGGTTTTCGTATTGCCTAAAAACCTCATTTTTTAAATCAAACTCAATATGGCGTGACATTACGATTAAAGTCTGGCGCATTAAAAAAGTTAAGAATCCTCCAACAATTGCACTTCCGGTGATTAAGAGCACGTTATGAATTAATTCCTGCTGATAAAAGTCTACAAGCATAGAAGATTTTTTATCGGCATCGGATAGTTTTAAAAACTTTTCGATAACATCAAAAGAATGGCTAACCAGCTTTGGAGTAAATAAAAAGAATATTTGTGCGATTATGGTGATTAAAATTCCGAAGGAAAAACTGAATTTATATTTAATGAAATATTTGTTTAAATAGCTTAATTCTTTCATTTTTTTAAGAGATTCAATATTGACTTGATTTAATTTTATGAATTATTCTTAATTAAAAGTATAATAAAATGCAATCTAATCAAAATAAATATTTTGTATAATTGTTATTTTAAAGATAAAAAATTAGCACATGTATATTTTTTGTTTATGTTTGAGTTGTCTTTTTGACAAATTCATAATTTTAAACAACTAAATAGTAACGCTATGGATGCAACTTTCGCAACTGGAAAGGAACTTCAAAAAATGGATCCTGTTTTTGGTCAATTATCTTTTGACGATCACGAACAAATTGTATTTTGCAATGACAAAGATACAGGTTTAAAAGCAATTATTGGTATTCATAATTCAGTTATGGGGCCAGCTTTAGGAGGTACTAGAATGTGGAATTACAATACGGAATGGGAAGCATTAAACGATGTTTTGCGTCTTTCAAGAGGTATGACTTATAAATCTGCAATTACCGGTTTAAATATTGGTGGTGGAAAAGCGGTAATTATTGGTGATGCTAAAACGCAGAAAACTCCTGAATTAATGCGTAAGTTTGGTGAGTTTGTTCACTCTTTAAGCGGAAGATATATTACAGCTGAAGATGTTGGAATGGAAACTAAAGACATGGACACTGTAAGAGACGTAACACCTTATGTTACTGGAATCTCTGAAGAAAGAGGCGGATCTGGAAATCCTTCTCCTGTAACAGCTTACGGAGTTTATTTAGGAATGAAAGCTGCTGCTAAAAGTCAGTTTGGTTCTGATGTTTTAGATGGTAAAAAAGTTTTGGTTCAGGGAATTGGACACGTGGGTGAAACTCTGGTTGAGTATTTAACTAAAGAAGGAGCACAGGTAACGATTACTGATATTAACGAAGAAAAATTATATCAGGTTGCTTCAAAATACAATGCTACAATTTATACAGGTGAAGATTTATATACAGCAGATGTTGATATCTATGCGCCTTGTGCAATGGGAGCAACAATTAATGATGATACAGTAAACAAAATTAAAGCTAAAGTTATTGCTGGAGCAGCAAATAACCAATTAGCGGATGAAAATGTTCACGGTGCAAGATTACAGGAAAGAGGAATTTTATATGCTCCTGATTTCTTGATCAACGCTGGTGGAATCATCAATGTTTATGCTGAATTAGAGCATTATGGTAAAGCTGAAATCATGGCTAAAACCGAAAATATCTACAATACTACTTTAGAAATTATCGATTATGCTGTGAAAAACGGTATGACAACTCACAAAGCTGCACTTACAATTGCTCAAAATCGTATCGATGCGAGAAAAATTGAAAACGCTGCTAAGAAGTAATCTTTTATATTTTATAGTTTACAGTTATAGTTTATAGTTTACAGTCTCAGTTTGCAGTCACAGTTTTCAATTATACCGAAAACTGCGACTGCAGACTGAGATTTTTTTGTGTAGCTTCTAAATCACTAAATACTGCGACTGTATACTGCGACTTTTATACAATTCCTAATATATTATTGAAAACTGAGACTGCGACTGCAAACTGCGACTAAAAACTGTTACTTTTTTGCGAATTAATTTTAAAATATGCCTTAAAAGTTATACTTTTGCTGACTAATTTTTAAATGTTCTTACAAGGTGGTAAATAGAAGACACATACGCGTTAAAGTCATGCAATCCATTTATGCAATGCACCAAAGCGGTTCTGATAATATGGAAAAAGAAGAAAAATTTCTTTTTTATAGTATTGATAATATTCAGGACTTATATCTTATAATGCTTTCTTCATTGATTGAAATTTGCAAAAAAGAATCAGTATTCTTGCATCTGTCAAGCAAAAAACATCTTGCTACCGCAGCAGAACGTAATCCGAACGAAAAGTTCATCAAAAACAAAATCTTTCAGCTTCTTGCCGAAAGTAATTCCCTTAGCATCGCTTTAGAAAATCGTAAAATCAACAACTGGTCATTAAACGACGATTATATTATTTTGCTTTTAAATGATATTAAAGCAAGCGATTTGTACAAAAAATACATGAGCAATAATGTCAATACTTTTGAAGAAGACAAACAATTTATTGCTGATTTATTTGCTGAGGTTATTGTTCCAAATGATAAATTATACGAGTATTTAGAGGATGATAAATTGACTTGGGTTGATGATATTCCGGTTGTAAACACACATATCATTAAACAATTAAAAGCAATTAAAACCGAAGATCCAGACGATTTTAGAGTTCCTAAATTGTATAAAGATGTTGAGGATAAAGATTTTGCTAAAGATTTATTTAGAAGAACAGTTTTAAACGAAGCTGTTTTAGCAAAAGAATATGACGATAAAACGCCAAACTGGGACAGTGAAAGGATTGCAGAAATCGATACGATTATCCTGAAAATGGCAATTTGCGAATTCTTGAAATTCCCTTCAATTCCTGTAAAAGTAACTCTTAACGAATATTTAGAAATTGCAAAAGAGTATTCTACACCAAAAAGTAGTATTTTTATCAACGGAATTTTAGATAACCTTGTAAAAGAACTTACCGCTAATAAAAAGATGGTAAAAGTTGGTAGAGGGTTAATGTAAAATTTAGAATAATCAATTTTAAAATTCCAAATTCCAATTACCTTTGTGTCACTCTGAGCGAAGTCGAAGAGCATTCCAAGACGGATTAGAATCGAACAAAGTTGAATAAAAAATAATGTCACTCTGAGCGAAGTCGAAGAGAAAAAAATATTAATAATAAATCAAAAACAGAATTTAAATTATGGGACAATTAACTCAATTTGCGCCATTTCTATTAATGTTTGTGGTAATCTATTTCTTCATGATCAGACCACAGCAAAAAAGAGCAAAAAACGAAAAAGAATTTGAAAGCAGCCTAAAAGTAGGTGATAAAATAGTTACTAAAAGTGGTTTCCACGGTAAAATTGCTGAATTAGCAGAAACTACTGTAGTAATCGAAACTATGTCAGGAAAATTAAAATTAGAGCGTTCAGCTATTTCTTTAGAATTAAGCGCTGCTTTGAATAAAAAGGCTTAAGCTTTTTAAAATTACAATATTTAAAAATCCCAAATTCCAAATGGAGTTTGGGATTTTTTTGTTTATGCTAAACGCCTGAAATGTCATTGCGAGGAACGAAGCAATCTCACGATGATTATCACGTATGTTTATCACGCATTGCATAACCCGCAATCTTGTCATTCCGAGGAATCTTCGCAAGGAACTCTACAAAGATTGGCGATATAGATTGTCGAGCCACTTACGAAGATTCCTCGTTCCTCGGAATGACAAAAATGCGAAAACCTTTGTCAAAGTTTTAAACTTTGACAAAGGTCTCGTATAAGTTTGAAAGCTCTTCGACTTCGCTCAGTCCCGATAGCTATCGGGATGGAATTTGGAATTTTAAAAAATTGGAATTTTAAATTTTACCTGTATTTATCATTCAACCCAACATTCCCTAAAATCATCGGAATCACTTTTTCAATTCTCGAAAGTTTTGTTTTTTCCTGTTTCGCAGTTTCAATATATTCTAAAAACTCGTATTGTTTATAAGGACTAAATTTTTCAAAAGCCGATTTCAAAGCTGGATTTTTAACCATTTCTACATTAAGAAGTTCAGAAACTATAACTTCTTTTTTTGAAGGTTTAATGATTTTGCCTTGCTTTTCATTTTCAATCGCTTCTAAGATATATTCTAAAATTTCTTTTTCGTTTATTTCCTCTTTTGAAGCAAAACGCCATTGACGCAATGATTTTGTAATTTCTTCCTGAGCATTGATAAGTTTCTTTTTCTCATCTTTCAGGAAAACTCCATTAAAAAACCAAATCGCAAAATAATCTTTAAAACCTCCTAAACCAATAACATTTTTTTTCTCATAAACATAAACCGGACCGCCCCATTTTGTGGTTTCTTTCAGTTCGGTTTTGTCAATAATAGCTTTTAGGAGAAGCAATTCTTCTTCCCATTGACCACTATATTTCCACATGCCTTTATTTTCAGAAGCTGGTTCCAAATTATCTTGTTCTTTTAGGTTTTTCTTTTGAATCAAAAATTCCCGGAATTGCTGTAAGTTCAGCAATTTTTACAATAACATCAGTCGCTTTTTGAATGCTTTCTGCCGGAACATATTCGTATTTTCCGTGGAAGTTATGTCCGCCGGCAAAAATATTCGGACAAGGTAATCCCATATATGATAATTGAGATCCGTCAGTACCGCCGCGAATAGGTTTTATGATTGGTTTGATGTTTAATTCTCGCATTGCTTTTTCGGCAATATCAACAATATGTTTCACCGGAAGTACTTTTTCTTTCATATTGTAATACTGATCTCTAACTTCAGTAGTTACAATATCTTCACCAAATTGTTTCGCAAATTTCTTGTTGATTTTTTTGGCAATTTTTCCAATTAAATCTTTACGTTTTTCAAATTTGCTTTTATTATGATCGCGGATAATTAATTCTAAAACGGTTTCTTCAATACTTCCCGTTAAATGATGAACGTGAAAAAAACCTTCGTAACCTTTTGTTTCCTGAGGCGTTTCACCTTTTGGAAGTTCATTGATAAATTCATTTGCAATCAACATCGAGTTGATCATTTTTCCTTTTGCATAACCAGGATGAACGCTTTTTCCTTTAAAAGTAATTTTAGCTCCGGCAGCATTAAAATTTTCATATTCTAATTCACCAATCTGGCTTCCGTCCATGGTGTAAGCCCATTGAGCGCCAAATTTTTCCACATCAAAATGATGCGCACCGCGTCCAATTTCTTCGTCGGGAGTAAAACCAATTCTGATTTTCCCGTGTTTAATTTCCGGATGCTGAATTAAGTATTCCATTGCCGAAACAATTTCGGTAATTCCGGCTTTATCATCGGCACCTAACAAAGTAGTTCCGTCGGTTGTAATGATTGTCTGCCCTTTATATTGTAATAAATCTTTAAAGTAATTAGGAGAAAGAACGATGTTTTTTTCAGCATTCAAAACAATATCTTTACCGTCGTAATTCTCTACAATCTGAGGTTTTACATTTGCCCCGCTAAAATCTGGCGAAGTATCAAAATGAGAAACAAATCCAATTGTCGGGACTTCATGATCAACATTACTTGGCAAAGTTGCCATAATGTAAGCTTTGTCATCTATGGTAACATCTGTTAAACCAATTGTTTTTAGTTCTTCGACTAATTTATTGGCAAGATTCCATTGTTTTTCTGTACTTGGAGTTGTTTTTGAATTCGGATCTGATTCTGTATCAATTGTTACATAACTGATAAAACGATCTATGATATGTTGCATTTCTTTTTATTTTTAGCAAATATAGACATTTTTTTTAGCAGTAAATTTGTGGTTTTACTATCGAAAATAATAAAACAAGAGACTGTTTTTGTAGACAGCCTCCTGTTTTTTATTGAATTATCTGTTCTAATAGTCAAACGTTCCTACGGAACGTATATCTTTCAACAAATTGAATTTCTACCAATCAGACATTCCTAACGGAATGAGCCTTTTCAGTTTAAAAAAACTATTCCGTTAGGAATATTTGGTTGGTAGCAAGAATATTAAGATTTTGATTGTGTCCTGTAAGGACACCTGATTTATTGAGTCTAATGTATTTGAGATAACCGTTTTTATCTTTTAAATACTTTTTACACATCTAAAACCAAGATGATTGGCAGCAGATCTAATTTCGCCCTTTCCTCTGGTTCCCACCATATATCTGGTACAATATTGATCTGTACATAAAAAAGAACCACCGCGGTGCACTCTTTTTATTTGAGTTGGATCGTTAGGATCATTATAAGCATCCGGTCCTTTCGGGTTTCTGGCTGTTTTTCCGCTTTCGCTTAATGTTTTATAATAATCAACGCTGTACCAATCGTTTGTCCATTCCCATACGTTTCCTGCAACATCGTACAATCCGTAAGCATTTGGAGCAAATTGTGCGACAGGAGCAATGCCTTTAAAACCATCTTCTCCCGTATCGCCATCTTTAATTGGGAAATGTCCCTGATAGATATTAGCCTGAAATTTTCCGTTTGGTTTCAGTGTGTTTCCCCAAGCGTAGATTTCTCCTGTTTTTCCGCCTCTGGCTGCAAATTCCCATTCAGCTTCTGTTGGAAGTCTTTTTCCTGCCCATTTTGCATAAGCTGCAGCATCTTCATAAGTAATATGAACAACAGGGTACTTTTCTTTTCCTTTTATAGAACTTTGAGGTCCAAGCGGATGTTTCCAGTCCGTTCCGCCAACGTAAGACCACCATTGTAGAAAATTATTCAAATTTACGGCTGATGGAGTAGGTGTAAATATTACAGAACCTGTAATTAAATCTTCTTCGGCAGCGGTTGGAAATTCTTCTTTAGTTGGCTTTTGTTCTGCAACGGTAATGTATCCCGTAGCTTTTACAAACTTTTCATATTCTTCGTTTGTTACTTCGGTTTTATCCATATAATAACCGTCAACATACACGCGATGAATAGGAGCAGCATCTTTTGTTACGCCAGATAAACTGCATAAACTTTCATCTGCAACATTACTTCCCATGGAGAATTCGCCGCCGGGAATCCAAACCATTCCTTCAGGAGCTTTTCCTGCTGGTTTATTTTTATTTTCAATTGTAGGTTTAAATGCCGATGGTTCTGATGTATTTGGAATTTCATGACAATCTAAAGCCGCTTCGGTTACTTTTGGTTTAGGCGTAATTAATTTGGTTACACCGTAAGTAATTGAAATTATGGAGATTGTTAGTATAGCGAAAATCCAAAAAGTTTTATTTTTCATTGTAATGGTTTTTTGAGCTGTATTGGTTGTCAATAAGTTGAATCAAAAGTATGAAAATAACTTTTAAAGTTATATTAGTTTGATAGAATTAATAAAATAAATATATTTTGTTATTTATCTTCTTCAACTAAAACCACTTCGTATTTGTCTTTTCCATCAACTTTTACAGGTTGATAGTAGGTTTCGCCAAACTTCACATATTTTACATCGCCAATGGTAACTTCTTTACCGCCTTCGGGTAAATTGTCAACAACCGTTCCTGCTGTTGGCGGCACAACTTTATAGGTATTGCCGTCCTTTTCATAATAAGTTCCTCCGTAATAATAATTGTTGACCGTTCCTGTATTAACAGTCTGCGCTCCACTCGGAATATTGTTTACTGTTCCTCCAACTGGCGCAGGAACCGCAGTATAACCTCCATTAGAAGGCGCGTACCAAACTCCCTGATCGTAATGATACTGCGTGCTTTCGACACTTACAACTATTGCTGTTACGGCTAAAGTGGCAACAAAAAATCCCCACGGGTGCCAAACCGGACCATAATAAAATGGTCTGTATGGATGAAAGTAATACGGGTTATAAGCATGATATCGATAACCGCCATATACATAAGGAGGACGAGCATACACAACAGTATTTCGTCTAACTACAGTATTTCTGTTATTATTTATGGTAATGTCCCTGCTTCTGTCAACGTTTCGGGTATTGCCGCTTATATTCGTATTTCTATTACCTGAATTGTTTATGTTGCCAGAATTTCGATTACCAGAATTTCTGTTGACAGAATTATTTATGTTAATATTTGTGTTTGAGGTATTAGCAGGTCTGGTAACTTTGGTTCCTGAACCATTAGAGCCAGGTCTTGTTGTTGCAGGCCTGTTTACTGTAGGTCGTGACTGATTGGCTGGTCTGTTTACAGCAGGTCTTTGAGTTCCTCCGCTAGGTCTGTGAACGCCGCCACCGCCACCGCCCACACGACGTTGCGCTATGCTGTCAATAGAAATCAAAAAAAACGATCCAGCTAAACATATTGTTACTGCTTTTCTTATTGTTTTATTTATATTTTTCATTTTCAGTGTTTTAGTTCAGATAAAGTTATTAAAAAAATGAATTTGTATTAAAAAAAGAAGTAAGAATTTTACAATGAAATATCCCATTGTATCCGAAATCTCCATCCGGCTTCAAGAGGAAGTGTTTTGTCCTGAAAGCTGAAATAAGTCACTTCTGATGTCAATTTGTTTTTATGTCCTTTAAAAAACCAGTTAAAAGCAATAGTAGTTTCATCTTGTCGGTTTTGTCTAATAGTATTGTCAGGTCTGTAAGCGGCGTGCCTTCCGGCCATTTCTAAATGTTTGGGCCACCATTCAAAAGCATTATGAAAAAAATATCCGGCCTGAACATAGTAGCCTTTTAAGGTGGTTTCGTCATCATTGTTTAATTTGTCGATAATTTTTTTAGTATGCATTTCGCTCTGCCAGGAAAAACCCCGATACATAAATGCGGTTTCAAAATTCCACTGATTTACCCTGTATTGTCCCGGCGCACCATCTTCATATCCTTCTAAATATCCTCCGCCAGATTGTGAAAATCGGGTGTAAGGACTTCGGTTTGTTAAAGCTGAAAAAGCAATAATTGGAGTTAATTTTTCATGAAATTCCAGATCACTTCCTTCAAAATCAAGAAATCGTCCTAAAAAATTCCATTGTGCCCGCCCGAAATACATCAAATTATTATCATCGTTAGAGGTGTTTCCCCGACCAGTTCCGGTAAGTGCTGCGGCCCAATAATTAAAATCAGCAATACCTTTTCCTTTTAAATGTCCGTAAACTTCAACTCCCATTTGCCTGTCTACAGTAAAGGGACGGTTAATTAAAGAACGATCAACGGTTTGCTGCTCACCGCTGCTTATGAAACGCTCTCTTGTAAATTCTACTTTCCATTGTCCGGCTTTAAAACTTAACCATTTCCATTTCTCCACCATAATTCTAAAATCTAATAAATTAGACTGGCTGAGTTCATATTCCCAATAATAATTTAACCAAGGCTCAAAAGCATGACCGCCCACTTTTAATCTGGCACGGTTAATTTTGAAAGTAGTTTTTTTATCCTGACTGTAATCATCATAAGTTAAAGGATCTGTATCATTTGGTGTAGAAAACCGAAACTGAAGCCGGCTTTGCAATTGAAAAAGAAATTTATTGTCATTGGTACGAAGTTCAATTCCTTTATCGCCGTACCTAAAGTTAAGCAGTTTGGTGGTGTCTTTTTCTTGTTGCGCTTTTGATTTAAAGGCAAGAAATAAGAATAATAGTAAAAAGTAAATTTTTAAAATGCGAATTGTTTTGTTTGTGTGATGCATAGGCGAAGCTGATAGGTATAATTTGTATATCACTTTATTACATCCTGTTTTGTCAGGCTGAGCGAAGTCGAAGCCCTTTGTGTCCCTTCGACTTCGCTCAGGGTGACAATATTTAACTTAAGTAAATATTTTGTTTAACTATTTCAAAATTAGGTAATAAATAATCCATAGACAGTTGTTGAAACTCTTGAACTTGTTTCATTTTATAACTTGCAACCTCTTATTAATTTGTTTTTTATAAAACAGTACCTTTTTAAACTATAATATTTAAATTTGCAGCCAAAATAACAACAACACAACTCTTATGTATAAATTGATAATTCGCCCAATACTTTTTTGGTTTGATCCGGAAGAAGTGCATTACTTTACTTTTTCATTTGTAAAATTCATTTCAAAAATCCCTGGAGTTTCGGCAATTATAAGATCAATTTATGAAGTAAAAGACGCTCGATTAGAAAGAGAAGTTTTTGGAATTAAATTCAAAAATCCGGTGGGACTTGCGGCAGGATTTGATAAAGATGCGAAGTTGTACAAAGAACTTTCTGATTTTGGTTTTGGTTTTATCGAAATTGGAACCGTAACTCCGGTTGGTCAGGAAGGAAATCCTAAAAAACGCTTGTTTCGTTTAAAAGAAGATCAGGCGATTATTAACCGAATGGGGTTTAATAACGGTGGAGTTCTGGAAGCTGTTGAACGTTTGAAAAAGAATTCAGGCGTTTTAATTGGCGGAAACATCGGAAAAAATAAAGTGACACCAAACGAAAATGCGGTTGACGATTATATCATTTGTTTTGATGCACTTTTTGATCACGTAGATTATTTTGTAGTAAACGTAAGTTCGCCAAATACACCAAATTTAAGAGCGCTGCAAGACAAAGAACCTTTAACGGCTTTATTGCAAACGCTGCAAAACAGAAATGTCGAAAAGCAAAAAACAAGTACTCAAAAAGTAAAACCAATTTTATTGAAAATTGCTCCAGACCTTACAGATGAGCAATTATTAGATATTATTGATATTGTGAAAACTACACAGATTGCGGGTGTAATTGCAACAAATACGACTATTTCAAGAGACGGACTTCAATCTCAAAACCAATCTGAAATGGGAGGTTTATCTGGAAAACCATTAACGAAACGTTCTACAGAAGTAATTCGTTTTCTTTCGGAAAAAAGCAATAAAGCATTCCCTATTATTGGAGTAGGAGGAATTCACTCTGCCGATGATGCCATCGAAAAACTAAATGCAGGAGCAAGTTTAGTGCAATTGTACACTGGTTTTATTTATGAAGGGCCAGCGTTAATAAAAGCAATCAACAAAAAAGTTTTAGGGCAGTTGTAAAAGAAGCGCCTGAACCAGTATTCCGGCAAGAATTGCAATTCCGAAACTAATTAATGTACCAATTAAAACATATTCAGTTAGTTTTCGGTCTTTGGCTTCTTTTAAATCTCCAAATCTAAAAATAGATTTTGCGGCCAGTAAAAATCCAATTGCTTCAAAATGTCCGGTTAAGATAAATCCGAACACAAATAAGCGTTCTAAAATACCAATATAATTTCCGGCAGCTATCAGCGAGTTATCCTGATGGCTGTTTTCGTTTTCGGGTGCCCAGATCGAAATAATGGTTTTGATTAAAATAGAAGTGGGTTTGGTCAACAGTAAAATTCCTGTAATTAAAATCCAGAATGCGTTATCCTGCCAAAAATAAATAATGCCTTTGTGTTGATATAAAAGTACCACGCCTATTAAAACCAAAACATGTGCAATTTGATCTGCAATAAACCAAGTACGTTTAGTTTTATCTTTCTGGAAATTGAGTTTGATTAAATCGATGATGCCGTGCGTAACCGCAATTAAAACCGCATACGGAATAAAACTAATTTCCCAAGCCAAAATCGCGGCTAAAACTCCATGTAATAAAACATGAATATATAAGTAAATACTTTTGTGTTTTTTACTCTCTTTATCGATAACCCAGGAATTAGGCTGCCAGATAAAATCGCCTAATAAATGTGCCAGAAACAGTTTTATAAATAAAATCATGAGGCTGTAAGTTGTTTTATTTGTGTTCTAAAATAACGATCTAAATTGATAACCAAATCAAACTGAGCACGCTTTTGTCTTCGGCTTACAGCAGCTTGATTAATGCCTAATTTTTGTCCCAATTCTTCCTGCGAAAGGCTTGGGTTTTCTATTGCTTTTGCAACAAATTCTGCCGACTGCACCAGCCAGTTATCCATAAAAGTCAAAGCCAGCTGAATCATTAAATTCAGTTTTTCATCAAAATCAACATCGCCTGTTCGCAATGCTAAAGTTACTTTTTGTTTTTTTAAAGTCTCAAAAAGTTCTCCCGAATTGATATAAGCCGTTCCGTTACTTTCAGAAATTTTAGCAGCATTATGCGTTTTATTTCCAAAACCAATGCTCATTCTCGCATCAGATTTTATGGTTCGTAAATGTGCTTTTATCAAAATCGCAGTCCATAAAGCATCTTCCGGATTTTTAACTTCAATTTGAAATTCGTCACCACGATAGATTTCCCATTCACTTGGCGTTTTACCAAGCGGAGCCAGGATTTTTTTTAAATCTTCGACCCAATGCTGCGATTCTTGTTGTCTTGAACCAATTATGTCACCTGTAATTACACTAGTCATAATCAAATATAATTAAAAAATAATAAAAATTCTATTACAAATATAAGTAATAAATTTAATTATTACATTTTTTGGTAATATTTTAAAATATTACGTTTTTGTGTAATAAAAACATCTATTACGATATAACGTAATAAAAACGGATGCACTTATATTTAACTTACGAGAAACTATCCAGCATTAAAATTTAAATGAACTTACATAACTTATATGGTAAAAAAAACAGCCCGATAAGATTAAAATAAATAATTCACAAACAGTTAATTTTTATTTCTTTAAAAAAGAACCTAACTTAGCTTTTACAAAAGAATAAGCTTTGAATAAAGAGATCAAGATTATCGAATGTCCACGAGATGCCATGCAGGGTATCAAAACCTTTATTCCAACAAAAAATAAAGTAACTTATATACAAGCGTTGCTTCGTGTGGGGTTTGATACCATCGATTTTGGAAGTTTTGTTTCTCCAAAAGCAATTCCGCAAATGCAGGATACTGCCGAGGTTTTGGCACAATTAGATTTATCGCAGACAACCAGTAAATTACTTTCGATAATTGCCAATACACAAGGCGCAGCTCAGGCTGCAGAACATGAAGCCATTCAATATTTAGGATTTCCTTTCTCGATATCTGAAAATTTTCAGATGCGTAATACGCATAAAACAATCGCCGAATCTTTAATTACTCTGGAAGAAATTCTGGAAATCGCCGATAAAAAAAATAAAGAAGTTGTAACCTATCTTTCAATGGGATTTGGAAATCCATACGGAGATCCGTGGAATGTTGAAATTGTGGCCGAATGGACGGAAAAACTTGCTGGAATGGGAGTTAAAATTTTATCGCTTTCAGATACAGTTGGAAGTTCTACGCCAGATGTTATTACATATTTGTTTTCGAATTTAATTCCAAAATATCCTGAAATCGAATTTGGAGCGCATCTGCACACTACGCCAGACAGCTGGTTTGAAAAAATCGATGCGGCATCAAAAGCCGGATGCATACGTTTTGACGGAGCAATTCAGGGATTTGGAGGCTGCCCAATGGCGACCGATAAATTGACCGGAAATATGCCGACAGAAAAATTGATTTCGTATTTTACTGCCAATAAAAAAATAACAGGACTTAATTCTCTAAGTTTTGAAAGTGCTTATAATGAAGCATCTAAATTATTTGGAAAATTTCATTAAAAAATAATGAAATTATGAGTGATTTTAAACTTTGGTTAGAGTTTGAAGAAGTAGATCCAGATAATTGGCAGATCAATAATGATTTTTGCAATATAAATGTTGAGTTAGCTGATGGCAGGAAATATGGAATGAATGTTTGGACTTATGAATTTCTGAAAACAGTAGTAGAATATGATAAAACGAACGGAAATAATCTCGAGGGTTTATATGTAATTCCGCCTGATTTATTTGTAAAGGAATTAACTAGAAGTTGTATAGAAAAAACAATTGAAGATTTATTAAAAATTGACAATCTGGAAGTCATATTAAACTCAAGCATAGTAATTAAGAATAATATTAAATTATAATCCGCACTTAATTCTTTAAGTTTTGAAAGTGCTTATAATGAAGCATCTAAATTATTTGGAAAATTTCATTGAAAAAATAATGTAAAATAAGTAATATCTGACAAGAAAAGGCGTTTTTATTTATCTTTAATTAAATTAAAAAATGAAACGAAATCTTTTAAATAGAATCTCTATAACACTCTTTTCTGCAGTTTTATTGCTCTCTTGTTCAAGTGATTTAGACTTTGACCAAATCGATGATTTTGTGCTTGAGCCTGTGTTTGTGGCAAATCTCGCTTACTTTGATGTTCCTGCTGACCAAATTGACGATAATGGACAGGGGCAGCAAATACCTCCAGATGTTGAAGATTTTGATATTTTTAAAAAGAAATTTTTCACTGATAATCTGGCAAAAGCCGAGCTTAATTTCGAAATCGAAAATACGATAAACAGAGCTTTTGAAATTGAATTGCAGTTTATAGATGGTGATAACCAGGTATTAGAAACTATTGATTTAGCTGTTCCAACCTACACAGGAGGTTCCAATATCATAAAATATCCAACAGAAGTTTTTGAAGGTGAACGGTTGAATTTATTAAAAAAGACCATGAAAATTGGTTTTATAGTAACAACCGTAACAGGATCTGGATCGGGAGATATTACAGGTAATTTAAAGTTCAAATCAGGTGCAACCGTTTATATAAAAATAAAATGAGACAAGCACTTTTAATTTTGATACTGATGCTGCAGCTCTTTTGTTATTCTCAAAATAAACAAGTGTTGTACAATTTTACTTCGATTCCGCAGTCATTACTTGTAAATCCCGGAGCCGATGTTTCGTATAAATATTATTTTGGAGTTCCGCTTCTGTCCGGAGTTTCGGCAAATATTGGTTCGAGCAGTTTTTCTGCCTATGATTTATTTGCAGATAATGGCGTAGATTTTAATGACAAAGTCCGAAATATTATCAATAAATCATCTGCAAATGACAAAACACAGGTAAACCAGCAGCTTGAAATATTTTCGGGTGGATTTAGAGTAGGAGGCGAGGACAGTCAATCGTATATTTCATTTGGTGCTTATCAGGAATTTGATTTTTTAATGTATTTTCCAAAAGACCTTGCTATTTTAGCAGTAGACGGAAACCAGAATTATATTGGAAAATCATTCAATTTAGCCGATTTAAATTTACGTGCCGAAGTGCTTTCTGTTTTCCATGTCGGATTTCATAAAAGGCTAAATAAAAAATTGGTTTTAGGCGGACGAGCAAAAATTTATTCAAGCGGTGCCAATGCAACTTCGACTAAAAATTCGGGATACATTTATACCGGACAAGAAACAGGAACAAATTTATATACTCAAATAATCGAATCAAATTTAGAACTTAAAACTTCAGGCATAGGAAAATTTACAAAAGATGAATATGAAGGAAGTATTCCCAGTGATATTGCACACAATACTTTTCTCAACGGAAGTTTAGGTTTGGGGTTTGATGCCGGTGTCACTTATAATATTAAGGAAAATCTACAGCTTACAGCCAGTATTCTCGATGTTGGTTTTATAAAACATACCAAAGATATTGAGACATTAAGGTATAAAGGAACTTACAAATACGACGGAGTAAATCCAAATTTTGATGCTGTAAATGAACCAAAAAATATTTTTGATGAGTTTGATGCAGCCATTCCGCGGGATACATCTTATGCTAAATATACGACCTGGCGTCCGGTAAAATTTAATTCTTCCATTCAATATTCATTTGGGGAATCAAGATACGACGGAGAGTGTAATTGTAAAATTCAAAATGAAAGAAGATATTTAAATGCTGTTGGCACACAATTGTTTATAATGACAATGCCCGAAACACCTTATGTTGCTTTGACGGCTTTTTATCAACGCAGTATTTTTGAAAAACTTGATGCGAAAGTTACTTATACAGTCGATCCGTATTCGAATAAAAATATTGGTTTGGGGCTTTCCGGAACTCTCGGGAAATTTAATATTTATGCTTTATTCGATAATGTTTTAGAGTATAAAGATGTTACAAAAGCCCATAGCCTTGCGTTTCAATTTGGTTTCAACTTCATTTTTCAAGATAAAAAATAGAATTCCAATTATTTAAATTCCAAATTCCAATTTCTTAGAATGTGAAACCTTTATTTCGCTGTTTTTAATTGGAATTTGGAATTTAAAAATTTGGAATTTAAATCGTAAGATGTTTCCTGTAAATATAAATTTATGAATAAGTTAGTATTTAAGTTAGCAATTTATTCACTATATTTGCACGCAATTCAACTAGAAATTGCACCATGATAGCACACAACTCCAAGATTATCGGCGAAGGTTTAACTTACGACGATGTATTATTAGTACCTAACTACTCGAATGTGCTTCCCCGCGAAGTGAGTATCAAATCAAAATTTTCAAGAAACATAACATTAAACGTTCCAATCGTATCTGCTGCTATGGATACAGTGACCGAAAGTGCAATGGCAATCGCTATGGCGCAAGAAGGCGGAATTGGAGTTTTACATAAAAACATGACAATCGAGCAGCAAGCTGCGAAAGTTAGAAAAGTAAAGCGCGCTGAAGCAGGAATGATTATCGATCCGGTAACATTACCAATGAATTCAACTATTGCAGACGCTAAAAACGCCATGAGAGAATTCGGAATTGGCGGTATTCCAATCGTTGACGAAAACAGAATCCTTAAAGGAATTGTTACAAACCGTGACTTACGTTTCGAAAAAAACGGAGCAAGACCAATTGCTGAGGTAATGACAAGTACAAACTTAGTTACTGTTGCCGAAGGAACTTCACTAGAACAAGCCGAAGTAGTTTTACAGGGCCATAAAATCGAAAAATTACCAGTTGTAAACGCTAAAAACGAATTAGTTGGTTTAATTACGTTTAGAGATATTACAAAACTGACTCAAAAACCAATCGCAAACAAAGATACTTTTGGTCGTTTGAGAGTTGCTGCTGCAATTGGCGTTACCGGAGATGCAGTTCTAAGAGCTGAAGCTTTAGTTGCTGCCGGAGTAGACGCAATTATTATCGATACTGCACACGGACATACTGAGGGTGTGGTAAATGTATTGAAAGAAGTAAAATCAAAATTTCCTCAAATAGATGTAGTGGTTGGAAACATTGCAACGCCGGAAGCTGCTAAATATTTAGTAGAAAATGGTGCTGATGGTGTAAAAGTAGGAATCGGTCCTGGTTCTATCTGTACTACACGTATCGTTGCAGGTGTTGGTTTCCCTCAATTTTCAGCAGTTTTAGAAGTTGCTGCGGCTATTAAAGGAACTGGAGTTCCGGTAATTGCTGATGGTGGAATTCGTTATACAGGAGATATTCCTAAAGCAATCGCTGCAGGTGCTGACTGTGTAATGTTAGGTTCATTATTAGCAGGAACAAAAGAATCTCCGGGTGAAACTATTATTTTTGAAGGAAGAAAATTCAAATCATACCGCGGAATGGGTTCTGTTGAAGCGATGCAGACTGGTTCAAAAGATCGTTATTTCCAGGATGTTGAAGACGACGTTAAAAAATTAGTTCCGGAAGGAATTGTTGGTCGTGTTCCTTACAAAGGTGAATTAAACGAAAGTATGCTTCAATTTATTGGAGGTCTTCGTGCCGGAATGGGATACTGTGGTTCAAAAGATATTCCAACTTTACAAGAATCTGGACGTTTTGTTAGAATCACGTCAAGCGGAATCACTGAAAGTCACCCTCATAACGTAACTATTACAAAAGAAGCTCCAAATTATTCTAGATAATTTTTAGTTTTTCAAATATTAAAAAAGGCATAAGAGTTTGATTCTTATGCCTTTTTTAGTTTATTTTTTGGAGATTTTAGCAAGCTGGCTATAATCGCTTTTTGATTTTAAATCGATATTAAAGTCGGTATGCTTTAAGTTAAGATTTAATTCCATGTTTAAAGTATTTTCACTTATAAAATGATTGGTGATATCATAAACTAATTTCCCTGTTCCATTTCCTGAACCACTCGAATCGAAGCTAGGATCAGCAAGTTTCATTGTATATGTCTGGACAATATCAAAAAAAGCAGATTTAGGAGTAATATTTTTTAAACTATAGATAGTTGTAATTACCATTTCGATATTAATGCCGCCAATAGGAAGTTTAAGTGGGCTTTCCTGAGAAAAAGATTCACCTGCTTTTAATTTTTTTTCGGGCATAGCTAGTTGATTAAAAGTACTTTGAACCATATTAAAAATACTATTTTTAAAATTTTCCTCCATTCCTTTCCCTACGATCGAATCCAATTTTGGCATGCTCGAAAGCGTAGCATTCCCATACAAAAGGGTTCCGCTTGGAATTACACTTTTTCCATCTTTATCAGAAGATTTTAGGTATTCTATGGTAATAGGAAAGCTTCCGTTTTTATCAATTTTACCAGTTTTAGAAACAGTTTCGACATTAAACGAACTCTTTATTTTGACTGGATTTTCGGTCCCGTTTTCCTTTAGCATCGTCAAAAGTTCTTCCGATCCTGAATATGTCATTTCATAATCTGAAGAATTAGTTACTGTCTGATTGTAAATAGTTTCAGGGGAGTAACCCGGTTTGAAGTCTAAAATTTGATTTGACTGGCAGTAATTCTGAAAAGTTGTAAAAATAAAAACTAGTAAAAATGATTTTTTCATGTGTGAAAATTAGGGAGATAATTGTTTTAGGTATTTTATGAAACGAAAATAGACAAATTATTATCAATGAAAATTTATTTTATCTAAATTTTTACCTTTCGGTTTAAAACAAAAAAACAGCTTATAGATAAATTATAAGCTGCTTTTTCAGGAAAAAAATATTTTTTAAAGAGCAGTAGTTTGTTGTTCCGCCTCTCTTAATTTTTGATTGTCTAAAATCTTCTGAATAAAAGGTTTTACCTCTTTCTCAATTTCAGATTCAGATATATTTAAAGCTTTTGGATCTGATGCCAATTGCAGCCATGGTTTTGGGCCGTCAAAATTATAACTTCCAAAAACTACAACCGGAGTTCCTTTTACTTTTACATTTTCTTTATCTTTCAAAATCCATTCATCGGCAAATTTGTAAAGATATTTAGCATCTTTTTCCAGTAATCTCAAACAGGAATGTGATGCCGGATAACCTGGTAATTCATATTCGTGAAAACCAACTCCAAGTTTGTTTTCGATATTAAAATTCCATTTTAAATCCCATTCGTCATTAAAAGTACTCGTTGTTTTTTCTGCCTTCCAATTGGTGAAAAATAACCCGGTTGGTGTTGGATCTTTTTTTCTTCCCATATTTGTTGGCCCTGTATAAACAAGTTCACCGTTTTCGTAAGCAGCAAAAGTCTGGGTAGGATAGGAGAAAATAATGATTTTCGAAACTTCTTCTAAAGCCCCAACATGCAGTGGAAACGGTAAATAATAAACTAAATCTCCACTAAAATCTGCAGGAATAACTACTGAATCTAACTTTTTTAAATTCGCTTTATCAGTTCTGTTTACTGCATAAACAATATCCAGTTTACTGCTGTCAGCTTCATTTGTTTTCAACCATTCTTTAGTATTGCTAAATTGATAAGAAACTGCTGATTCTGGTTTCTTATATTCAATTGTTTTTTTAGGTTTTTTATCAGTTGTATTATCTGTCAGCTTTACAGTGTCGCTTTTTTTACAAGAAATCACTAAGGCTAACATTAATATAAGTAGTACGTTTGCTGTATAATATAACTTTTTCATAGGGTCGTATTTTTATAGAAATAAAATTATAACTATACCCGTCAATATGTATTACACAATTCTTTAAATTCTTTGCTGGATTTTCATTTTACAGCTATAACATTTATTTCAAACATTTCGTTTAAGATAAGTTTAAAAAGTTCTAACAAATCATTTAAGATATTTAAATCTAGAATTTCGCCATCACTAAAATAAGATAATTCAAATTTGTCTTTTGGAAGCTTCTCTTCCCAAATCCCTTTTTGATCTGAGATTTGAATGTTTACATCTTTCTGATTACTGATACTATTTCTTATATCACTATTTTTTAATAATGTTTTTATCTTAAATTCATTATTACTTTTAATTGTAAAGGCTTTATCAAAATCAGCATAACCAATTTCTATGTCTTGCGCCCCAAAGAATTTTTCAATTTTACGAATAAACCCTTCTTTATAAATTTCGAATCTAAAATTATCCTGTAAAGTAATCGGAACAATTACTCTAGTCATTTCGGTGCTGTATTTTCCAGACCAAAGTGTATAATTATCAAAAACAATTTTCCAGTTTTTATATTCAATTTCAACGGAATCTGAATGCCAGGAATAACCTTCTTTAAAAATTCCATTAGTTTGGTTTGCAAATTCTTTCCAGATATTCATATTATTTCGATTCAATTAATTTCAAAGTAGATTCAAACTGCGTATCCTTATTTTGTAAAAAATCTTCTAAAGTTTGTTTGACTTCATAATCAGGAATAACGCCTCTGCCAAATATCTGATTGACCTTTTTAGGAACATCCTGATCTAAATTTACAATCGAAAATTTTGTTTTAATTTTTGTGTTTGGTAATTCATATTCAACAGGAGTGTGGCCGTTATGTCCGAAATAACCACCCATAGTTTCTTCGCCAATAACAATGGCATTTGTATTTCCTGTCACTAAAGAAGCGAATAACGATCCTGCAGAAGCTATTCTTGGACTTATCAATAAATAGATTTGTCCTTTAAAATTGTTTGTATCAGGTTGTAATAATTGATTGAATTTTTCGTCCTGATTGTATTTTCCGTTTTCTAACTTCGGAAACTCATCTTTTAAATCAGCTTCAAAATCATTTTTTTCTTCCAGTTTTTTTTGTGGTTCCGTTTCATCGTAAACAAAATAATCTGGAAACGGAATTTCCTGAAAGCTAACATATGCAGAAGCATTTTCGCGATATGGTTTTTGTGTAAGATAAGAAAAAGTCAAAATATCATTTGGATCGCTGCCTCCGCCATTGTTCCTTACATCTACAATCAAGTTATTTATTTGATTGTTTTTGCTTAAATATTGAAAACAACTGTCCAGATATTTTTTATAAGCTAAATGTTCTTTTGCTTTAGCATTTTTACCAATTGAAAAAGTATGAACAGAGAGTAAGGCCGTATTTTTAGAAATAATCGTACACGAATATTTGTTTTTTGCTTTATTAAACTGAAGACTGTCAATAGGAAGTGAAAACCGATTTTTGAAATTTTCTTTTCGGATATCATTAGATACGGCAGGAACTATTTTAGTCAGTTTTTTAGAGCTGTTAAGAAGCGAATATTCTACCAAAAAGCTCTTTTGAGGTCCGTATTCCATTTCAAAATACTTTCCAAACGAACTTGTTAATCCAATATATTTTCCGGAAATATTGTATCCATCAGTGGTATAATATTTATAAAAGTCTTTTATTAGTTTATTGACTTTAATTTTGTTTACACGATGAATTTCTGAGCCTAACGGAATTTCTGAGTTTTGAAAATTGATTACTAACTTTCCTTCAATGAGTTTTACAGGATATGGAAAAAATACATTTCCTGATGAAAATTTATTTTGAAATTCATCAGGAAGAGTAGTATCATTGTGTACGCTGCCTTCAAAATCAGTAATTTTTAAAATGATTTTGTAAAATTCGAGCAGTGTTGCAGGTTTTTCTATTTGTGAAAATGCCCAGGAATAAATACTGTCAATTTGCTGTTTTGTGCGGTATTTGTATAATCCAGAATTGGCTTTTTCTCTTATTTCTTTAAAAATAGTAAGATCTTGTTTTAGTTTTTCGGCTGGCAGTTTCTCATTTTGTGCCATTATAAGAAAAGGTAAAAACAGAAAAAATAATATCTTGAATTTGGACATTTGAGTATTTTTAGAATTTAAAAATACTCAAAAAATCTAAATTAAATTTTTAATCTTCGCGTGCTGCAGTAATAAAATGGTTTTAGCATCTGTAATCTCTCCAGATTCAATCATGGCGTAAGCTTCATCAAAAGTATATTCCAGAACTTCAATATTTTCCTGTTCAGCGTCAAGTCCGCCGCCAGAGCTTACTTTCATGTTTTCATCATATTCTCCCACAAATAAATATAGAATCTCTGTTACAGAACCTGGAGACATGTAGGTTTCAATAACTTTTTGAACTTTTTTTAAGCGATAACCTGTTTCTTCTTCCGTTTCTCGAATTATAGCTTGTTCGGCATTATCTTTATCTAAAAGTCCGGCGCAAACCTCGATCATCATTCCGGTTTTATTTCCGTTAAGAAAAGTTGGTAAACGAAATTGTCTGGTTAGAATAACCGTTTTTTTAGAACTATTGTATAATAATATTCCGGCACCATTTCCGCGATCATACACTTCACGAATATGCGATTCTACTTTTTCGTTTTCCTTTTTATAGTTAAAAGTAACTTTGTTTAATACATACCAATTATCAGATAATAATTTGGTTTCTGTAATTTCAATTTCTGGATTTTTTCTCATTTCGAAAATAGTTTCATAAAAAAAACGCCCTGATTATCAGAGCGTTTAAATGTATTATTTTGTTATTGTTTGCTTTCTGTCTGGCCCAACCGATACAATTTTGATCGGCACTTCGATTTCTTTCTCAATAAACTCAATATATTCTTTTAGCTCGATTGGCAATGCATCATAAGTTGTCAATCCTGTTAAATCTGCTTTCCATCCTTTAAACTCTTTGTAAACCGGAGTAACATTTTCTGGTTCAATGTTATAAGGGAAGTGAGCAATGTTTTGACCTTTATAGTTGTATTCTGTACAAACTTTTAAAGTTTCAAAACCAGAAAGAACATCACCTTTCATCATCATTAACTGCGTAACGCCATTTACCTGAACAGCATATTTTAAAGCCACAAGGTCTAACCATCCGCAGCGTCTTTGTCTTCCTGTTACAGATCCAAATTCGTTACCAACTCTTGCCATTGTCGCTCCAACTTCGTCAAAAAGTTCAGTTGGGAAAGGTCCGCTACCAACACGAGTAACGTAAGCTTTAAAAATTCCGTAAACTTCTTTGATTTTGTTAGGAGCAATTCCTAAACCAGTACAAGCTCCGGCAGCAGTAGTATTTGATGAAGTTACAAAAGGATAAGTTCCAAAATCTACATCTAATAAAGAACCTTGAGCTCCTTCGCACAGAATAGATTTACCTGCTTTTTGAGCCTGGTGAATATATTCTTCACTGTCAATAAAATCTAATTTTTTTAATTCTTCGATAGCTTCAAAAAACTCTTTTTCAAGTTCTGCTAAATTGTATTGAATAGCAACATCATAGAAAGCAATCATAGCTTCATGCTTGTCAGCCAATGCTCTGTAACGCTCGTTAAAATCTTCTAATTCGATATCACCTACACGTAAACCGTTTCTACCAGTTTTGTCCATGTAAGTTGGGCCAATTCCTTTAAGAGTAGAACCAATTTTTGCTTTTCCTTTTGAAGCTTCAGAAGCCGCGTCAAGCAAACGGTGCGTTGGTAAAATTAAATGTGCTTTTCTTGAAATGATTAATTTCTTTTTGATGTCAAGGTTGAATTTTTCTAAACCTTCAATTTCTTTTTGAAAAACTACAGGATCAATTACAACACCATTTCCGATAATATTTATTGAATCTTTATGGAAAATTCCAGAAGGAATAGTTCTAAGTACGTGCTTAATTCCATCAAATTCTAATGTATGTCCTGCATTTGGTCCTCCTTGAAAACGTGCAATAATATCATAATTTGAGGTAAGAACGTCAACAATCTTTCCTTTACCTTCATCTCCCCATTGTAATCCTAGTAATAAATCTACCGTCATTCTGTTTTTAATTTGCGTTAGGACAATTAAAAGCTGTCCTACTGATTATGTAGTTAATTTTCTTTTTTTAATTTTTTGAAAAAGTCTTTATTTTAAGACTGTGAACTCTGTTTTTTGTTTCCGTAGAAATAAAGCGAGTGATTTGTGATTTCAATATCAAATATCTCTTCGATAGTTTTTTTGATGGTTTGAATTCTTGGATCGCAAAATTCGATTACCTCACCAGAATCTGTCATAATGATATGATCATGCTGTTTATCAAAATATGATTTTTCGTAGTAAGCCTGATTTTGTCCAAATTGATGTTTTCTAACCAAAGCGCAGTCTAACAATAACTCGATCGTGTTGTAAAGCGTAGCCCTGCTCACACGGTAGTTTTTGTTTTTCATTTTGATGTATAGGTTTTCTATGTCAAAATGCTCCTCGCTATCGTAAATTTCCTGAAGTATAGCATAACGCTCAGGAGTTTTGCGATGCCCTTTTTGTTCAAGATACATTGTAAAAACATTTTTTACAATTTCTTGATTCTTAGTGTTGTCAGTTGAAATAAGTGTCATATCCTGCAAAGATAATTTTTTATTTTTAATGAATAAAAGTTTCGGGTTTAAAGTTTAACGTTTAAACTGGAATTTGATAACAGGGAATGTACCAAATTCAGGCTTTTGCGCTATTATATTTTACAAAGTTCAACAGAACTTAATTAACATAATTATTTTAATTTAGGAGAAAAATAACAGATTTTCAGCTCGTTTTTGACATATACATGTACCAGTTCCATTCCCATGTTTTTCCCTGATCATCAGACATAGCCTGACTCCACACCGGATTATTTTCGTCACGGGCATCCCATCTAAATACCTGAATTACATTTTTACCTTCATAAATATCTTTAGAGAAAAAATGTCCAATTTTATTTTCAAAAGAGCCTACAACGGGTTTATCTAATGTTCCCGAATTTGAATCGGCCCAGTAAATGCTCCACAATTTTGTCTTCGGATTAAATAATCTAACGGTCATTCCTTCAAAAGGTTCTCCGTCAAAAGTGGCAAGAAAATTATCAATATTGCCAATTCCGTTTAAAATTTTATACATTTCCTGAGTTGATGGAAATTCAATCCACTCTGTACAATTGGCAAATCTTGTTTTTAATTTTTTGTTACGAATAACCGATTTTCCCTGAAAGAAATCGAAATCATCTTTTGAGGAAGATTGAGAAGCAACAATTAAAAGTTCTCCATTTTTATCAAAAACAACTTCTGGAATTTCTAGGGTTTCATTACTCATAACTCAATTTGTAAAATATTTTAAAAGCTAGGTTCTATATTCTCTGGTAACTTTATCAACGCCGTCAATTTTCTTAATGGCATTGATCATTTTTTTCAAAATGGTATTGTTTTGAACAATTACAGCAATTTGACCGTGAAAAATTCCGGCATCCGTACTCAAAGAAATACTTTGAATATTAACACTCATATTGTTTGAAATTACTCGCGTTAATTGATTTGTAAGTCCTAAAACGTCCATTCCTGTAATATTGATAATGGCTTTAAATTCTTCTTGAGAAGAATCTATCCATTTGGCACTCATGATTCTGTAGGCATAATTAGACTGCATTCCAATGGCGTTTGGACAATCTTTTTTATGCACTTTAATTCCTTCGTTTATCGTTACAAAACCAAAAACATCGTCACCCGGAATTGGGTTACAGCACTGCGAAAGTTTATAATCCAGTTTATCATGTTCAGTTCCAAAAACCAGCATGTCGTAATTACTGCTAATGACTGGTTTGTGAATATCTTCGGCAGCGGTGTTGTCTTTATTTCTTTTAATTTTATTTTTAAAGAAATTGATAAACGTATTTCCTTTTTGTGCTGCGTAATCTTTTAACTGCTGATTTTCGATAGCGCCAATTCCAACGCGATAAAATAAATCTAAACTGGTTTTTAATTTAAAAAAGTTAACTAACTCGTTTGTAACTTGCTCGTTAAGCGTGATTTTTAAATGTTTAAGTTTTCGGGTAAGTAATTCTTTTCCTTCCTCACCAATTTTTTTCGTGTTCTCGTTAAGAACGTTTTTGATCTTGTTTTTTGCTCTTGATGTCGTTACATATTCCAACCAGTTCACCGTAGGTTTTTGGTTTGCAGATGTTATAACTTCAACCTGATCGCCGCTTTTTAATTCGTGGTTTAAAGGCACAAGACGTCCGTTTACGCGGGTTCCTCTTGTTTTAATTCCAATTTCAGAGTGAATACTAAAAGCAAAATCCAGCGAAGTTGCGCCTTTTGGCAATGATTTTATTTCTCCTTTTGGGGTAAAAATGAAAATTTCTTTTGAATATAAATTCATTTTGAAATCTTCCACGAAATCTACCGCATTTGTCTCCGGATTTTCTAAAGCTTCACGAAGTAAATTTAGCCAGACATCTAATCCGCTTTCTTCGCTTGCGCCATTTTTATATTTGTAATGTGCTGCATACCCTTTTTCGGCAATTTCATCCATACGCTCGCTTCGAACCTGAACTTCAACCCAGCGTCCTTTAGGCCCCATAACGGTAATGTGAAGTGCTTCATAACCAGTTGATTTTGGAGATGAAATCCAGTCACGCAAACGGCTTGGGCTCGGTCTGTAATGATCGGTTACGATAGAATATATTTTCCAGGCGATGAATTTTTCATCGTGCGGATCTGATTTATAAACGATTCTAAGCGCAAATTTGTCGTACACTTCGTCAAAACTTACATTTTGCGCACGCATTTTACGGCGAATAGAATAAATAGATTTCGGACGACCTTTTATGATATAATCTATATTTTCTGCATCTAAAGATTTCTTTAAAACATCAGATATATCTTTGATATAAGCATCCTGTTCTTCCTTAGTTTCTCTAATTTTGCTTACAATATCTTCGTAAACAGCAGGTTCTGTGTATTTTAATCCCAAATCTTCTAATTTGGTTTTGATATTGTAAAGTCCTAAACGATGGGCGAGAGGAGCGTAGATATAAAGCGTTTCAGACGCAATTTTTGTCTGTTTATATTCTGCCATCGAATCCATCGTCTGCATATTGTGAAGACGATCGGCTAATTTTATCAAAATTACACGCACATCATCGTTCAAAGTCAGAATCATTTTACGGAAATTCTCCGCCTGCATGGAGGCATTTAAGTCTTTTTGAACTAATGAAATCTTAGTTAAACCTTCAACAAGCTGCGCTACTTTTGGGTTAAATAAACGCTCAATATCTTCAACAGTTATGGGAGTATCTTCGACAACATCGTGTAATAAAGCCGCGGCAATAGACGTCGCTCCCAGACCAATTTCTGAGGCAACAATTTTCGCAACTGCAATAGGATGAAAGATATACGCTTCACCAGATTTACGTCTTTGTTCTTTATGAGCATCAACAGCAACATCAAAAGCTTTCCGAATTAATTTTTTGTCGGCAGGTGTTAAAGTCTGGTAACTAATTCGTAGTAATTCCTTGTATTCGTGCGTAATTGCTTTGTTTTCTTTTTCAATATCTATTTCTATCATAACGGCATAGTTCAAGTACTAAAAATAAGAATAACTTAGAACATACGCAAGGGAATGGATTGTTGATTTTAGAGTTAAGATTTTAGATTTTTTGAATAAAAAAAGGGCTTCGACTTCGCTCAGCCTGACAGAAAATAAATTCCAATTTTTTAAATTGCTTCGCCTGTTCGCTATTGCTCGAGTCCAAATTCCAATAAAAAAGAGCAAAGCGATTTTTTATAAATCTAAAATCTAAAATCTAAAATCTAAAATCTAAAATCTAAAATCTAAAATCTAAAATCTAAAATCTAAAATCTAAAATCTAAAATCTAAAATCTAAAATCTAAAATCTAAAATTAGAACCCTCTTTGTCTTTTTGCTTCAAAAATTAAAATAGCGGCAGCGACAGAAACATTCATGCTGTCGATTTCGCCCTGCATTGGGATAATAATGTTTTGTGTTGCTTCGTCACGCCATTTTTGCGTTAAGCCTGTCGCTTCTGTACCCACAACCAAAGCGGTTGGAGTGGTGAAGTTTTGGGTATGATAGGAAGTTGAATTTTGTAAAGTTGCCGAGTAAAAACTGATCTTTTTTTCTTTCAAAAAAGCAATAATTTCTTCGGTTGTTCCGGTTGCGATTTGGTTGGTAAATAAACAGCCAACGCTGGAGCGGACAATATTCGGATTGTATAAATCGCTTTTTGGGTCTGCAATTAAAACGGCATCAAGATTTGCGGCATCTGCAGTACGTAAAACAGCACCCACATTTCCGGGTTTTTCCAGAGATTCGGCCACTAAAATTAATGGATTATCAGATAATTTTAAATCAGATAATTTTAAGGATTTGGTTTTGGCTACAGCCAAAATACCTTCGGTTGTATCGCGATAAGCTAGTTTTTGGTAAACTTCTTTGTTGATTTCAATTAACTGAACCGATGAGGAAACTAATTTATTAATCTGGTTTTCGGTAACTAAATCGGGTAAAAATAAAACGGTTTCAATTTCGTAACCGCCTTTTATGGCTAATGAAATTTCGCGTTGTCCTTCAATTAAAAATGTTCCGGTTTGTTTTCTGGCTTTTGCTTTTTCCTGTAATAAAGCAAGCGATTTTATAAACGGATTTTGAACTGAAGTTATTTGTTTCATTTTTTTGAGCGACTAAGATTCTAAGGCGCTAAGGTACTGAGATTTTTTCTTCCTGCAAGGTTTTTAAAACCTTGCAGGTTTTGAGTTGTTATGGTTTTTGCCACGAATTACACGAATTTTCACTAATTTCTTTTGATTATGTTCAATTATAATTCGTGAAAATTCGTGAAATTTGTGGCGAAAAAACTAGAATTTATTTTTCAAAGATTTCTTTAACTTCAGTTTCTACAGGATGATCTGTGGTGAAATTGTATCCCATGATTTTGGCAAAAGTCTGGGCGAATTGTTTTTGGTAGAATTGAGAATCTGTTTTGATTTCGCCTTTTGGGGCAATTTCAGGTCCCATTGCGGCGAACCAAATTTGCGATGCACCTTCAACATCAGCTCCGTGGTCTGTCCATTGTGATTTTACTTTGTCGCCGCGGCCGTGATCTACGGTGATAAATATAGTTGTTTTGTTTTTGTATTGCGGATCATTTTGTACAAAATCCCAAATTTCTTTAATCCATTTATCAACCTGATTAACTGCGTCAAGATACGATCTGTAATGACCATGATGCGCCCATTCGTCGGTTTCACCGTAAGAGATATACAGCACTTTTGGTTTCTTGGTTTTAAGTTCGTCCATTGCCTCATAATGCGTAAAAACATCAAGGCATTCATCTTCATGAAAAGGTTTGAACGAATTATTTCGCATTTCGTTTAGTAGTTTTTGAGACGCTGTAGGTTTATTTCCGCCTACATTATCAAAAGCAGAAATTACAGGAAAACCACTTCTTTCCTCATTTAAAATTCGGTCAAAAGCGTCCCACGCACCAAAAGCAGCAACTTTTCCTTTTAGTTTAGATTGTTTATTTAGAAATTCCAGAACATTTACGTTTGGATTAGGTTTGTAACCGTTAGAATTTATCTGAACGTCAACATTTCCGGTCATGATTTCGCTATAGCCAGGATAACTAAACCAATACGGATTTGAAACATCTACTTTACTTCCAAGATCGCGATTTCCATAAATTTGCCCTTTCGAAGCAATTTCTGTCCAGAAAAAAGGCATGATTTTTTGACGTGATCCTGAAAAATCTGAAGCAGAATATTTTTTATAAATATAAGTACTGTCTCCCTGATTAAATTTTTTATCATTGGCAATCGCCGGATCTAATCCTTTAAAAACTTCCTGCCATCTAAAACCGTCAGTAGTTATGATAATAATGTTTTCTGTTTTTTGTGCAGAACAAAATAGGCTGGTTAAAATGAATACAATTAGAATTGCTTTTTTCATTTTTTAATGATTTAGAAGTTATTTGATATCCAAAACTAATCAATAATTCAAATGAACTTAATTCATAATTTTAAATATAACCATTAATTAACAGAGAATAAAATGGTAGTATTTCTAAAGTTTAGGTTTTAATAATGCTTTTTAAGTATTAGAAGTCTTTACAATATTTATAAAAAAAGAGCCTGATTTAGATCTAAATTGCAGAAACCAAACGTTGTTTAATCTGCTAAGTTTAGTTGGAAAATCCATTTGATTAAGTATTTGAAATTCTAAATTTTCAAGCGTTTTATTACCTAAATATTGTATTTCGTTTTTTTCTTCTTTTATTTTTTCAAGCCATTTGAAAACTGAATTTTCTATGTTTTCAGATATAACTTGAGTGCAATATGTTCCTCCGCGAAATTGAACAATGTACGTGAAAATGTGAGATTCGAGCTCATTCATAAATCAATGTTTTTCTGTAATCATCTTACTTTTTACAAACTACATTTCACAATTTCTACAAAATCCCTCGCGCCTTAATCTCCAAATACTTATTAATAGCATCCAAAGTCAAATTCTCAGGCTGTGTTAAAACAGAATGTATTCCGTATTTCTTCAGCTCATTTGCAATAAGACGTTTTTCAAACATGAATTTTTCGGCAATTACTTTATCGTAAACTTCCTGAATAGTATCTGTTTTTTTATTGATGATAGCGTTTAGTTCCGTATTCTGAAAAAAGACAACAACTAGTAAATGGCTTTTTGCAATTCCTTTTAAATAGGGAAGTTGGCGATGTAAACCATCCATTGTTTCAAAATTCGTGTAAAGAATAATTAAACTTCTTTGGTTGATGTTTTTCTTGATGTCAACATACAATCGACTGTAATCGCTTTCAAAAAAGTCAGTTTTGATGTTGTATAAAGTTTCAAGGATTTTTTGCATCTGCGAACCTCTTCTTTCTGCAAAAACTCTGTTTTCTACTTTTTTAGAAAAGGCAAAAATTCCGGCTTTATCTTGTTTTTTCAGAATTACATTTGACAAAACTAACGTCGAATTTATTGCATAATCCAGTAAACTTAATCCATCAAAAGGCATTTGCATAACGCGTCCTTTATCAATTGCCAAATAAACAGACTGTGATTTTTCGTCCTGAAACTGATTCACCATCAGTGCATTTTTCTTGGCTGTGGCTTTCCAGTTTAAAGTTCGAAGATCATCGCCCTGAACATATTCTTTAATTTGTTCGAATTCCATGGTATGACCAATTCGGCGGATTTTCTTGATTCCGTATTGATACAAATTATTCGAAAATGCTATTAAATCGTATTTTCTTAATTGAATATAAGACGGATAAGTTGGCACCATTTGATCTTTGGCAAAAGAAAATCTTCTTGAAATTAATCGTAATGGCGAAGAAACGTAAATGTTTAAATAACCAAAATGATATTCGCCGCGTTCGGTTGGACGAAGATCATATCCGATTTCTTTTTCTTCAGACGCTTTTACTCTTTTTGCAATTTTAAAATTACGAACCTGAAATTGAAACGGAATTTCATCAATTATCCTGACTAAAATTGGAAACGTATAATGATTTCTGATTTTGATGTTTATCGGATTTAAATCTCCATTTGAAAGCTTTTCGGGTGTAATTCTCTCGGCTTCAATTCCTGTTTTGGCCAGATATAATATTAAAATATCCAAACCTAAAAAAGTGATCAAAACCAAAACAATAAACCAAACTGCGTTGTACAAATTCGGAAAAATAAAAGCGCAGACAAATAATGCTATAATGCCCAAAAGCACATAGAAGAAGAAATTATTGAGATATAGACTTTTTATAAACTTCACTGTTTTTTATAGTTTCAGGTTTTAAGTTTCAAGTTCTCCTGCAAGGTTTTTAAAACCTTGTAGGTGTTTTTGACTTAGAATAAATAATATAATTAATACCTACGAGGTTTTGAAAACCTCGCAGGAACAGAGAACTATCTAGGAATCTCTACAGTTTCGATAATTTGTTTGATAATTTCAGAACTTGTAATTCCTTCCATTTCACGTTCCGGCGCAACGATAACACGGTGCTGTAAAACTGGAATTGCAGCTTCTTTAATATCTTCCGGAGTAACAAAATCACGTCCGCGAATGGCAGCGAAACCTTTTGAAGCATTCAAAATTGCTATTGAAGCACGAGGCGAAGCTCCTAAATATAAAAAGGCATTTTCGCGTGTATTTACTACGATTCTTGCGATATATTCTAATAGATTTTGCTCTACTCTAATTTGTTTAACTAAAGCCTGATATTGATTTATTTCTGCAGAAGAAAGAAGCGTTTGAATGGCTTCTAATTTTCCATGATCCTGCAATAAATGCTCTCTCTGAATAATCAGGATTTCTTCGTTTAATTTAGGATAATCGATTGTGATTTTGAACAAGAAACGGTCTAATTGTGCTTCCGGTAAACGGTAAGTTCCTTCCTGCTCAATTGGGTTTTGTGTTGCAATTACCAAAAACGGAGTTTCTAATTTATATCCAGAACCATCAATTGTAATCTGGCGTTCTTCCATAACTTCAAAAAGAGCGGCCTGAGTTTTTGCAGGCGCACGGTTGATCTCGTCAATTAAAATTAAATTAGAGAAAATTGGCCCTTTTTTGAATTCAAATTCTGAACTTTTTAAATTGAAAATAGAAGTTCCTAAAATATCAGATGGCATTAAATCCGGCGTAAACTGGATTCGGCTAAAATCAATGTTTAATGTTTTTGCTAATAACTTTGCTGTAATTGTTTTGGCAACTCCAGGAACACCTTCCAGTAAAACGTGACCGTTTGATAAAATAGCAACCAAAAGCTGGTCAACCATTTTATGCTGTCCCACAATTACGGTTTCAATTTCTTTTTTAATAGCATTTACGTGCTCTAAAAGCGGTGCTAAATTTATTCTGGTTTCAAAATTCACATTTTCATTTGTGATTTCTGTTTCTGGTGTATTAATATCGTCCATGTTTGGTGTGTTTTTTAGTTCGTTTATTTTATTGTTTTTGCCACAGATTATAAGGATTAAAAAAGATTTTTTTTAACTCTTTAATTTTAAATCTTCACAAATATTTTTAATGTATGATTTTTTCGATTGCATTATTAATTCGGATTAAATCCTGTTCAATACTATCATGGTAACTATTTCGGTGTTCGTTAATTAAAAATACCAGTTCCTGAATATCTTTTTCATCTTTACCTGTTTTATGATGCAGTTTTTTAACAAATTCATCATCCAGTTTTGTGGTGTCGATTAAATATTCAGTTCTGATTCTTTCTAAGAAATAAATGATTTTTTTATCAATTATATTCTTGTGATCGCCTTCCTGATAGTACAAATTACCAATTGTTTTGGTAAAATCAATTGTCAAATTAGACAACGGCTGCAAAATAGGAACAATTCGCTGTTTTCTTTTGGCATTAAATATCATAAAAATCAACATTCCAATCAGGAATAAATAGAAAGCCCATGCTAAGGCCGGCTGACTATATATATATCGAAGCGGCGACCCGGAAATATTTTCATCTGTCTGCAATTTTGTGTACCAAAAAACATCTCCTTTTGGAATATAAGAAAGCACATTTTCAGCATATTGATAACGATCCTTTTTGAGCAGATTATAATTTGTAAAAGCAACGGGATGTATGTGCAGAAAGAAATTTCCGTTTTTATAAGGAACTTTTATAAAATTGATGTTTTTCTTCTTTTTTGGATTTCCCTGATACCCTAAAACAATGGTGTTTAAAGTGTCAATCTTAGAAAAATAATCGGCAATATCACCTGTTGATTTGTATGCTTTTCGACTCAGTTTTTTATTTGCCATCCAGACTAATGAACTATCTGTTGGACGGAAATTTGAAGTATATTCAAACTTCAAACTATCCAATAAAGGTTTTGGGAAATTTGCCATACTTAAAAAAGCATTATTTCCGTGTGAAACGAAATACATAATCTCTTTCATCGACTGATCGTCAATATTATTCTGTACAGAAATATTAACAAAAGTTCCTTTTACAGAATAAGTTTCGACTAATGAATCTTCATCGTATTTTGAATCTAAAAATTCATAAGGCGTTACAGTTGAAATTCTTTGGATTTTTTGCTTTTTTAAAATACCGCCAATTTCTTTATCAAAAACATATAGCCCAAAAGGAATTTTGTCATTGACAGAATAAGTTGGACGCCAGTCGATAGGTTTTGGTTTGTCATAATCTGAAACCAGAATTAAGATAAAAATAAAAACCAGAACAGAAATGTATATTTTTATATTCTTATTCATTAACTAAAGGTTTTTATTGCTTTCTTAAATCTACTCTGTGCCTTGTTGAAAGTGGTTTCATCAATTTCAAATTCACCATACCAAATGTAATTGTAGAGATATGACAAATATGTAAATTCTTCTCTATGAGCAGGTCTTTGAAGCTCATATAAATAATCGGAATTTGTTTTTTCGATATCCCATTCGATATAATTATTCTGGGCCATTATTTTTAAAAGCCAAAGATAATAGTATCGAATTGCCGCACGTTTTTCGCCAGACTCGAGACTTTCTTTGATTAGTTTTTCGAAATCTAAAAGATGAATATTTTTCTCGATATCAGAATAATAAACGGTTCTTTTGTTAGAATTTTTGCCAAAAATCCATTGTCCTTCTTTATTGATAATTGCTTTAACGATTAAATAAATCATCAAAATAACTCCTAACGTCAAAATAACCCTGATCAATATACCTACAAAGTTTAAAGAAGCTTCGGTTGTACTAAACGAAAACAGACTTCTAAAAATACTGGCAAGCCAGTCTTTAAAACGATCCCAAAGACCTTTTTCCGGAGCTTTATGTTCGTAAACAAAATCCGGATCGGTATATTTTTTCTGGTAATTTTTTGAAAAAGTCCTGCTTTCAATTGAGTCTGAATCAATTTGAATATCTTTTTCAGTGTATTTTATCGAAGCAATTTTTGGAGGATCTTCCGTCACCAAAGAATCCTGCGCATTCGAAATACTGCAGAAAAGGAAAAAAGATAAAATAAATAAAATTTTATTCATTACTGGTTTAATTAATTCGTTTTGGCTGATAATTTATGCACTTTTTTGTAAACAATAGTAGGGTAAACCAAGTAATAAAATGAAATTATTCCTAAAGTAAATAATATTATAAAACTGCTTAACCAGTTAGGCATATCGATAGAATATCTCGTAATAAATCCTTCAAGAAAACCTGCGCCAATGGTAAAAGGGAAAGTGCTTAAAAATATTTTAAAACTGTTTTTAAAACCAATTTTAAAAGAATTAATTCTTGAATATGTTTTAGGGAACAGGATAGAAGCACCTAAAACAAACCCAGCAGCAGTTTCAATTACGATACCAAAAATTTCCATTGCGCCATGAATCCAAATACCGCGTACACTTTTCCAGAAAACATTTTGCTCGTAAAAGAAATATTGAAAGGAGCCAAGCATAATACCATTGTTCATTGCTACAAAAAAGGTTCCAATTCCTGCAAAAATTCCATACATATAACATCTTGCGCCAACATAAAGATTATTCATTGTAATACCTACAAAGCTTCCCCAGTTAGATCCAGAGCCGTAAACCGCCATTGGGTTTCCTTTCTTGATATTTTCTAAAGTCATATTGACATAATCGTCGCCTAATATCAATCGAACAAAATTTGGATCGTAGCGTGCAGAAACGACACCCATTGCAACGGTGGCAAAAAAGAGTACAAAAGCGTATAAAAGATATCTTTTGTATTCAAAAAGCAAAAGGGGAACTTCTATTTTAAAAAATTCTACAATTCTGTTTTTTTCCGTTCGCTTCGTTTTATAAATCTTTTGATAAATCTGTGAAGCTAAATGATTTAAATAGATAACTGTCTTACTTTTAGGGTAATAAGTTTGCGCATAGGAAAGATCATTCATTAATTGAATGTACAAATTAGCTAATTCGTCAGGATTTTTCTTAGCTTTACCGAAAATAGCTAGCTCAAATTCCAGCCATTTTTCTTTATTTTGTTTTATAAAGGCAACTTCTCTCATTGAGGGCTAAAATATAAAATATGTCAGAATTATCTATTAACACAACACAAAATGTCAAAATAAATTTTGTCGCTGCCTCTGTAGGCGAGCGATTAGGTGCTTATTTCATTGACGCAGGCATTAAAATTTCGTATATATTCTTCATTATTTGGGTGTTTTTTTACTGGATGGACATCGATAAGCTCATGACAAATTTAGATTCCTGGTCCAGAGGAGCTATATTTCTTGTTTTGTTTTTTCCACTGATTATTTACTCGATAACTTTAGAAAGTATTTTTGAAGGACAATCCTTTGGGAAAAAACTAGTAAAAATTAAAGTCGTAAAAATAGATGGATATCAGGCAAGTTTTGGCGATTACCTTATTCGCTGGTTTTTTAGAATTATTGATTTTAGTTTATTCAACGGAATCATTGGTTTAATTGCTGTGGCTTCAAGTAAAAAATCACAGCGATTAGGAGATATGGCAGCCGGAACAGCTGTAATTACTTTAAAGAATAAAATTAATATCAGCCATACAATTCTGGAAGATATTGGCGAGGCTTATGTGCCAACTTATCCTTTGGTAATTAAATTATCTGATAATGATATGCGAATCATTAAGGAAACATATCAAAGTGCGCTGGCTAAAAATGATCACGAAATTATCTATAAACTGGTTGCAAAAATCGAAGGCGTAACCGGAATCAAAAATCAATCAGGAAATAATAACGATTTTATCAGGGTAATTTTAAAAGATTACAATTTCTATACGCAGCATATGTAATGAATTGACAAAGAGTTAATTCGTTGTGTTTCTTCGTGTTAATTATCCGTTTAAATTTTATAAATTTATCAGACGTGGAAAATCTGATTATAAATTAAATTCTAAATGATATGATGATTAAAAAATTAACTGCCGTATTACTGCTGTTTTTTGTATCTGTTTTTAGTTTTGCTCAAGGCGGAAAAAAATTAGATAAAATTATTAAAAGAGATTATCAGATTATTGAAGGTACAATCAGCAAAATATCTGATAAAACAGTTGAATATTCTTTACCCGGAGAAACGCTGATAATATCTCTTGATGTTTCGCAAATAGCCAGAATCGATTTTGCTAGCGGACGCTCACAGACTTTTGATGTAAGTCAGGGAAATAATGCATCTTCAAATTCATGGGTTATTGCTGCTGCAGAAACAAAGCCTAATACTATTGCCGTACTTCCGGTTCCGTATTTAAATTCAGATACACAGGAAAGCTCAGAAGACATGGCAAAATTTGCCCAGAATGATCTTTATAATAAACTGATTGATAAATCGTCAAATATTTTTCCGCTGACGGTTCAGGATTTAAGAACGACAAATAGTTTACTGCACAAAGCGGGAATTGATCACAACAATATTGATGAAACGCCAATTGAGGATCTGGAAAAAATTCTTGGAGTCGATAATATTGTAGCCGCAAAAGTTTCTTACACTATGAATTCTGGAACAACTGCTACAACTTACAGCAGCGGAGACGCAAAAGTAAGCGACAATAATAAGAAGGTAAAAACCAGCGATGTTTCGACAACAACGGCAAGCACACAGGTTTATTACTATTACACGGTTTATTTTGACATGTATAAAAATGCTTCAAAAATATATTCGCAGACTCGTAAACCGTTTTTGGCTATAAAAGACAGCTGGATGGATTCGATTACCTATTTGTTAAAAAGAAGCCCTATTTACACAAAAAAATAACAAATTGAGGAGCTGCAATTAATTTAATCTTTGTAACTCTGCACCTTTAAATTTTTGCACCTTAAAAAATGTTTCACTTATTAGATATTATTGGTACTATGGCATTTGCAATGTCAGGAGCATTAACAGCAATGCATAAAAGACTCGATCCGTTTGGGGTTTTTATCATTGCATTTGTTACTGCTGTTGGCGGCGGAACGCTTCGTGATGTTTTAATTGGAAGAACTCCAGTGGGCTGGATGATGAATCTTCAATATGTTTATGTTATTATTTTAGGATTTTTTCTGGCTATTATCTTCAGAAAAAAGTTTGATAAACTAAGAACTTCGCTGTTTCTTTTTGATACCATTGGTTTAGGAGTTTTTACTTTAATTGGTCTTGAAAGAGGAATTTTAACGGGGCTTCATCCTGTAATTTGCGTGGCTTTAGGAACCATGACAGCTTGTTTTGGCGGTGTAATTCGGGATATTTTATGTACCGAAATTCCAACGATTTTTAGAAGAGAAATCTACGCAACAATCTGTATTTTTGGCGGTATCGTATTCTTTGGACTTAAGAAATTAAATTTAGAAGATGATGTTTTGTACCTTGTGACTTCTGTTGTAATAATTTCAGTTCGTTTATTAGCGGTAAAATACAAATGGTATCTGCCGGCTTTTGAACATAAATAAAGATTTTTTTGTTTGCCACGAATTACACTAATTTTCACTAATTTCTTTTGTATTAAATTTCATTAAGTGGCTTTTATTCGTGAAAATTCGTGAAATTCGTGGCAAAAGAACAAACACCAAAAATGAATAAATACACCGTAAAAAAATACGATCAAAACGATTACAAATTATGGAATGACTTTATTGTTCAGGCCAAAAATGCAACGTTTTTATTTCATCGTGATTTTATGGAATATCATCAGGATCGGTTTGAAGATTTTTCCCTTTTAATTTTTGAAGAAGAAAAGCTAAAAGCCATTCTGCCAGCCAATAAAAAAGAAAACTCCATTTATTCGCATCAGGGACTTACTTATGGAGGATTGGTTTATAAAGAAGAAACTAAACAAACTTCTATAATTGAAATTTTTCAGGAACTTTTGTCTTTTTTGAATAAAAATAGTTTTGAGAAAATCTATCTTAAAACGATTCCATCTATTTATCATCTTAAACCTGCTGAGGAAATTTTATATGCTTTATTTTTAGCTGAGGCAAAACTGATTCGAAGAGATTCACTTTCGGTTATTGATTTATTACAGGAAAAATCAATTTCTACGATTAGGAAAAGAGGTGTGAAAAAGGCGCTTTTGAATAAAATTATTATTAAAGAAGAAACCAATTTTGAATTGTTTTGGAATGAAATTCTAGTTCCAAATTTAGAAAAGAGACACAACGCAAAACCCGTTCATTCTATAGAAGAAATGAATTATTTGAAATCTCTTTTTCCTCAAAATATTCGTCAGTTTAATGTTTATTTTGAAGATGAAATTATTGCTGGAACAACTATTTTTGAAACAGAATCGGTTGTGCATTGTCAGTATATTTCAAAAAATCCAAATAAAGAAACTTTAGGAGGTCTAGATTTTTTATTTCATTTTCTAATTCACGAAAGATATACTGATAAAAGTTATTTTGATTTTGGAATTTCAAATGAAAACAAAGGAAAAAATCTGAATAAGGGTTTAACTTATTGGAAAGAAAGCTTTGGAGCAAGTACTATAATTCATGATTTTTATGAAATAGAAACTTCAAATTATACCAAGTTAAATGGTATTTTTGTTTAAAAAATAAAATAAATGATTTCATTTCTTGACTTAAAAAAAATAAATCAACCGTATGAAACTGCTTTTCAGGAAAAATTGAAAGAGGTTTTAGGCAATGGCTGGTATATTTTAGGAAAAGAATTAGAAACATTTGAAAAGGCTTTTGCCGAATATTGTCAGACAAAATACTGTATAGGAGTTGGGAATGGTTTTGATGCTTTAGTTTTAATTTTTAAAGGTTATATTGAACTGGGTAAACTCAAAAAAGGCGATGAAGTTATAGTTCCTGCTAATACTTATATTGCGAGTATTTTAGCCATTTTGCAGGCCGATTTAGTTCCTGTTTTGGTTGAACCAAAATTAGAGACTTACAACATAAATCCCGATTTAATTCCCGAAAAAATCACATCAAAAACAAAAGCTATTCTGGCAGTTCATCTTTACGGGCAATTGGCTGAAATGGACAAAATCATCAAAATTGCAAATCAAAATAATCTTTTGATAATTGAAGATGCAGCGCAATGTCATGGAGCAATTAATAATCAACAATTAATAATTAATAAATCCAACTCGGCATCCGCGTATAGTTTTTATCCTGGAAAAAATTTAGGATGTCTGGGTGACGGCGGAGTTATTACTACAAACAACGATGAACTGGCAAAAGTGCTTTTTTCTCTTCGTAATTATGGTTCTGAGCAAAAATATCATAATGAATATATTGGTGTTAATTCACGATTAGATGAATTGCAAGCTTCATTTTTAAGTTTAAAATTACCAAATTTAGATGCCGATAATGAAAAACGAAGAGTGGTTGCAAAACGTTATTTGGCTGAAATTAAAAATGATAAAATTGAATTGCCATTTTGGGATTTTTCAAATAATCATGTTTTTCATTTGTTTGTTATTCGAGCAAAAAATAGAGATGAATTACAGCAATACTTAAACCAAAATAATATTCAAACCATTATTCATTATCCTATTGCACCGCACAAGCAAAAAGCATTTCCTGAATGGAATAATTTATCATTTCCTATTACCGAAAAAATTCACAATGAAGTTTTGAGCTTGCCGATAAGTCCGGTTTTGGAGGATTTTGAAGTTGACTTTATTGTTGAGGTTTTAAACAGCTATTAATTTTGATTTTATTGTTTGATTGTCGCTTAACAAAAGATTTTGTAAATGCACAATTAGTTTTCTCAGTTTTTATTTTAAGTCTTATTTCCTTTTATTTTTTGATGGAAAGATGATTATTCATTTGATGATTTTCTTTACTCTTTTAACAAATTATTCAAAAACGTCATTTTTTTAAAAGTATCAATTTTATTGTTAATAAAATCTTAATAAGTATGTTTCTAATATTTAGTAAGAAAAAGTCTTTTTGTTAGGTTTGTGAGGAAAACAATAATAAATACCATGATAAAACTTACCAGTAAAATTTGTTCTTTCTGTTTTTTATTAAGTACAATAATTTTAAACGCTCAGATTAGTACAAGTACAGGTGGAGCAGCAAATGTTTTGGCTAATTCACCAACTTCTAATACCAATGTCGGTATAGGTACAAATAATCCAACGGCTAAATTAGATGTGAATGGAGATGCCAAAGCATCATCTTTAACCTTATTAGGTGGTTTACCAAATGGACAAACTTTTTCTTCAAGTACAGACAGAAGTTTAAAATCTTTAATTTTTAATGCTGGAACTGTTATTAGTGGAAGTTACAGAATGTTTAAGTATTTTGATTTTCCACAATCAAATTTCGATGCAAAACCTGTATTTTGGTTTGGCTTGGAAGATAGAAGTGATTATAATCGCTTTCAGGTTGCAGCAGCAACAGGTGGTTATACACAATTAATTCTTTCAAATAAATTACAAGAAGAGTTTGTTAAAATTTATGAAGATAATAATGTTGCATATATGCAATTAGGGATGAGTAATTCCAGAGTTGTTATTGGAGGATTTTCTGATAGTGCAAATAGCTTGGCTCATAAATTATTTGTGCAAGGCGGTAGCGCAAAAATTGAAGGAAATATTTTAACTGATGCTAACATAGGTATCGGAACTTCAAACTTTGTTGATGGCAGCAATACTTACAGACTTTCTGTAAAAGGCAAGATTAGGGCAGAAGAGGTAAAAGTATATAATACTTGGGCTGATTATGTATTTAATCCAGCTTATAAATTACCTACTTTAAAAGAAGTTGAAAGTTATATCAATAAAAATGGTCATTTGCAAAATGTTCCATCTGCAAAAGAAATTAGTGAAAATGGTTTAGAACTTGGGGAAATGACAAAAATTCAACAAGAAAAAATCGAAGAACTTACACTTTATTTAATACAGCAAAATAAAGAGATTGAAGAGTTAAAAACTCAAGTAAGATTGTTATTAGAAAAACGATAACATAATTTAAAGATCATCTAAATCATGAAAAAAATAATAACACTTTTATTGTTTGGTATTTGTTTTTTATCCAATGCGCAGCAAAAAATTACTTTCACATATGATACGGCCGGAAATCAACTCAGCCGAGTTTTGTGCCTTAGCGGGTGTACTTCAAAACCAGCCAGAGATATTAAAGAAATTGAAGCAGTTGTGGAGGAGGACCTTGAAAAGTTTTTTCCTGAGGATGTTATTTCTTATTATCCAAACCCTGTTAAAGAAGAACTTTATCTTCAATGGGAACTGGTGGAGGATAATAAAGTTTCCTCAGTAATGGTTTACGGATTAAATGGCCAGGTATTAAAAGCATTTCCTAAAACAGAAAGTATAAATGCTTTAAATATTTCCTTTCAGGAATATTCAACAGGAATTTATCTGGTTGTTTTAAAATATAAAAACGGAGACGAAAAAACAATTAAAATTATTAAGCAGTAAGCTACTTTATATGAAACAATTTTACTTTTTCATTATATTTTTATTTACCTCTTTTTTATCTTTTTCTCAAAACTTTACAGATACAAAAGGAGAACTTCAAATTTCAGCCTCAGGTACTGCAACTTATACGCTTCCTATAGCAGTTCCTCCAAGTATAAAGGGAGTTGCTCCTACTATAAACCTGGTTTACAGCAGCGGAGTCAGAGGCGGTATAGCCGGTCAGGGCTGGAGTATAAATAGTATTTCAACCATCAGCAGGATGTCTACCCGCCGGGATATTGACGGTTATGTTGACGGTGTTGATTTTGATTCAAATGATAAATTAGCGCTTGACGGGCAAAGACTACTGTTAAAAACAGGAACTTACTGGGCAGCAAATTCTACTTACGAAACAGAATTTAAAAGCAATACCAAAATTGAATTAAAAATTGAAGGTACAACAACTTATTTTGTAGTAACTGCCCCTGATGGATCAAGAAGCTGGTATGGTTCTAAAGGATCTGGAAGCCTGCAGAATTCAGTTTCTGTAAATTCATGGTATATAGTTCATTACGAAGATGTGTACGGCAATTTTATTGATTATAATTATAAGACAGTTGCCTATAATAGTACAAATCAACTGTATATTGATAATATAGCTTTTAGCGGGAATACAGCTGCCGGAATTGCAGCTCAAAATAAAATTAGTTTTTATTATAATGCAGCCAGTCGTGTAGAGAAAGATTACTTAAAAGGCCAGCCAATTTATGCGACGCAGATTTTAAATAATATAAAAGTTTTATCCAATAACGTACCTTTTAGAACCTATCAGCTTACACACGAAGAAGACACAAGTTTAGGATACCAAAGATTAAAGAAAATACAAGAGATAAATGCTCAAAGTGAAGTATCAAATCCAGTTGAATTTGAATATACCCCAAGCCCGACCACACCACAGAGAACGGAGAAAGAGTATACTAATACTTTAGCATTTGATAAGGTAGACCTTGCGGGAGATTTTGATGGAGACGGAAGATTGGATTTTGTTGCAAATAATCAAATTTTTACTAATTTATTTAATGGCAATACAGGTAACGTTCCGGTTAATCTGCCTTTTACTGCTGATAAAAGACAGGTAATTACGGCCACTACATTAACTAATGGTAAGCTTAATCAATTTAATTCCATTGTTTATGCAGATGAACAAGTCAATAACATTAGTTTTAAGATTTACAACTCAACGGCCTTAAATTATACAAAATCAATTAATTTCAACAATAATATTGCTCAAGGTGAGACTGTGACTAATGTAGTATATGATCAATTTTCAGGTTATACAGATACTCGTTTTTTTCCAGCCATTAAGAAATCTAATGAATATCTTGAAGGAGATTTTAATGGTGATGGTATAAGTGAAGTTTTGATTCGCAGCACAAAGAATGAATATTACTATGATTTAGAAACCATATCCTCTAACTGGGCAGGACTGGGAGATGGGCAATGGCTGTCAACAGAGTTTGGCTGGGATGGCTGGGATTATCATTTAGTTAATCTCGATCCAAATGCTTCGACTGCTTTAGGAACCAGCGGCTTTATGAATCTCCCAAATAACAGTGTTTTAAATGGGGATAAGAGACTTATAGCTGATTTTAATTCGGATGGTAAATCAGATATATTGGTGCTTAATAATGATAAGACATATAAAATTATAAGTTTTAAACAATTATTAGTTTCTCCATGGATAGAATTAGAAGTAATTGGTTCTGGAACATTAGATCAGTATTCAAAGTCAAAGCAAATGCTTTTAGGCGATTATAACGGGGACGGAAAAACTGATATTATGCTTCCGACCAGTGAGGGAGAACCGAATGCAGTTGAATGGAATATTTACTACAGTAACCCAAATCCTGCCGGCGGTGAATTATTTGTAAAAGAAACATTAAATATCGTTGAATACTGGCCAGATACAGGCAGCCATTATAATACCCAAAGACATTTCAGCAGTTATTTTGCAATGGACATAAATAAAGACGGTAAATCAGATTTAGTCCGTGTCTGGAGAAAATATTATAAAGATGACTGGAGTATCAACAACCACGATACACAGTGGGAAGTATATGGTTATGCCAACAATCTTGGTAAAGCTTCAGGTTCTGGTTTTACTTCGGTATACAGTTCTACGGTTTTTACCTCAAATTCACCAGATATTCCAATTCCAATTACATCTAATTACAGATATGACGGGGCCAATACAGATTTGGTATTAATACGCGGGCACTATAATAAAATTGAATATTATCAATTTAATAAAAATGTCGATACCGAAAACAGATTGAAATCTGTAACGGAGTCCAGCGGTAATATCAAACAGACCATTGATTACCTGCCGATGGAAGCGCCAAATGGAGATTTGGGAGCTTCTTCTGCAGATTTTTATTCTTCAGCCAATGCGGCATTGTATCCAAATATCGAGATCATTAGAAATTCAGGGAGTTATTTAGTTTCTAAATTAACTGCAACAATCAACGGAATTTCTAAATATCAGGATTTTAGATACAGAGGGTATGTTTCAAACTATAATTACGGAACTGTAGGTTTTACAAGAACCACCAGAAGCAGCTGGTATTTATCGGCTTCAGATACAAAAATCTGGACAACACAGTATAATGATCCTGCATTAAGAGGAGCCAATACAATCAGCTGGACAAGCACCAACCCGTCCACAGTTTTTGATACTACGCCTTCAGGTCTTTTAACAACTAAAACGAATGTTTTTTCAGTTTACACCAAAGGAGGAGGAGATGTGGTTTATTCAAGCCCTCTTCAGAATGATATAATCATCACGACACCTGTTACAACTGGACAGACTTATAAGGCAGGTAATTCTATAACAGCTTCATCAGCAGTAAATAATGATTTAGCGGTTAATTATTATGCTCCTCAGGTAATTTTAAAACCTGGTTTTTCTGCCAGTTCCAGCTCTAATACCAGTTTTACGGCTTCTCCTGTAGCCTCTGCAGCGCAGAGTGCCGGTGCGCCTAACTCTAACAGCGGTGTTTATAATGTACTGCTGAACAAACAAACCATTGAGGATCATCTCAGCGGCACTAAATCAGAAACCGTTTTTACTTATGACGGAACTGCTGACAGTAATAACTATTATGGATTAGAGGTTAGAAGTGTATTAAAAAAATACAGCGGAGCTGCACTTCAGGGTTCTGTTACCACAGATTCACAATATGACAATAATCCAACAGGTGCGGGCAGTTCATATTATATAGGAAGACCTAAAAAAGTAAATTCTTCAGCTAACAATGTCGCTTCAGGTGATACTCGTACTTCAGAAGAAACGTCTACTTATACTGGATTTAACTTAACCAAAACAGAAAAGAAAGGCCATAATACTTATGCTTTAGTAGAGGACATGACTTATGACGGGCTTGGAAACCTGCTGACCAAAACCATTTCAGCTCCGGCAGCAGTTCCGGTTCCGGCAGCAAGAACTATTACCGATGAATACGATGCAGCAAAACGTTTTGTAATTAAAAAAACAGACCATCAGGGATTCATTACCAACTATGTTTATAACAATCTGGGGCAGGTAACAAAGTCAACTGATTATATGGGAGTTGTCAGTGACTTTACTTATGATAACTGGGGTAAGTTAACCAATACCACTGTTACTGGTCCTTCAATCACGCCTATATCCACAACAATAGTTTATGCCAAACTGGGAACAGGGGGATATACTACAACGACAACTAATAACCTGGATTCCAAAACAGTAGTGGAATATGATGTACTGGGACGAGCGGTGAAAAATTCTGCAAAAGGATTTGCCGCCAATACCATGATTACCAAACAGGTTGTATATGATGGTTTAGGTAGAAAACAAAAAGAAAGCGAGCCTTATTTTTCGGCGCCGAGTTTATGGACAAATTATGAGTATGATTACTTGATGCGACCTACAAAAATTACGGCTCCAACGGGAAAAATACAAACCTTGTCTTATTCAGTTTTAACCACCACCAGTACAGATGACGGTAAAGTTACCACAGCAACTGTAGATGCCTTGGGCAATAAAGTTCAGAGTACCGATCCTGGAGGAACGATTAATTTTACTTATTTTGCTAATGGTCAGTTAAAAGAATCCGATTATCAGGGGAACAAAGTAAAAATAGATATTGACGGCTGGGGTAATAAGATCAGGATGGAAGATCCTAGTGCCGGAGTTTATACGTACAGTTATGATGCTTTTGCTCAGTTAAAAACCGAAACAACACCAAACGGAACGACTACTTTACTTTATGATACTTTTGGCAGAACAACTGAAAAAACTATTGCAGGTACACTTACCAATAGTAAAACTACCTATGCTTATAATGCTTTAAATCAAATAACCAGCAGTACATATGTGGATAATATCGAATCCAAAACAACTACAAATCTTTATGAGTATGATACGTTTAAGAGATTGTATAAAACAACAGAAACAACACCATATGCTGTTTTTGTTAAACAGCAGACTTTTGATGCTTTAGCAAGAATAGAAAAAGAAACTTCTACAGCGACAGCTTCAGGAAAAACAAGTTCTAAAACCGTAAAAAACACGTATCAAAATGGGTTCCCATGGCAGATCCTGGATGATACTACCCAGCAGGTTTTATGGCAGGCCAATAGTTTAAATGAAAGAGGGCAGTTGTTGACGGCGGCTTTTGGCAATGGTATAGCGGTAACTAATACTTATGATCAGTATGGCTACATTAAACAGATCAAACATGATAAAACAACTCCTACGGTTGTAAACATTATGACCCTGAATAGTGATTTCGAGATTAAAAGAGGAAACCTGAACAGTCGTACCAACAGCTTGTTCAGTCGAAATGAAACCTATAAATATGATAGTTTAGACCGTTTGACTGAATACACAAATGGACTCGGTATTCAGGAAACACAGGTTTATGACGATAAAGGAAGGATTACCCAAAATAGTGTGGGAACTTATGAATATGATACGGCTAAAACGTATCAGAATAAAGCCATAACCCCAACTCCGGAAGCTGCAGGGTATTATGGTAACAGAGAAGGAATCTTTAATGACAGCATGGAAGACCGTACAGGATGGGGTACTGTAAGATCTCCTGCGACGGTGTTTTACAGTTATGATAACGTTACGGCAGCCCATACTGGTAAAAATTCTTTAAAACTAGTCAATACCCTTACAACAGAGCAGTATGTATATTCAGATAAATGGATAGATATCAATAATACTGCTGCGACAGATTATACTTATTCTGCATGGGTATACAGCAGCAGTCCTCAGGCAGAAATAGTTCTTGTAATGAAAGATGCCCAAGGGGTCTTGAGCTATAATACTGTAGTATCAAATGTAACAGGAAGCTGGACACAAGTAACTAAAACATTTTCAGTTCCTTCAAATATTAAAAAACTATGTATTCGTTTAGATAACAACGGACTGGGAAATATATGGTTTGATGATGTGCAGATCCGTAAAACAAGTGATGCAGCTACAGCAGTAAGAGCATTAAACATAACCTACAATACATTTAAAAGTCCGGTACAGATTGAAGAAACAGGAGTTGATAAAATAAGTTTTACCTACAATGATGATAATGACAGAAGCTCAATGTTCTACGGCGGCCAGCAGAGTGATAAACTTTTAAGAACCTTCCGTAAACATTATTCTGCAGACGGTACAATGGAAGTAAAACATAACATTGTTACCGGTGCTGTTGAGTTTGTAACCTATATAGGAGGTGATGGATACAGCGCTCCAGTAGTGTTAAAAAGTGACGGAACCACACAGAATTATTTATATTTACACAGGGATTATCAGGGAACAATAACAGCCATATCTGATCAGAGCGGTGCAATAGTAGAAAAAAGATTATTTGATGCCTGGGGTAGTATTGTAAAAGTTCAGGACGGAGCAGGTAATATATTGTCTGGATTAACTGTTTTAGACAGAGGATATACAGGTCATGAACATCTGCAGAGTGTAGGGCTTATACATATGAACGGACGTTTATACGATCCAAAACTGCACAGGTTCCTGCAGCCGGATAATTATATACAAGAGCCTTATAATACACAGAATTATAATAAATATGGCTATGTATTAAATAACCCTCTAAAATATACAGATCCAAGTGGTGAATATGCGGAAATTGGATTTTTTGGAGCAGTTATAATTGGAGCAATTATTGCAGCTACTACTTATACTCTTACTGCATTATTAGCAGATGTTCCTTTTAGTGTTGGCGGTTTGGCGAAAGCAACCTTTATAGGGGCAGCAACATCTGCTGTGACGTTTGGAATTGGCTCTGCGGCTACCAGTTTGTTTACGAATTTTTATTCTCAGGCAGCTTTTCAGGCAGCAGCACATGGCACTTTTCAGGGAAGTATGGCAGCAATACAAGGAGGTAAATTCTGGAGTGGATTTGCTTCTGGTGCATTGAGTAGTATTGCTTCAAGTGCATGGAGTGGTGGTATTACAACAGAAAATACATTTCAATCAAATAGTAGTTTAACAGAAGGGCATTTTGTGACAAACACATTTTCTCATCAAGGAATAAGCGGTGCTATTGGTGCTAATAATACGGTTGGAATGATTGCCTTTGGAACGGTTTCTGGAGGTGCAGGTGCAGCTCTTACCGGAGGTAATTTTTGGCAGGGTGCAGTTACGGGGCTTGTTGTTTCTGGATTGAATCATGGAATGCATGAAATGAAAGAAGTATTTCTGAAAAATAAAATTGATAGAGAAGTTGATGCTGCTTATGGAGCAAATGCAGATAATGCAGCACCTGCTACAGATGCTACACTAGTTAAAATGAAAAATAGCTTGCCTACTCTAAGAAAAATATATCCTAGTACAGGATTTGCACCAATACAAGCAGAACCTAGTATTTATACGGTTGGAAGAGCAGAAGCAAAAACATGGGCTTATGATACTGATAATTATAAAAAGTCAAACATAGTTTTTTACAGAGCAGCTTTTAGTTCTTTCAGGAACTTAGCTCATACGATGCTTCACGAATTTGGTCATGCTGTTAATTATTTTAATATGAGTTATGGTAATTATCGTAGTTCTCATTCAGCCGAAGAATCAGATAAATGGGGCGAAAGGCAAGCTTTTAAATTTGCCTTCGACAATGGAGGACTTCCGTATAAAAATGATTCTTGGTACTTATTAAACAAATAAGAGGTAAAATGAAAACTATAAAAACAACTTTTATATTGATATTTTTGAGCTTTAAATTATTTGCTCAAATGGATTTTCCGAGAGATATTATTGAAAGAGAAAAAATAACTAAGGTTTCTCAATATTTAGTTATACCAAAAACAAATCCTAATTATTATAAAAAACCAATAGGATTAATGTTGAAATCGGAAACCAGATTTGATAATAAAGGGCATGTTGTTAGTGTTTTCAGTCCAAATGGTGTGGTTGCATCGCATTCTGATTCTAAAGACTTAAAGCAATATTATTTTTATAAAGAGGATAAAATTGTAAGGATATCTAGAGTTGATTTTGATTCAATTTCAGTCGAATATGTATATTTTGACAAAAAGAATATAATTTTCAAAATAAAAACTAATGATAAAAATGAAAGAATAGGTTTAGAATTAATTTATAATGATTTAAGTAATGGAAAAGAATTAAAAAAAATAGAAATTGATTTTCATAATACAACTGACTTGAATCATTACGCTAATTTGTATATAACAAACATTACTTATTCTAAAAATATCAAGAATTCAAAAATATCAAGAAAATTATTCAGCATATCAAAAGAGCAATTAAATATTCTTAAAACCTCAACAGAGATAGAAAAAATAGAAAATGAGTTAAATCAAATAGAAAGCAGTTCTTATATATCTAATGTGAATTTTGAAACATTATATCTTTACAATCAACAAAAGCAATTAATAAAAGAGGTGTCGGAAGATAACACAATAGAATATTTTTATAATCAAAAAGGATTGCTAATAAGTTATATTAATAAAAACAAACAGTATAGCTTTATTTCAAAATTTATTTATACTGAAATACAATGATTTAGTTAGAAGCTATAAAAGGAATATAAATATGTTCCTTAAAGTTTTCAAATGAAAATTGCGCAATTGTCTCTGACTTTGCGCAATTTTGTTTTTTGTAAGATATAAATCTGCCAAAAGGTCTGGATTTTAGTGACTTCTTGCCGAAATTAAATTGGTTCTGTATTAAATAATTTTAAAGTTTCTTTTGGAGTAAAGATCTTATGCAGAGTACGTTTTTTTTAAATACATTTGTTTTGAATAAGGTACTAAGACTAAAAAGATAAATATCAAAATCAAGTAAAATTCATAAAGCAATTACATTTAAAAATTAAATTTTAAAAACGAACCTTTTGTAATATCCAAAAAGAAAATATTTTTTTTTAAAATAATGTATTAGCAATACGCTTAAATGAGATGAAGAAATCGACAACGATATAAAATGACAAGTTTAAAATTAACTCTTAAAAAAATCGTTCCGCAAACAATATGGATTTCACTTATAAAAGTTTATAATTTTACAAAATTGCGAGCGTTGCATGATTGGTATAAAATTAAAAACGCACCTAAAAAACATCAAAAAGCCCTGGAAATTCTAAGAAAAAAAGAAAAAATAAAAGTGGCTTTTTTTTTAATTCATGAGTCTGTTTGGAAGTATGATGTTTTATTCGATTTAATGCTGAAAGATCCCAAATTTGAACCTGCAATATTTATTTGTCCTGTTGTGAACTTTGGACAGGAAAACATGCTTTTCGAAATGAATAAATCTTTTGAAGCATTTAAAAATAAAGGATATAGTGTTATTAAAACCTATGATAATGTAACGGGAGAATATTTAGATGTTAATAATACTTTTGCTCCGGATATTATTTTTTTTACTAATCCTTATGAAGGTTTAGTAGATTATAGATATTATATAAAGGAGTTTTCAAATACGTTAACCTGCTATGTGCCTTATGCTATTATGACGGTTAATTATGATTTTGTCTATAACTTAAAGTTTCACAATCTTGTTTGGAAAATTTTTTCTGAGACTCCAATTCACAATCAAATAGCATTGCAAAAACAAAAGAATAAAGGAAGAAATAATGTTTTGACGGGTTATCCGGGATTCGATCGCTTATTAATCAATAAAAATCCAAATCATGCTGTTTGGAAAAACACAAATTCTAATCTGAAAAAGATTATTTGGGCACCACATCATGCCATATCAGATTGGAATAAAGTGGCAAATTTTTTAGAGTATTATGATTTCTTTTTAGAATTGGCTGATAAGTACAGTGATAAAATACAAATCGCGTTTAAACCACATCATTTATTAAGAATTAAGTTAGAGCAAGAGTATTGGGGCAAAGAAAGAACAGATATCTATTATAATAAATGGAAGAATCTTTCAAATGGTCAGTGCGAAAACGGGGAATATACAGATCTATTTTTAACATCAGATGCATTAATTCATGATTGTGGTTCCTTTATGGCAGAATATCTTGTTACAGGAAAACCAGCACTTTTTATGGTTAGGAATGAATCGGTTATGGAACATTGGAATGCTTTTGGGGAAAAAGCAATAGCAGCGCATTATCAATCCCGAAATAAAAAACAATTGATAGATTTTATTGAAAATGTTGTGCTGAATGAAAACGACTCGATGGAAGAAGAACGTAATAATTTTGTGCAAAACAGCCTAATTCCAAAAAACAAACCCACTGCATCTGAAAACATATTAGACTATTTAGAGAGTCAAATTAGAAATAAATTTTAATTTTTATAATGCACAATACTTCTGTAAAATCAGTAGCGACAAAAGGAATTTTTTGGTCAGCAGTTGATAAATTTGCTGTTCAAATAGGGCAGTTTGTTGTGGGGATTGTGCTTGCCCGAATTTTACTGCCGGAAGATTTTGGATTAATAGGAATGATATACATTTTTATTGCCTTATCACAAACTTTTATTGAAAGTGGACTAGGTACAGGTTTGATTCAACGTCAGTCTAGGTCAGAGATTGATTTTTCTACCCTGTTCGTATTCAATTTAATTGTAAGCAGCTTTTTTTATCTGATTTTATTTTTTTCAGCACCTTATATTTCCTTCTTTTTTAATCAGCCGCGTTTAATAGATTTAACTAGAATTTTGAGTTTAAGTTTGTTTTTAAATGCTTTCGTAATAGTTCAAAGAACCAAATTAACAATTGCAATTGATTTCAAATCTATAGCAAAAAGTAATGTGATAGGAATGTTTATAGGTGGATTATGCGGTATAATAGCAGCTATAAATGAATTTGGAGTATGGGCGTTAGTAATTCAAATGTTGGTAAGTTCTTTAGCTTCTTCAGTTTATTTATGGTTTGTAAGTAATTGGAGGCCTTCAATTGCTTTTTCAAAAAGATCGTTTAGATCTTTATTTGGTTATGGTTCAAAGCTGTTACTAGCAGGTCTATATGCTCAATTATTAAATAATATTTATAATATCTGCTTAGGGAAATTTTATTCCAGCACTGCATTAGGGTATTATACAAGAGCTAAAAGTTTTGCAGATATATCTGCGGGCACAATTGTTAGTGTTTTACAGCAAAGTACATTTCCTATCCTTGCTTCGGTACAGCATGATAAGGAGAAATTAATCTCTATTTTTAGTAGAATGATTCGTATGTCGGCCTTTCTTGTTATTCCAATTATGACCCTTATTGCTTTATTAGCAAAACCAATCGTTATATTATTACTTACAGAAAAATGGATTTCCTTAATTCCGCTTTTGCAATGGATGGTTTTTTCGCGTGTTTTTCTTCCAATGAGCTCACTCAATTTGAATTTATTAAATGCAGTGGGACGCTCAGATTTATTTTTAAAGGTAGATTTGTCTAAACTGCCATTAACATTGCTGGCTATGATAATAACAATTCCTCTTGGCGTAAAATCTATTGTAATAGGACACGTTGTTACATCAGCTGTGTTTTTTGTGTTAAATGCCTATTTACCTGGCAAATTTTATGGTTATGGAGCAATGAATCAATTAAAAGATATGATGCCTTTTTGTTTCGCAGCGATAGGAATGGCAGTTTTAGTATTTATGATGACTTGTTTTATAGATAATCTTGTACTGCAATTATTTTTTGGAGTCATATTTGGACCAGTAATATACTTAGTTATTTCCTGGCTAATGAAGTTAGAGGAGTTAAATGAAATTTGGAAGATGTTTTTGAAGGTGAAGAAAGATAAAAATCTAAGTTAAATTTTCCTTCCATGTTTTTAAATATTTTTCAGCAATCTTTAAATAATTATGCTCTTTTTCTACAAAAGCTCTTGCTCGTTTTCCTATTGCTATTATTTCATTTGGATTTTCAATTAAAAAAGATAATTCCTTAACCAAATAATCAACATCAGGAAGAGCATTTACACAAACTCTTTCGGTGATTTGATAATATTCTGTAAAATCATTTTCAGCACCGGTGAATACGACTTTTCCTTTTGCCATTGCTTCGAGTGCATTATAACCCTGATCTCTGCTAAAAGCTTGATCTAAAAGAATATGAGCTTTATTGTATAAATCAATATAAACAGGATAAGGAACTGTATTTGTAATTATAATTTCTACTTTGTCTAGATATTTTTCTTCTATAAGCTTTAACGCTTTTTCAAAATAAGAAATTCCCTTTTGATTATAGCTGTATTTGTTGATGCCTAAAAAAATAATTATTTTATCCTTAATTATTAATTCCTTAAAAGTTAATTTGCTTAAATCTATTGGATAAGGAATAAAACCAGAAAAAATAGGATAATTTTTTACAGCATCTAGATAATCAAAATCAGTAGGGATTAATCCATTAAAATTGCTCATGATATACTTGTGAATTTTGACATGTCCTTTTTTAAAATAATAGTAAAACCAGTTAAATTCTTTAGACGGGCTTTCTATAAAAGGTTGATAGATAGACTTGTATTCTTTGTTCTCAGTGTAAAATTTGAGAGTCATATAATCTAGTCCGCATGATACTAAAAAAGCAGACTTATTATTTTTTACTATTTTTTTTATCAAATAAAGCTCAAACCTTGTTGTTGTTTTTATGGAAGATTCATTGACAAATTGCACAATATCAAAATCTTTTAATCTAGAAAGGAATAGATAAAAACGAATGCCATATTCTAAATTAACCAAATCAAATTTGAACAGCTTGTATAAAATTTTTCGGGGTATAGCAAATATTTCTTTTTTAAAAAACTTTGCTTCATAATCGTAATCAACAGGGTAACATCTATAACCATTACTATTTCCTATCAAAATAACCTCATGTTCTAGTTCTGCTAATCCTTTCTTTAAAGAATTATGTAAAAGGCTATATTCTCCAATCAGTAAAATGCGCATAAACCCTATTAGTTAAAGAAAAAAGTAAATGTAAAACAATTTAAAAACAAAACAGAATTGCATTTTGTATTTAAGGGAAAAAAAAATTTACATTTGTTTAAGCCAAAAAACTTTTGAAAGTAAATTATAACATAAATGACATTGAAATTTTAATTTCTACAATGAACCAGGATTCATTGGATTTTTTAGTTCCAATGTTTCCGTATTCTCATTTTTCTACTTTTCAAATCTTAATAGTAAATCAAACCCAAAACGAGAAAATTTTAACTTCTAGTTATTCTAATATAAGAGTCATAAACTCATTTGAAAAAGGTTTGGCAAAAAGCAGAAATTTAGCTCTTGAAAATGCTGTTGGAAAAATTCTTGTCATTGCTGATGATGACATTGTTTATCAGGAAGGATTTATAAATAAAATAATTAATGCTTATCATAAATTCCCAGAAGCTGCTGTAATAAATTTTTCAGCCATAAATTCAAATGAAAATTTAATTAAAAAATATCCTTCTTATCCTAAAAGTAATTTGAATACTTTTGATATCCTTAATACAAGTTCAATAGAAATGACACTCAATAAATCAATTATTGATGAAGCCAAGATTCAATTTGATGAAAATTTTGGATTAGGAGGAATTTTTGAAATGGGTGAAGAAGCTGTTTTTTTATTCGATTTAAAAGAGAAACAACAACAACTTTCATTTTATCCTGAAATAATAGTAAAACATGAGAGTCAAACGTCCTCAAATAAAAAAGATATAGCCGAAAGATATTATATTCATGGCGCATTATTTTCCAGGATTTTCAAAAAGAAACATATTTTTTGGCTATTCATTAAATTGTTTTTTGATTTAAAACAGAAAAAAATAAAATGGAACAATATTAAAAGAGTTCTGAAAAGTGCAAAAAAGGGACATGAAAAATTTGAAAGAACGGAATATGGAAATTAAAAATAAAGGAATACAAATTATCTCAATTCCTAAAATTGAAGAACGAAGAGGGAATCTCTCTGTAATAGAAAATGACACAGTTCCTTTTGAAATAAAAAGAGTTTATTATTTATATGATGTGCCAACCGGATCAGAACGAGGCGGACATGCACATAAAGATCTTCAGCAGTTTTTGGTTGCTTTAAGCGGTAGTTTTGATGTTGTTTTAAATGATGGAAAACAAGAGCAGATTATTACTTTAAACAAGCCGTATGAAGGTTTATTAATCAATTCCGGAATTTGGAGAGAACTTCGAAACTTTTCATCAGGTTCAATTTGTTTGGTGGTTGCTTCAGAAGTTTATATTGAAGACGATTACATTAGAGATTTTGATGAATTTGTAAAATATTCTAATCGTAAATAGAAAAATTAAATCCGATTTTTTTTAAAGCATTTTTTAGTCTTAAAAAGAAACGTAAAAAAACAGAAGGCATTTTCATTAAAAACCGAATCTTTAAGCTGATATTTTGTTGGTCTACATCTTTGAGGTAAAAATTCATTTTATCTTTATTTCCAAAAATATAATAGCGCAAGCCATATTCAATTCTATATAAATCAAGAAAATTTTTAAGGGAAGGATTTTCCTTTTCAGAAAGTTTGAATTGCTCAAAATCCATTAATTTCATTGAGTTTACATGATTTTTAGCCAGACTGTTTGGAATATTATAATTATAAACAGCCGTTATTTTATTTGTTATGGCAACAGGATATTTTATACCAATTTTAGTCCATAATTCTAAATCCTGACCATTTGTTACTTCTGGCGTAAAGCCTCCATTTTTTTCTATTATTTCCTTGGGTATTGCTAAGGAAGAAGTCCAGGTAATTCTAAAAGGTCTGTTTGAAAAAAAATAATCAGTTACAATTCCTCTGAAAGAATTATTTATTCCATTGTAAGAGGGAATTTGAAGGTGATTTTTAGAAATTCTGATTTTATGGCGAGAACAATATATACCGCAATTTGGGAAATCATGATATAAATGAGCTAATTCCTGTAAATGATCAGGAAACCAATAATCATCAGCATCCAGAAATGCAATAAGCTCACCTTTTGATTTTTCTATACCAAGATTTCGGGCAGTAGAAACGCCTTGATTTTTTTGATTGTAAATCTGAATTCTTTTATCATTAAAATCAAGTGCAAAAACTTCAATATTATCCGTAGAACCATCATTGATTATAATAATTTCATAATCAGTAAAAGTTTGATTAAGAACACTTTTTATGGTGTTTTCAATATGATTAGCTTTATTATATAAAGGGATAACAACTGAAAAAAGTGCCATACTCGATTATTTTTTTAAATGACAATAATAGCATAATTTATAAAAATCTAATAGATATAAATTCGGATTTTCCGAAGTTAAATTAGCAAGGACTTTATTTTTTGTTATTTTATAAATTGCTTTTATAAACCCAATAAGATGCAGCTTTTTTAAAAGTACGTAAGCTTTAGTTAATTTAATGCCTTTTGGATCAATTTTATGAAGTTGAATTAAGTTGTATAAGTTTCTAACAGCTCTTTCAGTTTTTTCTATAAAATTGATACTATCTTCATTATTGTAATGAATTAAGAAATTTTCTATGTGAATAACCGGAACTGAATTTAAACGTAAATTTTCTATAAAAATTAAATCTTCATATCCATAATCACGTATAAATTCTGGAAATGGAAATTGTAAAAGAATTTCTTTTTTTAGAAGCAAATTCCACGTAAATACAAAATTATAATGGTTTTGAAGTCTTTGATTTAGAGATTTAGTTTCTCTTTGTATACCATATTTCCATCGAAGTATTTTTTCTTTAGAAGGAATAGCATCAGGATATTTAACACCGCCAAAAATTACTTTAGGTTTTTTTGATAATAATTCGATATAATTTTTAAGGTAAGATTCGTTTTCTGGCAAAGCATCAGCTTCCATAATCAGGATATAATTATATTTTGATTTGGAACATAGTAAATTAATATTTCTTCCTCTGCCTAAATTTTCTGGATTAATAGAAAAAATACAATTCTCCAATGTATTAATCTGTGCGTTTTCATTGTTGAATTTTTGGCTAAGATCGTCTTGTGCCAAAATTTCATATATAATTCCTAAATTATCTGCTTGTCGCTTAAGTTTTAAAACAAGCGAAAACACATTGTAATTATAAACCGGAATTAAAATAGAAAGCATTTATTCTCTTTTTTAAAATATATTTGTAAAGGAAATGTTTTTTATTAAAATAATAAATCAAAAATGAATTTAAGGTCTCTTTATTATGCTATTTCTCCAAAGTCAAGATTTCTTGTTCGTAAGATTTATTATTTCCCTGCTGATTTTTGGAACTCTTTAAATAAAAAGAAAAACAAATATGAGCCTAAAAAAGGAGACATCTTTATTGGTGCCGGCGATTTCTTGTTACAAGGAAAACATCATTTAGAACTTTTAAAAGAATACACATCGCTGCAGCCTGATTATTCTTTATTAGATGTTGGCTGCGGAATTGGCCGCGCTGCGGTACCCTTAACGCAGTATTTGTCAACAAAAGGAAAATATGAAGGTTTTGATGTTGTAAAAAAAGGAATTGACTGGTGTCAAAAAAACATCAGCAAAGATTTCTCTAATTTTAATTTTCAGCACATTTCCTTAAACAATGATTTATACAATCTAACCAATCAAAAGGCAGAGAATTTTAAATTTCCTTACGAGGACAATTCTTTTGATACCGTTTTTTTATTTTCGGTTTTTACTCATATGCAGCCAAAGGAAGTTCAGAACTATTTAAATGAAATTTACAGAGTTTTAAAAACCGATGGAAAATGTCTTTCGACTTTCTTTCTTTACGACGATCAAAATGAAGAATACATTTCAAAAGAAAATAAAGGATTCTGTTTTCCTTACCAAAAAGAAAATTACAGATTAATGAATGAAAAAGTTCCTTCGGCAAATATTGCTTTTAAAGAAGAATTACTTTTTGAAATGATTCAAACAAGCCAGTTAGAATTAGAAAATAAGATATACGGAACCTGGTCAAACAGAGCGGTTAATGACTTGTTTGATTATCAGGATATTTTAATTCTAAAAAAAGTTTAAGATTTATACGCTTCTTTGTACCACTTCGAAGATTCTTTCATCTTCACATTTTAATGTTTTAGAAGGGAATTTCATCAACAAAGCATAATCATGAGTTGCCATGATAACGGTTTTACCAAGTGCGTTGATGTTTTTTAATACTTCTAAAACCTCAGAACTTGTCTGCGGATCAAGATTTCCTGTAGGTTCATCGGCAAGGATAAACTCAGGATCGTTAAGTAAAGCTCTTGCAATTGCAACACGCTGCTGTTCACCGCCAGAAAGCTGGTGAGGCATTTTATTAAGGAAATCTTTCATTCCAACTTTATCCAAAACTTCATCGATTTTGTATTCCATCGCTTCTTTTTCAGTCCACCCGGTTGCTTTAAGAACAAAAAGCATATTGTCCTGAACAGAACGGTCTGGAAGTAATTTAAAGTCTTGGAAAACAATCCCGATTTTACGTCTTAAATACGGAATATCTTTTTCTTTTAAAGTTGCCAAATCAAAGTCAACAATATGAGCTTCACCTTCAGTTAAAGGTAAATCTGCGTACAAAGTTTTTAAAAAGCTGCTTTTTCCGGAACCTGTTTTCCCAATGATGTAGATGAACTCTCCATGCTGAACATCTAAGTTAATATGAGATAAAATTTTTCTTCCTTCTTGATATATAGTGACTTCTTTAAGAGATAGTACGGTTTCTGACATAATAAAATTGATTTGAATGGTAAAAGTAATAAGATAACGTATGTATTCAAAATAAATTTCAATCATTTCTTAAGAAAATTTGTAGAAAAAGGAATGAAAATTTAAACCATGTAAGTTATATAAGTTCATTTTAGTTAATCTGTTAAAAGGTACTAGCTTATAATTACTTATATAACTTATAGGATTCATTTTAATTTTTTATAATGTCTCTAAAATGTTTGTTATTCCATGTTTGTTCATAATAAATTCAAGAAACGTTTCGTTATAAACGGTATAAAATGATAAATTTGAATACTAAATATAACTAAAATGCATAGACTTTCCTGGTTCTTTTTATTCCAAATTATCCTTACTTCGACCATAGTTTCGGCACAAAAATCAGCTATTTATACTTACGATTTAAAGGATTTTGACAAAGCACAGGCTTTATATAACGACAAACAATACGCTTCGGCACAACATATTTTTGAGTATGTAAAAAATAATACTGCACAAACAGAAGAGGTAAAATCAGACTGCGCTTATTATATCGCCAATTGCGCCATTAGAACCAATCAGCCTAATGCAGATGCTTTGATGGAAAAATTCGTTGAGGATTATCCAACAAGTACCAAACAAAATCAGGCTTATATTGAAGTAGCGCAATATTTCTTCGAACAAGGAAATTATCCAAAAGCTTTACAATGGTTTGACAAAGTTGACGAAGGTTACATGAGTAAATCAGAATCGGATAAATTTAATTTCCAGAAAGGATACAGCTATTTTACTGCTAAAAAGAAAAAAGAAGCTACAACATATTTTAATAAAGTCGTAAATTCTCCAGAATTTGGTTCGCAAGCCAAATACTATTTAGGATTTATGGCGTATGAAGGCGACGATTATAAAGAAGCAACAAAATATTTTGATGAGGTTTCGGGCGAAGAAAAATACAAAGAAAAGCTTTCGTATTATCAGGCCGATATGAATTTTAAACTTGGAAATTTCCAAAAAGCAATTGATTTGGGCCAAAAAGCAATGGCGAAATCAAATGAAATGGAAAAATCGGAGCTGAATAAAATCATTGGAGAAAGTTATTTCAATTTAAAACAATACGAAAAAGCGATTCCGTATTTAGAGCAATATGCAGGTAAAAAAGGAAAATGGAATAATACGGATTTCTACCAATTGGGTTACGCTTATTACGAGCAGAAAAATTATGAAAAAGCCATTTCTCAGTTCAATAAAATTATTGAAGGAAAAGATTTCGTAGCTCAAAATGCTTATTATCATTTAGGTCTAAGTTATTTAAATACAGGTAAAAAACAAGAAGCTTTGAACGCGTTTAAAAATGCTTCAGAAATGGATTTTAATGCACAAATTCAGGAAGATGCAGCTTTAAATTATGCCAAAGTAAGTTATGATATCGGTAACGCTTACCAAACTGTTCCGGGAATTTTATTTGATTTCTTAAAGAAATATCCAAACAATTCAAACAGGGCAGAAGTAGAAAAACTTTTAGTTGACTCTTATATTTCGACTAAAAACTACAAAGAAGCTTTGGCTTTATTAGAAAAAAACAGAAGCGCCGAAAATAAAGCGGCATACCAAAAAGTACTTTTTTACAGAGGAGTTGAATTGTTCAACGAATCGAATTATACGGAAGCCGGAAAAATGTTTAAAAGTGCGATAAGCGAACAAAAAACACCTGAATTTACGGCTCGTGCAACTTTCTGGAAAGCAGAAACAGAATATGTCTCAGATGATTTTCAGAATGCATTATTGACATACAAACAATTTGCCGGACTTGCTGCCGCAAAATCTACAGACGAATATAAAAACATCAATTATAATATTGGTTATACTTATTTTAAGCTGAAAGAATACGATCAGGCGGCGAACTCGTTTCAGGCGCAGATCGATAATTCTCCTTCGGATAAAGTACGTTTAAATGATTCGTATTTACGTTTAGGAGATTCTCGTTTTGTGAATTCTAAATATGTACAGGCAAACGAAGCTTATGGAAAAGCAATGGATGCAAAAAGCGTTGATGCTGATTATGCTCAATTTCAAAAAGCACTTTCGTATGGTTTTATGTCTAAAAATGATCAGAAAATCAACGAACTGAATAACTTCCTAAAAATGTATAAAAAATCAGAATATCGCGATGATGCTTTATTCGAATTAGGAAATACATATGTGGCGGATAAAAAGAATGATTTGGCGATTAAAACCTACGATCAGTTGATTTCTGAATACAAAAACGGGTCTTTTACTTCAAAATCTATTTTGAAACAAGGTTTGATTTATTACAATTCAGATCGTGATGAACAAGCATTGGCAAAATTCAAAAAAGTGGCGGCCGAATTCCCAAAAACGCCGGAAGCACTTGAAGCCGTTTCGACAGCAAGATTAATTTATGTTGATTCAGGAAAAGTGGATGAATACGCAACCTGGGTTAGAACTTTAGATTTCGTTTCGGTTACAGATGCGGAATTAGATAACGATACTTACGACGCAGCTAACAAGCAATACAGTCAAAACAACAGTAAAGCAGCGATTACAGGATTTGCAGGTTATGTGAGCAAATTTCCTTCGGGATTGCATGCTTTAGAAGCTAATTTCAATTTAGCGCAATTATATTATGCGGAAGGTTCTGAAACAAAATCAACTCAGAATTATCAATATGTAATTGACCAGCCAAGAAACGAATTTACAGAACAAGCGTTAAACCGACTGGCTCAGATTTATTTAAAAGCGAAAGATTGTGATAAAGCGATTCCGGTTTTAGTTCGTTTAGAAAGTGAAGCCGATTATCCGCAAAACAAAAACTTTGCACAGGCAAACCTGATGAAATGTTATTATGACAAAAAGGATTATGACAATTCGGTTATTGCAGCAGATAAAGTTTTAGCGAATCCAAAAGCAGATGCAAACGTAAAAGCCGATGCGCAGATTATTGTAGCACGCGCGGCAATTCAAACCGGAGATGAAGATAAAGCAAAAGCAGCGTATGCAAAACTGTCTACAACTTCAAAAGGAGAATTAGCAGCAGAGGCATTGTATTATGATGCTTATTTTAAAACCAAAGAAGGAAAATTTGATGCGTCGAATGCAGCAGTTCAAAAACTGGCAAAAAGCTATTCAGCATACAAATATTACGGAGCAAAAGGTTTGGTTTTAATGGCGAAAAACTTCTACGGATTAAAAGACAGTTATCAGGCAACTTATATTCTGGATAACGTAATCAACAATTTTACAGATTATCCGGATGTTGTTGAAGAAGCGAAAAAAGAATTAAGTGAGATTAAGGCGGAAGAATCAAAAACGAATTCGTCGATTAATAAATAAGAATAAAAGAGTATAGAATATAGAGAATAGAAAATAGATTGAAAGCAAAGATTCGAAGTCTATTCTCTATATTCTTTAATCTATTTTCTCAAAAAAAATAAGAACAATGAGTTTACCTTTTTATATAGTTGATGTTTTTGCTGATAAAAAATATGCCGGAAATCAATTGGCAGTTTTTTTAGAAGCTGAGAATTTAAGTTCAGAAGAAATGCAGCAAATGGCGCGCGAGATTAATTTTGCGGAAAGCACATTTATAACCAAACTGGACAGAGAAAACAATAAAGCAGAAATAAGAATATTTACACCGGCCCAGGAAATGCAGTTTGCAGGACATCCCATAATTGGAACTTCGTGGGTTTTGATCAATAAAATATTTGATAATTCGCCTGAAAGTATAACATTGAATGTTCCGATTGGACCTATTCAGATTCAGCAGTCAGAAGATTTGATCTGGCTAAAAGCAGCACAGCCAAAATTTTGGGATATTTTCTCCAAAGAAGATTTTACATTATTCAGTAATCTGAAAAAAGAAGATTTTGAAAATCAATTTCCAATTCAGGAAGTTACAACCGGAAGCGCATTTGTAATGGTTGGATTAAGCAGTAAAAGAGCTTTAGAGAACTTGGTTTTAGATAAAGACAAGGCAGATCAATGGATGAGAAATCATTGTAAAACAGATCATAGAGGATTGTATTTTTATTATCTGGAAGGTTCAAAACTATTCAGCCGAATGTTGTGTATTGAACACAATCAATTGGTAGAAGATGCCGCAACAGGAAGTGCAAGTACATGTCTGGAAGCTTTTCTGCTAAAATACCATAAACCTGAATTTGAATTAACGAATTATCAGGGAGATTATATCGGGCGTCCGTCTCAGATTTTCTTCAAAGGGAAATTAGTTGAGAATCAGTTTGATATTAATATTGGAGGAAAAGCTCAGTTTGTTGCTAAAGGAGAGTGGGAAGCTTAGGTCGAGAAAATAGAATAAAGAACAAAGAACAAAGAACAAAGAACAAAGAACAAAGAATATAGATTTTAGAATATAGAAACTGAACAAAGAGATTGAGCTTAAGAATTAAGAAATAGTGTAAGTCTATTTTCTATACTCTTTTCTCTATACTCTTAAAAGAAATAAATATGAAAATTAAGTGCCGAAATAAAATCATCGTTTTACTAGTATTATTGGTCTGCCAGCTTTCGTTTTCGCAGGTTAAGAAAAATGAAAGCATTGGAACTGAAACGGTAAACGTAGTAAAACCTTATTCGCCAACAATATCTGACGCTTTTAAAGTGAAAGAAACACCTTCGCTGGACGATGCGGGAAATCAGCCAAAAGAAACTATTAAATATAGTATTTTGTCTGTTCCTGTGGCTTCGACTTTTACGCCGTCAAAAGGAAATGCACAAGCTGTGGATAAATCTAAAAAAGAAAGATTGTTTAATAATTATGCAACACTTGGAGTCGGAAATTACGGAACGCTAAATGCTGAATTATTCGTAACTCAGGATTTAGGGAACAATGATTATTTAGCGGGAATGCTGCGTCATCATTCTTCTCAGGGCGGAATTAAAGATGTAAATCTAAACGATGAATTTTACGATACAGGTTTAAATATTGGTTACGGTGTAAAAGATCGTGATGTATCTTGGGGCGTTGATTTAGGTTATCAAAATCAAGTTTATAACTGGTATGGTTTACCGGCTGATTTCGGAATGACTTTGGCGCCTGGAACTCAGGAAGATTTGATTAGAGGAATTAATCCGAATCATTCTTACAACACAATTTCTATAGGCGGAAATGCCGAATTTACGGAAGGTATTTTTAGCAAAATTTCAACTAGATTTACGAACTTTTCGGATAGTTTTTCTTCTTCAGAAAATCGTTTTTATCTAAAACCGACTTTTAAAGTGGATGTTATGGATCAGGCAATTAACACTAATATTATTGTAGATCATGTTAGCGGTTCTTTCGAACATAATTATGCTTGGGATAATGTTGAACCTTTAAAATACAGTTTGACAAATTTCGGAATTGAACCAAGTTTTGTAGTTAATGAAAACGACTGGACATTAGAATTAGGTGCTGGTTTGTTTTATGCTTTGGACTCTGAAAACAGCGGAAATAAATTTTATATTTATCCAAAAGTAAATGCTTCATACAAATTGGTTGGTGATTTGATGATTTTCTATACCGGAGTAAACGGAAGTTTAAATCAAAATTCATATGCTGATTTTGTAACCGAAAATCCGTTTTTGTCTCCAACTTTAAATATGAGACCAACCAGTAATCAATACACCGTTTTTGCAGGTTTAAAAGGAAAACTGGCTAATAATGTGAGTTATAATGTAACAGGTTCTTATTTGAATGAAAAAGATAAAGCCTTGTTTAAAAGCAACGATTATACAGAAGATTTTTCGAACCAGAATTATGGTTTTGGAAACTCGTTTAGTGTAATTTATGATGATGTTAGAACTTTTCGTTTCTATGGAGAATTAAAAGCTGATTTTTCTAAGAATGTTTCTTTTGGAATAAACGGAACTTTCAACAGTTATAAAACAGATGGTTTAGAAGCGTGGAATTTACCTTCAATGAAATTAAGCTCAAATCTTGATGTAAATATTACAGAACAATGGTACGCAGGTTTAAATGTGTTTTATGTTGGAGAACGTAAAGATATGCAGACCAATCTGACTTTTGGAACTGATCCTGTAATTACGACTTTAAAAAGTTATTTTGATGCCAATGCGCATTTAGGATATAAATATAATGAGCGTTTGACTTTCTTCTTAAAATTAAATAATATCGGAAACCAAGCTTACGAAAGATGGCTTAATTATCCTGTTCAAGGCTTCCAGGTTTTAGTGGGAGGAAATTATAAATTCGATTTTTAAGAAGATTTGATGCAAAGACACTAAGGGACAAAGATTATATAAAGTATAAAAAGTGCCTTTTTTTTAGCCATGAGTTCGTGAATTTTTTGGAGTAAATTCGTGAATTCGTGGCTATTTTTTTGCGACAGCAGAAAAACCTTCGCACCTTTGTACCTCAGAACCTCAGTACCTTTAAAAAAATGACTTTCAAACAAAAAATACATTCTCATTATTTACAAATGGTTCAAGATCGAATTGATGTTTTTAAAGACATGATTTCGGGATTGACAGAAGATTCTAAAAATGATGCCAAAGGTTCGGCGGGCGATAAGCATGAAACGGCTTTATCAATGATGCATATCGAACAGGAAAAACTAACCAATAAATTGAAAGAATCTATTGCTCAAAAAGCAATTTTAGATAAAATTGATTCTTCTAAAAATACAGAAAACATTATTTCCGGCAGTTTGGTAAAAGCAAATGGAATTTATTTATACGTAAGTGTGGCGCTTCCAAAAATCGCAATTGACGGAATAAATGTTATTGCGCTTTCTCCGCAATCGCCTTTAGGAAATCATTTAATGGGAAATAAGGCTGGTTTTCAGTTTGAGATTAATAAGACGCATTATACGATTGAAAGTGTTTTGTAATTTATTGTTTTAGGTTTAGTCCCTACGGGACAATTTTTACCATTTAATTATTCTGCTTTCTACCGATATTTAGCTCCTAAAGGAGCATATCTCGTAGAGATTAAATATCGGTAGAAAAAAATAACGATAAGTTGAGATTGTCCCGTAGGGACTACATATGAATAATAACGTTGTCAATCTTTGTAGAGCTTCTTACGAAGATTTCTCGTTCCTCGAAATGACAATATTGTGAAAAATCATATTTCTATTCAAGAATTTGTTCGTGGTTTGAAATATCTTTAACGATTTTGAAATATCTCAAAATTTAATTCAATAATTTCTCCGAAACCTTATATTTTACTCGTGTTTTACCTTCAAAATTGAAAATTATAAGTTTAGGGCTTTTTTTAATGCTTAAATTTTACATTTTATATGTAAAAATAAATTTATGGTTATAATTTGTAACTGAAATAACTATTTGTGTTTTTCAATTATAACTAATACTTCATCTTTGCCCTATCAAAATAAAATTTAAAAGTTAAAAATATAAAATTATGTGTGGAATTGTATGTGCCTTTGATCTAAAGCAAAAAGCCGAAGCGTTAAGACCTCAAGTATTAGAAATGTCTAAAATCATTCGTCACCGTGGACCGGACTGGAGCGGAATTTACAGCAATGATAAAGCGATTCTTTCTCATGAACGTTTGGCAATTGTAGATCCAGCTTCAGGAAAACAACCTTTATTTACAGAAGATAAAAAATTGGTTTTGGCTGCAAATGGTGAAATTTACAATCACAGAGATTTACGTAAACAATTCGAAGGAAAATATAACTTTCAAACAGAAAGTGACTGCGAAGTTATCTTAGCATTATACAGAGAAAAAGGAGTAAGTTTTGTTGATGAATTAAACGGAATCTTCGGATTTGCAATTTATGATGTTGATAAAGATGAGTATTTCGTAGCTCGTGACCATATGGGAATTATTCCATTGTACATTGGTTGGGATCAACACGGAACTTTCTATGTAGCTTCTGAGTTAAAAGCTTTAGAAGGATATTGTACAAAAATCGAATTATTTCCTCCGGGACATTATTTATCAAGCAAAGACGGTGAATTTGTACAATGGTACAAAAGAGACTGGGTTGATTATGATGCGGTTAAAGACAACGAAACAAGTATTCCTGAAATCAAAAAAGCGCTTGAAGCAGCGGTTCACAGACAATTAATGAGTGATGTTCCTTACGGAGTTTTACTTTCTGGAGGTTTAGATTCATCTATTACTTCGGCTGTAGCCAAAAAATTTGCACAAAAACGTATTGAGTCAGATGATACAACAGATGCCTGGTATCCGCAATTACACTCTTTTTCAGTTGGTTTAGAAGGTTCGCCAGATTTAGCAGCGGCAAGAAAAGTAGCAGATCATATTGGAACTATTCACCACGAAATTAAATTTACAATCCAAGAAGGTTTAGATGCTGTTCGTGATGTAATTTACAACTTGGAAACTTATGATGTAACTACAGTAAGAGCTTCGACTCCAATGTGGTTAATGGCAAGAGTTATCAAATCAATGGGAATCAAAATGGTGCTTTCAGGTGAAGGTGCAGATGAGTTATTTGGAGGATATTTATATTTCCACAAAGCGCCAAACGCAAGAGAATTTCACGAAGAAAACGTTCGTAAATTAAGTAAGCTTCATATGTACGATTGTTTACGTGCCAACAAAAGTTTAGCAGCGTGGGGAATTGAAGGTCGTGTTCCTTTCTTAGACAAAGAATTTATGGATGTTGCAATGCGCATCAACCCACAAGATAAAATGATCAACAAAGAACACCCAATGGAAAAATGGGTTGTTCGTAAAGCTTTTGAAGATATGCTTCCTGAAAGTGTTGCATGGAGACAAAAAGAACAATTTTCTGATGGAGTAGGATACAGCTGGATTGATACTTTGAAGGAAGTGGTAGCAAGAGAAGTTTCAGATGAACAATTGGCAAACGCAAGATTTAAATTTCCGTTACAAACACCAACTTCAAAAGAAGAGTATTACTATCGTTCTATTTTTACAGAACATTTCCCAAGCGATGCAGCAGCATTATGCGTTCCTCAGGAAGCAAGTGTAGCTTGTAGTACAAAAATCGCTTTAGAGTGGGATGAAGCATTTAAAAACATGAACGATCCTTCAGGTAGAGCTGTGGCAAGCGTTCACGACGATGCCTATGTTAAAGCATAAACACGTTTAATTATTAGAATTAGTATATATATTGCAGAAAGACGTTCTTACTTTAAGAACGTCTTTCTTGTCTAAAATTGTTAAATTCTATATTTCAGTTCTTTATAAAAATATTTCGGCAATTATTTAACTTACTTTTTTTATATTTGGCATTCCCCAAAAAAGTTAAATACCTAAGATTTTAATACTGAAAATGTAAGAAAGCAAAAAATAATATTTAGTTTTGCTTTCAACAGGAAATTTTAATGATTTTTTAATGTTCGGCTTATTTTAAGTTTGAAACAGTAGAATAAAAATAAAAAAATAGAATAGTATGTCTGGATTATTGGCCGTTATTGGTAAAGGAAAAGACCCGCAGCTTGTAAAAGCACTTTCTGAAAGAATGTCGCATCGCGGCCCTGATGAAAGCGATTTGCACATTATGGAAAATGGCAGTATACTTTGTCATGAAAGTCTTTCTATTATCGATTTAAAATCGGGGAAACAGCCTATTCAGGGAACAGATAAAGCCTGGATGGTTCACGACGGGGAAATTTATAATTATCAGGAATTAAAAAATACCGTTTTAAAAGATCATACTTTTAGAACAAATTCTGACTCAGAAGTAATTGTGCATTTGTACGAAGAATTTGGATATGATTTTTGTAATAAACTAGACGGAGATTTTGCTTTCGTAATAATCGACGGAGATAAATATATTGCAGGAAGAGATCCAATTGGAGTTAAACCTTTGTATTATGGTTTAGATGAAAGAGGAAGGATTTATTTTTCTTCAGAAATGAAATCAATTGCAGATCAATGTAAATCATTTTCGACTTTTCCTCCGGGACATTATTATACAGCAAAAAGCGGTTTTGTAAAATATTACCACCCAGAATACGAAGATCATAAAAATGCTACTCAGCCACTTGATTTAGATTTAATTCGTGAATCATTAATTGAAGCAACCCGCAAACGATTAATGAGTGAAGTTCCGGTTGGAGTTGTATTATCTGGAGGTTTAGATACTTCTTTAATTTCATCAATAGCTTCCAGATTATTAAAAGACAGCGGTAAAAAATTACCATCTTTTTCTATCGGATTAGATGCTGATGCTCCGGATAATGTTTCGGCAAGAAAAGCAGCTGAATTTTTAGGAACAGATCATCATGAAGTACATTTTACAGTTGAAGAAGGTGTTGCGATATTAGAAAAAGTGATCTCGCATATTGAAACTTACGATATTATTTCGGTTCGTTCAGGAGTTCCAATGTATTTGTTATCAAAAGCGATAATTGATAAAGGAGTAAAAGTGATTCTTTCTGGTGAAGGTGCCGATGAAATTTTCGGCGGGCATTTGTATTTTAGAAATGCGCCTTCTACAGAAGAATTTCAGGATGAGACTATAGAAAGAGTTCAGAAGTTATTTACGGCCGATTTACTTCGTGTTGATAAAACTACTATGGCAAACGGAATTGAAGCCAGAATTCCGTTTTTAGATACAGATTTTTTAGACGTTACTATTCGAATTAAAACCGAGGAAAAACAGCCTAAAACGTATGAAGGAATTGAAAAATACATTTTAAGAAAAGCTTTTGATACTCCAAATGATCCTTATTTACCAAAAGAAGTTTTATGGAGACAAAAAGAACAGTTTTCAGACGGAGTGGGATATAACTGGGTTGATGAATTAATTGAATATTGTGCTACACAAGTTACAGACGAACAATTGGCGGGTGCAAGTGCAGAATTTCCATATAATACGCCAACAACAAAAGAAGCGTATTATTACAGATCTATTTTCCATAAATATTATCCGCAGGTTAGTGCAGCGCAAACTGTTCGTAAATGGATTCCGAAATGGCAGGAAAACCTTGATCCAAGCGGAAGAGCAAATGCAGCCCACTTACAGGGAAATTTTGAAAGTGTAAAATCTGGAGTTGCTGTTTAATATAGAAAATTTCAATAAAAAAAATCCAAATTCCAAATTCTGAATTTCAATTTGGAACTAAAATATAAAAAGCCGAAATGCATTCATGATGTAGTTTCGGCTTTTTTTTGTGGTTTCCCGTAAATTGCTAAAAGTAAGTTAATAAGAATAAAACGTATTTCAGAAAAATACTATATTTGGTTACCACGAACAATTAAATAACCCTTAAACACAATTTATGAAGAACTTATTACTAAGTGGAATTTTATGCTGCTCATTAGTTTCATTGGGCTCAGTTTACGCACAAAAAACAGAGGCACCCAAGTATATCACAAATGTCGAAGGTGTCAAAGAATATTCTTTAAATAATGGATTAAAAGTCCTTTTAATTCCAGATGCTTCTCAAAGTAATATGGTAGTCAATATTGTTTACAATGTTGGTTCCAGAAATGAAGGTTATGGCGAAAAAGGAATGGCGCATTTATTAGAGCATATGCTTTTTAAAAGCACTAAGAATTTAGGAGATATTAAAAAGATGCTCTCAGACAAAGGCGGAAACGCCAATGGAACCACTTGGTTGGACAGAACCAACTATTATGAAATATTCCCGTCAAGCGATGAAAACCTGAAATGGAGTATCGAAATGGAGGCTGACAGAATGATTAACTCTACCATTTTACAAACTGATTTGGATAAAGAATTTTCTGTAGTTAGAAATGAGTTTGAAATAGGAGAAAATAATCCTGACGGCGTTTTACAAGAGAGAATTCTTTCTTCGGCTTACGTGTGGCATAATTACGGAAACAGCACCATTGGAAGTAAAGAAGATATTGAAAGGGTAAAAGCAAATACACTTCGCGTTTTTTATGAAAAATACTATCAGCCAGACAATTCAACTTTGATCATTGCAGGTAAATTTGATGAACAAAAAGCATTGCAATATGTTGGACAGTATTTTGGAGCAATTCCAAGACCAAAAAGAGTTTTAGATAAAACGTATACTATAGAACCTGCTCAGGATGGTGAAAAATATGTAGAGCTTAAAAGAGCCGGTGACAGCAAAAATGTTGGCGCTTTATATCATACGGTATCTTATGCTGATAAAGATTATGCAGCAATTGATGCTTTAGGAGAAATCTTAACTGCAGATCCATCAGGTTATTTATATAAAGCATTAGTCGAAACACAAAAAGCATCCAATGTTTATTTTTGGCAGCCATCGGTAAGAGACGCAAGTTTTATCTATTTTGGAGTTGCAGTTCCTAATGATAAAGATGTATATGCAACAAAAGATATTGTAAGAAGCGAGCTCGATAAAATAACTACTACAAAATACACAGATCAGGATGTAAGCAGAGCAAAGGCAAAAATTATCAAGCAAATAGAATCAGTAAAAAACAATACGATTTCGTATGCCATTAACCTAACCGAAATTATTGGCGCAGGCGATTACAGACTTGGTTATTTATACAGAGATGCTGTTGAGAAATTAACAAAAGAAGATATTCAAAGAGTTGCTGAGAAATATTTTAGACCAAATAATAGAACAGTCGGCGTATTTATTCCTTCTAAAGATGAGGTAAGGGTTAAGCCAAATGAATATACTGATGAACAATTATTGGCACTTACTAAAGATTATAAAGGAAAAGCTTTAGAGAAAGAAGCGGCGCCGTTTGAAGCATCCATTAAAAATTTAAAACAGAATTTTGTTGAAGGAAAATTGACAAATGGTATAAAATACGGATTAATCAAAAAAGAGATTAAAGGCGGAAAAGTTCAGGCAAGTTTTAAGTTTCCGGTTAGCAATGAAAAAGATTTAACGGGTAAAAGTGATATTGCCGGAATCTTGGCTCAATTACTAAAAACAGGAACTAAAACGCAGACAAAAGAGCAAATTCAGGATAAATTAGATCAATTGAAATCATCAATTAATTTTAATTTTTCTAGACAAACATTATCGGTTAGTGTTAATACGTATAAGGAACATTTTAAAGAAGTAATGGGAATTTTAGCAGATTTACTATCTAATTCGACTTTCCCTGAAAATGAATTAACTAAAACAATCAGCGAATATAATACGTATTTAGAGTCTAGTTTAAATGATCCGCAGGCTGTTGCTTTTACAGAAATTTCGAGAATAACTACTAAATATCCAAAAGGAAGTATTTTTTATACCCCAACTATTCAGGAACAAATTGATGCATTTAAAAAGATTAAACAAGCTGAAATTGTTGATTTCTATACCAATTTTTTAGGTGGAAATAATGGAATAGGAAGTGTGGTAGGAGATTTAGATGCAAAAACTACAGGAGAGATTTTAGAAAATACATTTGGAAAATGGAATTCTAAATCAAAATACGAACTTGCTCAGCCAGCTTATTTTGAAACACAAAAATTAGATAAAGATATTATTACGCCAGATAAAGAAAATGCTGTGGCACTAGGCAGAATCAGTTTTAAAATGGATAGAAAAAATCCAGATTATCCGGCATTTGTTATGGCAAATGAAATTTTAGGAAGCGGTGGTTTTTTAAGCGCCAGAATTCCGATGAGATTAAGAGAAAAAGAAGGTATTAGTTACGGTGCGGGCTCTTTTATTGATGTGCCAATTACCAATGATGCGGCAGCCTGGACTTATTATGCTTTCTTAAACCCTACGAAAAAGAATGCTGTTGAAACAGCTGCAAAAGAGGAAATTGCAAAAGCTTTAAAAGACGGATTTACAGCCGAAGAATTAAAATCAAATTTGGTGAGCTGGCAAAATGAAAGAAAAACAAGATTAGGGGTAGACAATACCTTAATGGAGCTAGTAAATACTTATTTACAATACGGAATAGCTCTTGATGATTATGATCAGCTTGAAACTAAAGTAAAAGCTTTAAAAGTGGATGAAGTAAATAAAGTATTGAAAAAATACCTGACTTTAGATAAAATGACTTCAGTTTACGCTGGTGATTTTAATAAGAAACAATAAAAAAGGAAATTCCAAAATTGAGAAAATCCAAATTCCAACTTAAAGGAATTTGAATTCATAAAACCGAAATACATTTTATAATGTTATTTCGGTTTTTTTTATGCAGCTGGTAAAGTTTGGAATTTGGAATTTAAAAAAAATTGGAATTTCAAAAGAGTTGATTTTTTATGTTATTCCTATTTTTAGAATTTCGAATTTATGAAAATTGGAATTTAAACTTGCCTTTTAGGTTTATTTTTTGGTTTTTAAGACAATTGTGTTAATAACTTAAGTGCTTTAAGTCGGAATTTTATGGGTATATACCTTGCGTTTTTATATATTTGCGTGTTAGACAGTAAATACATTTTTTAGAATAAATTATATGAGCGAAGAGATCAAGAAGAACAATTATTCAGCAGATAGTATTCAGGCATTAGAAGGAATGGAGCACGTAAGAATGCGTCCATCCATGTATATTGGAGATGTAGGAGTTCGAGGACTGCATCATTTGGTTTATGAAGTTGTTGATAACTCTATTGATGAGGCGATGGGGGGACATTGTGATACTATTGGTGTTGCAATTAATGAAGATGGTTCTATTACAGTTGAGGATAACGGACGTGGTATTCCAGTTGATTTACATAAAAAAGAAGGAGTTTCTGCACTTGAGGTTGTAATGACTAAAATTGGTGCCGGAGGTAAATTTGATAAAGATTCTTATAAAGTTTCCGGAGGACTTCACGGTGTTGGGGTTTCTGTAGTAAACGCACTTTCGGTTCATATGAAATCGACTGTTTTTAGAGATGGAAAAATCTATGAGCAGGAATACGAAAGAGGAAAATCATTATATCCGGTAAAACAAATCGGGGAAACAGATAAAAGAGGTACACGTCAGACTTTTTATCCTGATAATACAATCTTTACACAAACTACAGAGTTCTCTTATGATACCTTATCAGCACGTATGCGTGAGCTTTCTTTCTTAAACAAAGGAATCACAATTACTTTTACGGATAAAAGAGAAGTAGATGAAAAAGGCGAATTTAAAAGCGAAGTTTTTCATTCAGACGAAGGTCTTAAAGAATACATTCGTTATTTAGATGGAAACCGTGAGCCAATTATCTCTCACGTAATCAGCATGGATCACGAAAAAGGTGAAATTCCGGTTGAGGTTGCCTTAATCTATAATACAAGTTACACAGAGAATATTTTCTCTTATGTAAATAATATTAATACACACGAAGGAGGAACGCATTTACAAGGTTTTAGAAGTGGTTTAACAAGAACCCTTAAAAAATATGCAGATGCATCTGGAATGTTAGATAAATTGAAATTCGAAATTGCGGGAGATGACTTCCGTGAAGGATTAACAGCTATTATTTCGGTAAAAGTTGCTGAACCTCAATTCGAAGGACAAACAAAAACAAAACTTGGAAACAGAGAAGTAGTTTCTCCGGTATCTCAGGCAGTTGGAGAAATGTTAGAGAATTATTTGGAGGAAAATCCAAATGATGCCCGAATCATTATTCAAAAAGTAATTTTAGCAGCTCAGGCACGTCACGCAGCGAAAAAAGCACGTGAAATGGTACAGCGTAAAACCGTTATGGGCGGCGGTGGATTGCCAGGAAAACTTTCAGATTGTTCTGAGCAGGATCCTGCAAGATGTGAGGTTTACCTTGTCGAGGGAGATTCGGCTGGTGGAACAGCAAAACAAGGTCGTGACCGTAACTTTCAGGCGATTTTACCATTACGTGGTAAGATTTTGAATGTCGAGAAAGCGATGCACCATAAAGTATTTGAAAACGAAGAGATTAGAAACATATTTACCGCTTTAGGAGTTACTGTAGGAACTGCAGAAGACAGCAAAGCATTAAATCTTGAAAAACTAAGATATCATAAAGTAATCATCATGTGTGATGCCGATGTCGATGGTAGTCACATTTCTACCTTAATATTAACGTTCTTCTTCCGTTTCATGAAAGAACTTATTGAAGAAGGTCACGTTTATATTGCAGCACCACCTTTATACTTAGTTAAAAAAGGAAACAAAAAAGAATATGCATGGAACGATGTTCAGCGTGATCAGGCAAATGACAGAATGGGAGGAAGTGCAGCTATCCAACGTTATAAAGGTCTTGGAGAGATGAACGCAGAGCAATTGTGGGAAACTACAATGGATCCAAACTTCAGAACATTACGCCAGGTTACTATTGATAGTCTTGCAGAGGCAGATAGAGTATTTTCTATGTTAATGGGAGACGAAGTTCCGCCACGTAGAGAATTTATCGAGAAAAATGCAGTTTACGCAAATATCGATGCCTAATAAAAATTAACTTTCAATTCGTTTAATTGTTTAAATTTACTTAAACGATTAAACGAATTGTCATTTATAAAACAAACAAACAAATTAATAACCGATAAAGTATAAAATATGAAAGTTACCATTGTAGGAGCAGGAAATGTTGGAGCTACTTGTGCAGATGTTATTTCTTATAGAGGAATTGCCAGTGAAGTAGTGTTGTTGGATATTAAAGAAGGTTTTGCCGAAGGGAAAGCGTTGGATATCACGCAATGCGCCACGAATACTGGGTTCAATACTAAAGTATCTGGCGTAACCAACGATTATTCTAAAACTGCCGGAAGTGATGTAGTGGTTATTACATCAGGAATTCCGAGAAAACCAGGAATGACAAGGGAAGAATTAATTGGTATAAATGCCGGAATTGTAAAAACAGTTGCCGAAAATGTACTAAAATATTCTCCTGACACTATAATAGTTGTAGTTTCAAACCCAATGGATACTATGACTTATTTAGCTTTGAAAGCTACAGGATTACCAAAAAACAGAATTATAGGTATGGGAGGAGCTTTAGATAGTTCTCGTTTTAGAACGTATCTTTCTCTTGCTTTAGATAAGCCTGCTAATGATATTTCGGCGATGGTAATTGGAGGTCACGGTGATACCACTATGATTCCGTTAACACGTTTAGCATCTTATAACGGAATTCCGGTTTCGCAATTCCTTTCAGAAGAAGTACTTCAAAAAGTTGCTGCAGACACAATGGTAGGCGGTGCAACCCTTACTGGACTTTTAGGAACGTCTGCATGGTATGCTCCGGGAGCTTCTGTTGCTTATTTAGTAGATAGTATCCTAAACGATCAAAAGAAAATGATTGCATGCTCTGTTTTCGTAGAAGGCGAGTACGGGCAAAACGATATTTGTATAGGAGTGCCGTGTATAATTGGTAAAAACGGTATCGAAGAAATTGTAGATATTCATTTAAACGACCAGGAAAAGGCTTTATTTGCCAAAAGTGCAGATGCAGTTCGTGGCATGAATGATGCTCTAAAATCGATTTTAGTATAATAAAAACAGGAAAAAAAGAAAAAGGCTGCACTTTTGCAGTCTTTTTTTTGAGATTAATTAATAAATAAATTGGTTAATGTTTTCGTTAATTATATATTTGCTCGATTTAAAAAAAATGTAGTAATTCGTGATCTCGATTTTTTAGTTTTAAAAACTCATGTCAGGGCTTATTTTTAGGGGATTTAAAACCAAAAACAAACATAAAACATAATTAATTTTTAGTAATAATGCAGAATAAAGGACTTATTAAATTTTTCGCAATTCTATTTGCATTGGTAAGTATTTACCAACTATCTTTCACTTTTGTGGCAAATAATGTCAAAAGTGAGGCTAAAGCTTTTGCAGGAGATAATCCTGATAAAGAGCTAAAATATTTAGATTCTATTGGTAAAGAAAAAGTGTTTAATCTTGGTTTTACTGACTTCACTTATAATGAAGTAAAAAACAAACAATTAAATAAAGGTCTTGACTTAGAAGGAGGAATCAACGTAATTCTTCAAATCTCTGTTAAAGATGTTTTAAAAGGATTAGCAAACAATTCTAAAAACCCGGTTTTTAATAAATCATTAGCTGATGCAACTGCAAATTTAGAAGGAAATAAGACCTATTTAAATAAATTCTTTGAAGCCTTTGAAGCAAACTCAAACGGAAACACAAAATTGGCTTCGCCAGATATCTTTGCAAACAGAAGTTTACAAGGTGAAGGTGGAATTGATTTCCAAATGACAGATGCACAAGCTCAAAAAGTAATCAAAAGAAAAGTTGATGAGTCTATCGAAAGTGCTTACAAAGTATTAAGAGAGCGTATAGACAAATTTGGTGTAACACAACCAAACATTCAAAAATTAGGAGAAACAGGAAGAATCTTAGTAGAACTTCCAGGTGCTAAAGATGTTGACAGGATTAAAAAATTATTAGGTGGAAAAGCTCAATTAGAGTTTTGGGAAACTTATAAAATTGAAGAAGTTGGTAACTTCTTAGTTGCTGCTAATGAGGCTTTAAAGAAAACTGAAGTTAAAAAAGTAGAAACTAAAACAGTTGCTAAAGATTCATTGAATGCTTTATTAACTGATGCTAAAGATTCAGTTGATACTAAAAAAGGAAACAATCCTTTATTTGACAAAATGATTACTCAAGGTGGCGGTCCAGTTTTAGGATACTTCGCTACAAAAGATACTGCAACAATCAATGCTTATTTCAAAAGACCAGAAATCAGAATTTTATTGGCTGCTGACCAACACTATGCAAAATTTGTATGGAGTAAACCAACAACTGTAAAAGATCCTAAAGCAAAAGATTTAGCAAGCGCTAAAGATATTGAAGCAGTTGAATTATATGCTTTAAAAGGTAACAGAGATAACGTACCAGCTATGAGCGGTGGAGTTGTAACTGATGCAAAAGATACTTTTGACCAAATGGGTAAACCAGCTGTTTCTATGCAAATGAACAGCCAGGGAGCTAAAGTTTGGGAAGAACTAACAGGAAGAGCTTTCTCTCAAAAAGGTTATATAGCTATTGTTTTGGATAACATCGTATATTCTGCACCAGGTGTTACAAGTGGTCCTATTGCTGGAGGAAGATCTGAAATTACAGGTTCTTTTGATGTTGCTGAAACTAAAGATTTAGCTAACGTATTAAATGCAGGTAAATTACCAGCTTCTGCTGATATTATTCAATCTACTGTTGTTGGACCATCTTTAGGTCAGGCTGCAATTGATGCAGGAACAATTTCATCTGTATTAGGATTCTTATTAGTTTGTGTTTGGATGGTATTCTATTATGGTAAAGCTGGATGGTATGCAAACCTTGCTTTATTATTGAACTTACTTTTCTTATTCGGAATTATGGCAAGTTTTGGTTTTGTATTAACATTACCAGGTATTGCAGGTATCGTATTAACACTAGGTACTGCGGTAGATGCCAACATTATTATATATGAAAGAGCAAAAGAGGAATTACGTGAAGGTAAATCATTATCTGAAGCTGTAGCTGCATCTTACGGATGGCATGGTGCAATGCGTTCTATTATTGATGCAAACGTAACTCACGTTTTAACTGGAGCGATTTTATTTATCTTTGGAACAGGACCAATCAAAGGTTTTGCTTTAACATTACTTATTGGTATCGTAACTTCATTGTTTACTTCTATCTTTATTGCTAGAATTTTTATTGACAGAAACATTGCTGGAAAAGGTGATTTAACTTTCTCTACAAACATTACTAAAAACTGGTTTACTAATTTCCACTTTGACTTTATTAAAATCAAAAAATTCACTTATATCTTCTCTTCAATTGTAGTAGTTGTAAGTTTAATTTCTATCTTCTTCGTTAACGGATTAGATGAAGGTGTTGATTTTGTTGGAGGTAGAACTTTCCAGGTTAAATTTGAAAAACCGATTGATGCAACAGTAGTTTCAGATGAATTATCTGCTGCTTTTGGAACTCCGGTTGAAGCTAAAATTTTAGGCGATGACGATCAGTTGAAAATCACAACTAAATACAAAATTAAAGAAGATGGTGTTGCTATCGATGAAGAAGTAAACCAAAAGTTATATAAAGGATTAATTAAATATTTCCCAAATACAACTTACGATAAATTCATCAACTCTTTTGATGGTAAAAGAGTAGGAGTATTACAAGCTTCTAAAGTTGGAGCTTCTATCTCTGAAGATATCAAAACAAACTCATACTGGGCAGTTCTTGGAGCAATGGCAGTTATTTTCTTATACTTAATGATCTCTTTCCGTAAATGGCAGTATTCATTAGGTGCGATTGCAGCTGTTGCGCATGACGTAATCTTCGTATTAGGAATTTACTCTTTATGTTATAAATTCATGCCATTCCACATGGAAATGGATCAGCACTTTATTGCAGCGATTCTTACCGTAATTGGTTACTCTATGAACGATACTGTAATTGTATTTGATAGAATTAGAGAATTTATCATCGGAAACCGTAAAGGTACTTTCGAAGATATCGTAAACGCTTCTATTAACACTACATTATCTAGAACATTGAATACTTCATTAATGATGATCATTGTATTATTAACGATGTTTATCTTTGGTGGAGAATCAATCAGAGGGTTTATCTTTGCCATGTTAATTGGTATTATTGTGGGAACTTATTCATCATTATTTATTGCTACACCAGTATTGGTTGACTCGATTTCTTCTGCTGATAAACACACAATCGAAGACAAGCATAACAAAGCATAATTAATTGCTTAAACTATATTAAAAAGATCCGGTGAAAGCTGGATCTTTTTTTTGTAATATATTTAATCAACTTTAAAATGATTTATGGATAGAAAATTACTTTTATGTTTATTGCTTTTTTTTAGCACATTAAAAATTACTGCACAAGAAGCTAATTCACGATTCTCAGTTGGTTTTAATTATGGTTTTGGAAGTGAATTCAATAATAAAGATTACACCTTTGAAAACCACTTTTATAAAGCGCAATTATATTATAAATTAAAAGAAACAAAACATTTTCAATATGAAATTTTGGTCCAGCCCGAAATTAATTTTGGAAAACATCAATTGTTGAATTTCTATTTTGTTAAACCCGAAACTCCGGATTATCAGGAAAAAAGAGATGAATATACGCAGTTAAAAGATGTGCGGGAATATGTGCTGAATCTTGGTTTTTTAATTCGGAAATCGATTAATAAAAACTGTTCCTTTTATGTTTTGGGAAGTGTCGGTCCAATGATAACAGATACAGAAACCGAAAGAATGTCTAAAGGTTTTGCTTTTTCAGACGTTTTAGCGCTTGGTTTTTCTTTTAGGGTACAGAAGATTCAATTTGATATTCGTCCTGAAATACGGCATGTTTCTAATGCAGGATTAAGTAGTAAGAATGCAGGTTATAATACTAAAAACATAGAATTTGGGATTTCATATCCGTTATAAAAAAAGTCCAGTATTTAGAAATACTGGACTTTTATATTTTTAAGATTTTGTTTAATATTAAGAAGCTGCTAAAGGATTTCTTTGTGCTCTAATAATAAAGAAAAGACCAATTATAATAAATGGAATACTTAACCATTGTCCGGTTGAGAATAAACCTAATTCTTTTTCGATACCTCCCTGACTTTCTTTTACAAATTCAACGACAAAACGTACAGCAAATAAAAGAACTAAAAATAATCCGAATAAGTATCCTGATTTAAGTCTTGCATTAGTTTTCCAATACAAGAAATATAAAATGGCAAATACAAAAATGTAGCAAAAAGCTTCATATAATTGCGTTGGATGTTTTGCAGGAACCTGTGCTAATAAATCAGCAAATTTAGGATCTGTTGCTATTGCATTATAAGCTTCTTTTGGATTTGCGATTTGAGTTGCATTTACTGCTTCTGCCTTGCTGAATTTATCATGTAAAAAACGGATTCCAAAAGCCGATGTAGTTTCATGTCCAATAATCTCGGAATTGAAAAAATTCCCTAAGCGAACAAAAATAGCACCGCTTGCAACTGGAATTACTACACGGTCTAAAATCCATAATAAAGGACGTTTCAAAATCATTTTGCTGTAATAATACATTGCAAAAATGATTGCAATAGCTGCGCCATGACTAGCTAAACCTTGAAAACCTGTAAATTCAAATTTTGGTTCAAATTTGAACGGTAAAAAGATTTCCAGTAAATGGTTTCTGAAATATTCCCAGTCATAAAAGAAAACATGACCTAAACGAGCTCCTATTAATGTTGCTAAAACAGTCCAGACAAATAATGAGTCTAATTTGTCTAAAGATTCATGTTCGCGTTCGAAAATCTTTTTCATTAGGAACCATCCTAAACCAAAAGCGATTACGAACATTAAACTGTAATAACGAATCATAAAAAATCCTAAATCTATTCCTTCTGAAGGATTCCAAACGATGTTTAAAGGCTGTGTCATATAGTGTAATGTTTTTTTATATGTTGTAAAAATAAATATTAAATGTGGAGCAAGTCTTTATAAAAAGTTAATGTTTATGTGAACATTTCTTCTCAGGAACGGGATCATAACCAGTTCTTCCCCAAGGATGACAGCTTAAAATTCGTTTCATTCCTAAATATCCTCCGTAAAATAATCCGTGCATTTGCAATGCCTGAATCATATACGTTGAACAAGTAGGTTCAAACCTGCATGAAGCAGGTGTAAAAGGTGAAATCGCAGTTTGGTAAAAGCGCACCAGTATTACAAACGGATATATCAGAATTTTTGAAAACATATTTTATTAGTAATCAGTGTTCAGTATTTAGTGATTAGTTTAAGGTAAAGTGCAAATCTGAACACTAAATACTGAACACTGAATACTTCTTTTTATTAAATACTAAAAGAAGTTCCTTCTTTACCGTCTTTTAGCTGAATTCCTAAAGCAATTAACTGATCACGAATTTGATCCGAAAGAGCGAAATTTTTATCTGCTCTCGCTTGATTTCTCATTCCGATAAGCATGTTTACAACACCTTCTAATTTATTATTATTGCTGTCTGCCGCTTTCTCATCGCTTAAACCTAAAACATCAAAAACAAAAGCATTAATCGCTGTCGAAAATAATTTTAAATCTTCGGAAGAAATGGTTTCTTTTCCTTCTTTTAATAAATTGATATAACGAACGCCTTCAAATAACTGCGCAATTAAAATTGGTGTGTTAAAATCGTCGTTCATTGCATCGTAACAAGCTTGTTTCCATGCAGCAAAATCAATAGAACTTGATGAACCGACTGTTATTGCTGGTAATGCTTCAAGAGCTTCTATTAATCTTTTATATCCTTTTTCGGCAGCTGTAATCGCGTCATCAGAAAAATCTAAAATACTTCTGTAATGTGCCTGTAACATAAAAAATCTAGTTACTGAAGCAGAAAAAGCTTTGCTTAAAATAGTATTATCCCCGCTTAGAATCTCTCCCGGTAAAATATTATTTCCGGTAGATTTTGCCATTTTCTTTCCGTTAAGCGTAAGCATGTTGGCGTGCATCCAGTAATTTACCGGCGATTGTCCTGTGCAAGCTTCATTTTGAGCAATTTCACATTCGTGGTGTGGAAATTTTAAATCCATTCCACCGCCGTGAATATCAAAATGATTCCCTAAATATTTAGTACTCATTGCAGTACATTCTAAGTGCCAGCCCGGGAAACCATCGCTCCAAGGAGAAGGCCATCTCATAATATGTTCTGGTTCGGCTTTTTTCCAAAGTGCAAAATCCTGCGGATTTCTTTTGTCCGATTGTCCATCAAGATCACGGGTGTTAGCAAGCATATCTTCGATATTTCTGCCGCTTAAAACTCCGTAATTATTGGTTTCGTTATATTTTACAACATCAAAATAAACTGATCCATTGGCAACATAACCAATTCCGGTATCAATTATTTTTTTGATAATTTCGATTTGCTCAATAATATGTCCGGTTGCAGTTGGCTCAATACTTGGCGGTAAAAAGTTGAAGGCTTTTAAAATGTCATGAAAGTCAACCGTATAACGCTGAACAACTTCCATTGGCTCTAGCTGCTCTAAACGTGCTTTTTTAGCAATTTTATCTTCACCTTCATCAACATCATCTACAATATGGCCAACATCGGTAATATTACGAACATAACGAACTTTGTAATCCAGATGTAAAAAATACCTGAAAATCACGTCAAAAGACATAAAAGTCCTTACGTTTCCTAAATGCACATTGCTATAAACCGTTGGTCCGCAAACATACATTCCAACATTTCCTTCATGGATTGGTTTGAAATTTTCTTTTTCACCCGAAAGTGAATTGTATATTTTTAGTGGCTGACTGCTATATAGTGGCATAATTTTTTAATGATTTTTTTAGGACCTATTCCTGCTGTCCGCTGTATCTTTTATCTCGTAATTGACAAGACCATAAAAAAATACCGCTTCCATCAGGGCTAGACCATAAATATAATAGAAATATCGTAAAAAATTAGAACTGAGTATCTAATTTAATATAGTCAAGAAACTCTCTTTTTGTTTGAGGATCTTTGAATTTTCCGCCAAATTCAGAAGTTACTGTACTGCTTTCAATATCTTTAATTCCTCTTGAGTTCACACAAAGGTGTTTTGCGTCGATAACACAGGCAACATCTTCGGTTGCTAAAGCTTTTTGAAGTTCCTGAACAATCTGCATTGTTAAACGCTCTTGAACCTGAGGTCTTTTAGCATAATATTCAACAATACGGTTCATTTTTGATAAACCAATAACTCTTCCACTTGAAATATAAGCAACGTGAGCACGCCCTATAATTGGCAGTAAATGGTGTTCGCAAGTAGAATAAACAGTAATGTTTTTTTCTACTAACATTTCACCGTATTTGTAATTATTGTCAAAAGTTGAAGCTTTTGGCTGTTTTGCAGGGTTTAAACCACCAAAAATCTCTTTTACAAACATTTTAGCTACTCGGTTTGGAGTACCTTTTATGCTGTCGTCTGTCAAATCCATTCCCAGCGTTTGCAGAATGTTTTCAACATCTTTTTTAATTTTTTCTATTTTTTCTTCATCAGTTATGTCAAATGCGTCCGCTCTTAGAGGGTTTTTTGCATTACTGCTGAAATGACTGTCACCTATTTCGTCTAAAAAATCTTCGTTATTTATCATTAAAAACTACTATTATAATGGGTATATCTTTTTAAGGCGGTAAAGATAATTAATAAATAGGAAACCTTTTCTATGGTTTTTACTATTTAATTGATCCTTTTTGGATATAATTTAAAATTGGTCTAATTGTGACTTCTTTAAAATACAAAAGACAATAACACAAATGGTTATTGTCTTTTGAAAGTTTAAGTTTGGTTTGCTTTTTATTTGCTGTTATATACCAAAAGTGCTTCTTTTAAAATATTTACAGCAGTTACTAAGTCTTTCTTATTCAAAACATATGCAATACGAACCTGATTTAATCCCATTCCAGGAGTTGAATAAAATCCTTTTGCAGGAGCAATCATAACTGTTTCGCCATTTAAGTCATAACTTTCTAGAAGCCATTGAGCAAAATCATCAGAATCTGCAATAGGTAACTCAGCAATACAGTAAAAGGCACCTTTTGGTTTAGTTACAACTACACCTTTAATTTTATTTAATTCTGAAATTAAAGTGTCTCGACGCTCTTTATATTCTCCAATTACTTCGTCAAAATAACTTTGAGGCGTATCAATTGCGGCTTCGCATGCAATCTGCTCAATTGTTGGCGGACTTAAACGCGCCTGAGCAAATTTCATTACTGTTGCCAGTACTTCCTTATTTTTAGTAATCAAACATCCAATTCTCGCGCCGCACATACTGTAGCGTTTTGAAACTGAATCGACCATGATTACGTTTTGTTGTACATCTTCTAAATTCATAACTGAATAGTGTACATCATCTCCATCATACAAAAACTCACGATATACTTCGTCAGCAATTAAGTATAAATCGTATTTTTTAATTAAACCTGCTAATTGTTTAATTTCAGCTTCTGAATATAAATATCCGGTTGGATTACCCGGATTACAAATTAAAATTGCTTTTGTTTTTGGTGTAATCAACTTTTCGACTTCTTCAATACTTGGCAAAGCAAATGCCGTTTCGATAGTCGAAACAAGAGGAATTACGGTTGCACTTGTAGAAGAGGCAAACGCGTGATAATTAGCATAAAAAGGCTCTGGAATAATGATTTCATCTCCAGGGTCTGTAATTGTGGCCAGTGCAAATAAAAGGGCTTCAGAGCCACCAGTTGTAACAATGATGTCTTCTGAGTTAACATTTACATTTTGGCGTTGGTAAAATTTTGCTAATTTTTTTCTGTAGCTTTCATATCCGGCTGACGGACTGTATTCTATAATACTTAAATCAATATTTTTTACCGCCTCGATGGCCACTTCGGGTGTCTTGATATCCGGTTGACCAATGTTTAAGTGATACACTTTGTGTCCTTTTTGCTTTGCTAAATCTGCATAAGGAGCAAGCTTGCGTATCGGTGATTCGGGCATGTTTCTGCCTTTGCTTGAAATTGTTGGCATGAGATTTTTTATTGAAGTGCAAAAATGCATTTTTTTTTCGAATTTAACGTAAACAATGCATAGACTTATAAAAATCTAACAATAATAAATATATTTACTAATTTTATAATAAAATATTGTCAATGAAAAAATATATTGTGTTGTTTTTTGGGTTATTGTTACCTTTTTGTGTAAAATCTCAGGATAGTTTTATTATCCAAAATAATAAAAAAAAGGCTGTAATGCCTTTTAAATTGATAAATAACCTCATTTTTATTCCAATTAAAGTAAACGGAATCGAGTTGAATTTCTTATTAGATTCCGGCGTCGAAGAAACTATTTTATTTAGTATGGATGAAATGCAGGAGGTTAAATTTAATAACGTTGAAAAAATCAGACTTAGAGGATTAGGATCTGAAAGTGAAATTGAAGGACTTAAATCGACAAAAAATACTTTTGAAACACACGGATTAAGATCTGATAATCATATGTTGTTTGTGATTTTAGATCAGAGTTTTAATCTTTCGTCACATATTGGTATTCCGGTAAATGGAATTATTGGGCATAAATTCTTTAAAAATAATATTGTAGAAGTTAATTATGAAAAGCGAAAAATTATTGTGCATTCAAATAATGAATCTATTAGAAAAAAATTAGATAAAAAATTTAAAGCAATACCTATTACAATTGAAAAATCTAAGCCTTATATTTACACAACTGCAGTTGTAGATGATGAAGAAATTCCGGCAAAATTATTAATTGATATTGGTAATAGTGATGCTTTTTGGATTTTTGAAAACAATAAAATAAAACTCCCGAAGAGAAATTTTCCTGATTTTCTAGGAAAAGGTTTTAGCGGTGATATTGAAGGGCATCGTGCAAGAATTCAAAAATTTATAATTGATGAATTTGAATTTAAGAAACCAATTGTAGCTTTTCCAGATTCGACATCTATTAAAAATGTAAAGATGGTTCCTGACCGTATTGGTTCTGTTGGCGGAGAAATCTTAAAGCGTTTTACAGTAGTTTTAGATTATGCAGATAAAAAGTTGTACCTTAAAAAAAATCACAAGTTTAAAGATCCTTTTACTTATAATAAAAGTGGAATTACAATCCAGCACAATGGACTGCAATGGGTTCAGGAAACTGTTCATTTGGAAACTGTAAAGGTTGCTGCATCACTAAACGAAGGAGAACCAAACCAAAATAACGGGGGAAATTTTAGATATAAATTTTCTTTGAAACCCGTTTATGAGATTGTCAATATCAGAAAACAATCTGCAGCAGAAAAATGCGGATTGCAAAAAGGAGATATTATAACCTCCATAAATGGTGAGCGGCCTTATAAATATTCGTTGCAGCAAATTAACCAGCTTTTAAAATCAGAAGAAGATAAATGGATTAATCTTGAAGTAGAGCGTAACAGTCTGATTTTGAAGTTTAGATTTAAACTCGAAGATGAATTGTAAATTATGGATTATGATTCTTTAAATTTTTTAGATTAAAAGTTTTGTTTCATTAATGATTTTTAAAATTGTTTGAATTTTGTGAAAAAATAAGTGTTAAAACTACTTTTTTGTTTAACAAACATTAATAATTTATTAAGTTTATCAAAAAATAGCAGTTTATGGCCAAAAAATACAATGATTTCTTACGTATAATTTTATTTTTTGTTTTTTTATCATTTTTACCTCAAATAGTAAATGCTCAATGTGCAGGGAATGACGCTGCTTTCACTGTTTGTGATATTCCTAATCCTAGCAGCAAAACAATAAATTTATTCTCATTACTAGGCGGATCTCCTGTTGCAGGGGGAACCTGGAAAGATGATAATTCTTCAGGTGGACTAAATGTTGCAACGGGAATTTTAAATGCCCAAGTAATTAGAGCAAGTGGTATATATCGTTATACTTATACAGTTACTGGAAATGCTGGTTGTGTTGATAATTCTGCAACTGTTACAGTAACGATAGGAGGTTATTCTGGAGTTACATCACCTAATTTTTCAGTTTGTAGTTCTGTCGTTAATTTTAATCTTTTTCAGGCTTTTAATGGTGTTGAATTGGGACCGCAATCTAATGGACAATGGCATAATGATACAACAAATGAATACATAGGTTCTTCTATAAATGTCGAAAATTTAGAAGGGGATTTTTATTTCACATATACTATGCCTGCAATTGGTACTTGTCCTGCAATGTCTTCAACAGCAATTATATCTGTTTTTAGAGCTCCAAAGTCGGGAAATTCAATACCATTAGGTTTATGCGCAAGTGATGGCTTGTCAGCTTACACCAATTATGATTTATTTTCTTTAATTTCCGATTATGATGCAGGGGGAACGTGGGTTGAAGCTAACGGAACTAACGAATTAACTTTTACAGGGGATCATAATATCAATATTGAAAAAATATATAATACTTACGGGTCGGGTAATTATAATTTTACTTACAAAGTGCCTTCTAGCGATTTTGTTTGTCCAGATGATCAAACTACAGTGAGAATCAGTCTTGAAAATAAACTTGATTTTACAGGCGCAATAGTAGAAGTTAACTCAGATATTTGTGAAACAGAAATTCCAACTGCTTCTTATACAGTAACCATTACAAGAGGACCGACAGCTATTCCGAACGGATTATATTATGTATCCTTTAATGTTTTGGGATCGAGTACCATAGAAACAGTTTCTGCTACTTTTACAAATGGAGTTGCTACGTTTCCAATTAAATCGGATTATTTTCAAAGAGCAGGAAGTTTTAGAGTAAACATTTTGAATATATTTTTGTCTAATAGCGCAAGATTGTGTCAAAACATTATAAATAACTTATCAGATGATCTTATCATTTACCCAATTCCAGATTTAGAGGGTGCTGTAATTAATCCTGTAGCGACTTGTCAAAATCAGGATGCATTAATTCAGATTTCAAATGCCGTAAAACTCGCTGATGGAGATTATGATATAATTTATAATTTATCAGGGGCGAATAATATACCTTCGCAAGCTACAAGAATTAGAATGTCAGGAGGAAATGCAAGTTTTGTTGTGCCTGAAATATTTAACTCAAGAAGCGGTACCTCTATTGTAACCATTACAGCAATCACTCACGTTGTGTCACAATGTGTTAATGCGGCTAATTTAAAAGGAGAAATTACAATTAATCCCTTACCAAACGGTTCACTTATAAGATTTGAGATTCCAATTGTTTGTTTTGGTGAAGCTGTTAGGGTTAATGTTTTTGGATTACAGACTTTAACGGATGTTACTTTGTCTTATATACTGTCAGGAAGAAACACGTCTAATGTTGAAACAGTTAATTTAATTGTAGAAAATGGAAGTGCAAGCTTTGTTGTTCCTGCTTCTTTATTGGTCAATTCTGGTAATACGATAATTTCCATTGTTAAAATAAAAAACAATACTACTAACTGTGAAAATGATGTAACAGGAATATCGGGTACACTAATATTAAATCCAATTCCGGCTGCGCCATCAGTAAACAATCAGGAATTTTGTAAAAGAGATCAAGCCACTATTGCAAATTTGCAGCCTCAGGGAGCTCAATATAAATGGTATATTTCTGCGACCGAAGTTACACCTCTTCCAAATACATATGTTTTAAAATCTGAAGATTATTTTGTTAAGGAAACTTCTGCTGCTGGTTGTGTATCTCCTGCAACGCAAATTACTGTAACAATAAATGATATACCAGCGCCAACTTTAAATCAGGATGGACAAAACTTTTGCGGCTTAGACAATCCTACAATTCTTGATTTGTCAAATAATACTGGATCGCCTTCAACAGTAGTTTGGTATGACGCACCAAATAATGGAAACTTGCTTTCGGCTTCAACTCCTTTAGTAGATAAAGCAACTTATTATGGGTTTGATTTTTCGCCGACACAAAATTGTGTTTCACAAGAAAATATTGCCGTTACGGTTTCATTAATAGTTTGTGATTCTCCGGAATATACATTTTTTGTTCCCGACGGATTTTCGCCAAACGGAGACGGAATTAACGACACTTTCACTATTCCGGACATCGATTTTTTATACCCAAATTATTCACTGGAAATTTTTAATAGATATGGAAACGGAATGTATAAAGGCTTTAAAAATAAGCCGGCATGGGATGGAATAAATTACGAACAAAGTGGAATTGGCGGCGGAATAGCACCAAACGGAGTATATTTTTACATTCTCTATTTTAATAAAGACAATAGACCCCCTCAACAAGGGCGTCTTTATTTAAATCGATAATTTTTAATATAAATTTCAAATGAAAAAAATAATACTCTATATAACTTTCTTCTTCTATATAACATCAGTTTCTGCGCAGCAGGATCCTGAATACACACATTATATGTACAACATGAGTGTGGTGAATCCGGCATATGCGACCGGAGTTCCTGCAATGATGAATTTTGGAGGATTGTACAGAACACAATGGGTTGGCGCAGTAGGCGCTCCAAAAACTTTTACCTTTTTTGGTCACACGGCGATATCTGATAAAGTCGAAGCCGGACTCTCTTTTATATCAGATGATATTGGTGATGGTGCTAAAAAAGAAAACAATATTTATGCTGATTTTGCATACGTTTTAAAATTAGGAGGAAAAAATAAGCTCTCTCTTGGTCTTAAAGCTGGATTATCATCAATGCAGACTAATTTTAATGGTTTTAAGTTTAATGATCCTGCGACAGATATGGCCTTCGCCGAAAATATAAATGCCACTAAACCCAACATTGGAGTTGGAGCTTATTATTTTAGAGATAATCTATATGTCGGACTTTCGGTTCCTAACTTATTGAAGACAAAATATATTGAAGAAAAATCGGGAGTAAATGCTTTTGGAGCTGAAAACATTCACACTTTTCTAACCGCAGGATATGTTTTCCAGGTAAATGATATGTGGAAAGTGAAACCTGCATTTATGACAAAATTTGTAAAAGGAGCACCAATCTCAATAGATCTAACAGCTAATGTTTTATATAATGAAAAATTTGAACTTGGTGCGGCTTATAGAATTGACGATTCGGTAAGTGCATTGTTTAATTTTAATGTAACCCCTACTTTAAGAGTTGGTTATGCATACGATTATACACTTACCAATTTAGGTCAATTTAATTCGGGAACACATGAAATTATGCTGCTTTTTGATTTGGATTTATTAGGTAAAGGATTTGATAAATCACCAAGATTCTTCTAAAATGAAAAATATGAAAAAACTACTCGTTATTATATTCGTATTTTCAATACAGTTTATAAATGCCCAGGATCAGGAATTGATTAGGGCAAAGAAATTTTTTGATAGAACTTACTACAGCGAAGCTATTGTTTTATATGAAAAATTAGCCGAAGAAAAACCATCTCAGGAAGTAATAAAAAACCTGGCCGATTCCTATTATTATACAAATGATTTAGTAAAAGCACAGCGCTATTATCGTCTTTTGATTCAAAATTATAATGACAATTTAGACAGAGAATATTATTTTAGATACGCGCAAACTCTAAAAGCTACAAATGCATACAATGATGCAAATAATGCTTTAAAAGAATATTATGCAAAATCATCAAACCCGGAAGATACTGTTAATTTCGAAAAAGATGTTAAAACTTTAGAAAATGTTTCGGCAATTGGAGAGAGATTTGAAATTAAAAATCTTCCAATAAACACACCAAATTCTGAGTTTGGAGCAGTTAAATACAAAGACAATTTAGTTTTTGCAGGCGTTAAATTGAAGCCGGGAATATTCGATAAAAAATTTAAATGGGATGGCGAAACCTATTTAAATCTGGTTACAGTTCCGTTAAAAAATATTAATGCAGCAGATTCTATTACGCATTATTTTGCCAAAGAATTAAAAACCGGAATGCACGAATCAAATGCCATTTTTACCAAAGATGGTAAAACAATTTACTTTACAAGAAATAATTCTAAAAACGGAAAGAAAAAGAAAGACGAAAAGAAAATTTCAAACCTTCAAATTTTCAAGGCAGAATTAGTCGGAGGAAAATGGACAAATATAACATCGTTACCTTTTAATAGTCCAAATTATTCCGTAGAACACCCTGCACTTAGTGCTGATGAAAAAGTGTTATATTTTGCTTCAGATATGCCGGGTTCAATAGGTTCTTTTGATATTTATTCGGTAAACATAAACAAAGGTGCATTTGATATTCCTAAGAATTTAGGTCCTGAAGTTAATACAAATAAAAGAGAGCAATTTCCTTTTGCTTCCGCAGATAATAAACTTTACTTTTCTTCTGACGGACATTTAGGTTACGGATCTCTGGATGTTTTTGTTTCTGAAATAAACGGAAATGAATATTCAAAACCAATAAATATTGGACTTCCGTTAAACTCAAACTTAGACGATTTTGCATTCAATATAGATTCGGAAACCAAAGAAGGATATTTTGCATCAAATAGAGAAGGAGGAAAGGGAGGCGACGATATTTATCAATTTAAAGAAACTAAAGATTTAATTGTTGAAGATTGTCATCAGTTGATTACAGGTGTTATTACAGATATTGACACTAAATTGGTTTTAGAAAATGCAACCGTAATACTGCAGGATTCAAATAATAAAACCCTGAATACAGCAACAACTTCTGCAGACGGAAAGTTTAGTTTTAGAGTTCCATGTGAAGCTTCATATAAGGTTTCGGCTTTTAAAGAAAAATATACAAATGAATCTAAAACGGTAACTTTAGATAATATCAGGGATAAAGAAAATGACGCTTCTTTAGCATTAAAATCTTTAGAAAAAATCAAACTAGAAGAAAAAGAAAATGCAGAAAAGAAAAGACAACAGGAAATTATTATAGAAGAAGAAAACAAGAAAAAAGAAGTTATTGCTGCTGTTGAATTAAAGCAGAAAGAGAAAAAGGCAAAAGAAGCTGAAATCGCTGCCGCAGAAATCAAAAAGAACGAAAAAGTAAAACAAATTTTAGAGAAGGAAAAAGATGTTGTAAGAGATAAAGATCGTTTAATTATTAAAACAGATCCAATTTATTTCGATTACAATATGTGGTACATTCGTAAAGAATCAAAAGTTGTTTTAGGAAGAGTTGTAGCACTGATGAATAAATATCCGGGAATGGTAATCGAAATTGGTTCGCATACAGATTCTCGTGGAAATGCAAAATTCAATGAAAATTTATCTCAAAAGAGAGCCAATTCGACCAGAGAATTTATCATACAATCCGGAATTGATGCCAAAAGGGTTTCTGCTAAAGGCTACGGAGAATCGGTGCCAATTATAAAATGTAAAACCGATGATGCATGTTCTGAAGAAGAACATGAATTAAATAGAAGATCTGAATTTGTGATTAAGAATTTATAAATTCTGTGAAAACAAATAATTTAATTGAGAAGCCTTTATTTTGGCTTCTTTTTTATTTAATTTTATAAAATAACCTTGAAACAAAATATTGAAATATGAAAAACCTAGTTTTACCTTGTCTGGTAGTTATCTGCATTGGATTTCAAAGCTGTAAAAATGAAGAAAAGCAAAAACAAGCTGAAGCAGCAAAAGCTGAATCTGAAATAGTTGTAAAAACGGAGTGTTATCAGGCCATATATGAAAAAGATACTCTTCAATTAAAGCTGAACACTTTAAAAAATGGAAAATTAAGTGGAAATATGATTATGAAAGTTGCGCCTTCAACTGTAAGAACGGGTGAAATTAAAGGCGAATTTCATGGAGATACTTTATTCGCGGATTATACTTTTAAGGATTTAGCAACTAAAGACAAAACGTTTAAAAATCCAATGGCATTTTTAAAGAAAGACAAACAGCTTATTTTAGGAAACGGAACAATGCAGACTACAATGGGAGTTACTTACTTAGTAAAAGACCAGCCAATCGATTTTGATCGTGTAAAATATAAATTTGATGCAGCTGAATGTGCTGTGAAAACAGAAAAATAGCCACAATATTGTCATTTCGACGAAAGAGAAATCTCCACGAGAAGCTCGACAAAGATTGGATACTCGTTGCGGAGTTACTTGCGGAGATTTCTCCTTCGTCGAAATGACAAAATCATCAAAAAGTGACTTTAATTCATCATAAAAAAAGCCGTTTCTAAATTTAAGAAACGGCTTTTACTATTTATTAGATTTTATTTTTGTTATAAAACTTCACCTTTAATTTTTAAGGCAACGCGGCCATCAGGATAATTTACAGCATTGGTTTCAACCGTAATTGTTTTACGAATTGGCCCGGCTGCCATGTTATATTTAACATCAATTTTTCCTTTTTTACCAGGCATTACAGCTGCAGCAGGTTTTGTAACAACTATAGAACTAACTGTCGATTCTGCACCAATAATTAAAAGCGGAGCATCGCCGGTGTTAGTAAACTCAAAGGAGCGAACTCCATTATCAGTCTTAGAAATTTTTCCATAATCAATTGTATTGTCCGGGGCTGCAAATTCAATTTTTGGGCCATTTTGTGCATAACCTATTGCGCTAAACAATACGACAGCAATAAAAGAGGCAACATTTTTCATCTTGAAATTATTTTTAAGTTGTAAGTAAATATACATTCTTTTAATTAACACACAAATTATTAATTCGCTTTTTATAGTGTACTTAATTATTTACTTTTGCTGTCAATTACAATTACAAAAATTGAACCAAAGTTTTTAGTTTATTTGTTTAACAGTTTAATCGGTTAACCGAACCACTCGGAAAGATTGAACAAATAAACAAATTGACGATTAAACGAATTAACGATTAAAACAACCTATTTAAATGACAATTCCAGCACAATTTGACGCTAAGACGATTGAGAATAAATGGTATGATTACTGGATGAAAAACAACTATTTTCATTCAGAACCAGATCATAGAACGCCGTATACTATTGTAATTCCGCCTCCAAACGTCACTGGTGTCTTGCATATGGGACATATGTTGAATAATACTATTCAGGATGTTTTAATTCGTAGAGCACGTTTAAAAGGTTTCAATGCCTGCTGGGTTCCGGGAACGGATCACGCCTCAATTGCAACTGAAGCAAAAGTAGTAGCAAAACTAAAAGCAGAAGGAATTAATAAAAACGATTTAACTCGTGAAGAATTCCTAAAACATGCTTGGGAATGGACAGATAAATATGGGGGTGTAATTTTAGATCAGCTTAAAAAACTTGGAGCTTCATGCGATTGGGAACGTACTAAATTTACGATGGATCCAGATATGTCTGCATCCGTAATTCGTTCTTTTGTTGATTTATACAACAAAGGTTTGATCTATCGAGGATATAGAATGGTAAACTGGGATCCGGAAGCTAAAACGACTTTATCTGATGAGGAAGTTATTTACGAAGAACAACAAGGAAAATTATTTTTCTTAAAATATAAAATCGAAGGAACTGAGGAATTTTTGACCATTGCCACAACTCGTCCGGAAACAATTTTTGGAGATACTGCAATTTGTATCAATCCAAACGACGAGCGTTTTACACATTTAAAAGGTAAAAGCGCCATCGTTCCTATTTGCGGCCGTGTAATTCCAATTATTGAAGATGAGTATGTAGATGTAGAATTCGGAACAGGATGTTTAAAAGTAACTCCTGCACACGATATGAACGATAAAACCTTAGGAGAAAAACACAATCTTGAAATCGTTGATATTTTTAATGAAGATGCTACATTAAATAGTTTCGGATTGCATTATCAAGGAAAAGATCGTTTTGTAGTTCGTACTGAAATTGCAAAAGAACTGGAAGAAATTGGAGCTTTGGCAAAAACCGAAATCCATTTAAATAAAGTAGGAACATCTGAAAGAACAAAAGCCGTAATCGAACCAAGATTATCAGATCAATGGTTTTTGAAAATGGAAGAATTGGTAAAACCAGCCATTAAATCGGTTTTAGAAACAGGAGATATTAAATTACATCCAAAACGTTTTGAAAACACTTATGCGCATTGGTTAAACAACATTCGCGATTGGAATATTTCTCGTCAATTATGGTGGGGACAACAAATTCCGGCTTATTATTACGGAGACGGAAAAGAAGATTTCGTAGTTGCAGAAAATATTGAAGACGCTTTAAAATTAGCACAAGAAAAAACTAACAATCAACAATTAACAATTAATAACCTAACACAGGATGTTGATGCATTAGATACTTGGTTTTCTTCCTGGTTATGGCCAATGTCAGTTTTTGGCGGAATAATGAATCCTGAAAGTGCAGATTATAAATATTATTACCCAACAAATGACTTGGTTACAGGTCCGGATATTTTATTTTTCTGGGTTGCCAGAATGATTATTGCGGGTTACGAATATGCAGGTGAAAAACCTTTTACAAATGTATATTTGACTGGTTTAGTTCGTGACAAACAACGTCGTAAAATGTCTAAATCATTAGGAAATTCTCCTGATCCTTTAGATTTGATTGATAAATTTGGTGCAGATGGTGTTCGTGTAGGATTGCTTTTAAGCGCTTCTGCAGGAAACGATATTATGTTTGATGAAGAATTATGTCTTCAGGGAAAATCGTTCACAAATAAAATCTGGAATGCCTTCAAATTAATTAAAGGATGGGAAGTTTCAGAAACAATTCCACAACCGGAATCATCAAAAGTGGCAATCGAATGGTACGAAGCGAAATTGCAGCAGACTTTAGTTGACATTGAAGATAATTTTGAGAAATACAGAATTTCAGATTCTCTTATGGCAATCTATAAATTGGTTTGGGATGATTTCTGTTCTTGGTTCTTAGAAATGATCAAACCAGCGTATCAACAACCAATTGATAAAGTAACATTTGATAAAGCAATTGAAATGTTAGAAAGTAATTTAAAATTACTTCACCCATTTATGCCTTTCTTAACGGAAGAAATTTGGCAGTTAATTGCTGACAGAACTCCGGAAGAAGCTTTAATTGTTTCAGCATGGCCGGAATTAAAATCGTTTAATGCGGATTTAATTTCTGATTTTGATAATATTACAGAAGTAATTTCTGGAATTAGAACTATCAGAAAAGACAAAAATATCCCATTTAAAGATACGATCGAATTAAAAGCAATCAATAGCGAAAATCTAACAACGCATTTTGATTCAATCGTAACAAAATTAGGAAACGTTTCTGCTTTTGAATACGTTTCTGCAAAAGTTGACGGAGCATTATCTTTCCGTGTAAAATCAAATGAGTATTTCATTCCAATTACCGGAAATATTGATGTTGAAGCTGAAATCGCAAAACTGACAGAAGAATTGAATTATACAAAAGGATTCCTGAAATCTGTTGAAGCAAAACTTTCAAACGAAAAATTCGTAAACGGAGCTCCGGAAAAAGTTTTAAATATAGAGAAACAAAAACAATCCGATGCTTTAGCAAAAATTGCTACAATCGAGCAGAGTTTGGCTGGTTTGAAATAAGAAATAGATTTTTCTATTAATTAATAAAATTAAACCCGACAGGTTTCAAAAACCTGTCGGGTTTGTTGTTTTTATAGGTGTCATTTTCACGAAAAAATATTTTCATTTTTTAAATTTTATATCTTAAAAATGATATAATTTTAATACGATTTCTATTAAAATAAAATCTCACTTCTGAATGAAAAAAATCGTGTTGTTTGTGTTTATTTCTTCTCTTTTTTTGGGTTGTTCCAATAAAATAGAAAACGTTGAAAAATCTTTTTATTATTGGAAAAGTAATTCTTGGCAGTTATCCGACAATGAAAAGGCAAGAATGCACGATTTACAAGTTAACAAGCTATATGTCAAATTTTTTGAAGTAGATCATGATGAAAATTATGGAGATTTTCCTATTTCAAAAACATCTTTGCGCTATTATGGAGAACAAATACTAACTATTGTTCCTACTGTATACATAAAAAACGAAGTCTTTAAAAACACCAATGAAAAAAGAATGGATACTTTGGCAGATAATGTAAACTTTCTTATAAATAAATACACAAAAGAGAATTTTGAGAAGGCTAATACTATTACTGAATTTCAAATGGATTGCGACTGGACTTTAAAAACAAAAGAGAATTACTTTTATTTTTTGAAGAAATTAAAAGCGATTTCTAAAAAGCAAATAAGTTGTACATTACGATTGTATCCTTATAAATATCCTGAAAAAATGGGAATTCCGCCGGTCGACAAAGCAACTTTGATGTGTTATAATTTAGTAAACCCGTTGGAAAATCATTCTAAAAATTCTATTCTGGACCTTAAGGAATTAGGTCTTTATCTTAATAAAGAAAAAAAATATCCGTTGCATCTCGATATTGCATTGCCCACTTATTCCTGGATGCAGTTGTATCAGAATAATAAATTCTCAAAAGTAATTTATGACAATCAAAAGGAAATTTCAGAATCATTAAAAAAAATAAAACCATTGTGGTATGAAGTCACAAAAGACCAGCTTGCAGGCGATTTTTATTTAAGAATAGGGGATAAAATTAAATATGAAGTATTGACTCCCGAACAAATAAACCAAGCCATTGAAATTATCAAGAAAAATGTTGTTTTTGATCCTGAAACAACTGTAACATTATTTCATTTAGACGAAGAACAATTAAGTAAATACAACGATGAAGCACTTTCTGGTTTTTATACTAATTTTAGCAAGTAATGCTATTTTTGCCTGCGGATTTTATCCTTATGGCGAAGATGTTCGTTTTTCGTTTTTTAATCCGGAAAACTTCAACTATTACTGGTATTCTGGTTTTGATTATTCTTCAGACTCTTTTGGTCCAAATCAAAAGTTTGCAGATGGAATAATAAAAATGGATGCAAATGAAAAACTTTGGAGGCAATATTGCAGAAACAAAGTTTCTCTAGAATCGATAAAAGAGGTTTTGTTTGATTTTACTTTAGAAGATATTACAGATAAAAGTACAAATGAAATGCTTCGTTACCTTTATAAAATCAAAGATATTGACGCTGTCAATTATTTGAAATTTGCCAAAAAATGCGAAGTTTTTAATATTTTTAATGAGAATCTTTGGGAGCATAATCCTGCATCATTAAAGGTTGAAAACAGAACAAAATGTATTGATGAGGCAATTTTAGTTTCAAATTCAATTAAAAACAAAAACCTTAAACAACGATATACTTTTTTAGCCATACGATTAGCGTATTACAATGGAGATTTTCCAAAAATCAGAACTTTATATACTAAGGTTTTCGAAACTCAAAAACAAGATAATATATTAAAATATTGGAGTTTGTACTTCAGGACGTTTGCAGAACCAGATAAAGCTGTTGCTAGTTTTTATGCCTCGCAGGTTTTTGCAAATGCACCGGATAAGCGTTTTGTAGTTTCATCTGCATTTAATTCACAAATTCCAATTGAAGCAATTTTAAAATACGCTAAAACAAATAAGGAAAAAGCGAATGTTTATTTACTTGGTGGAATAAAAAAAGCAGACCGTTCGCTTGATTATCTAAAACAGGTTTATAAATACAATCCTGAATTGGATGGACTTTCATTTTTGCTATTAAGAGAAGTCAATAAAATTGAAGACTGGGTTTTTACACCTTATTATTCTCTTTTTAATCCATCGATAGTATCTTATGATGAAAATGAAAAGAATTCGGTCAAGGAAATTATGAAACGTGTAGAAAGGGACCGAATTTATGCTGGTGAAGTATTGGATTTTATCAAGAACCTTAATTTAAAAAAAGTACAAAATCCTATTTTTTGGAAAACTTGCAAAGCTTATTTGTCATTTGTAACAAAGGATAATCAGGGTTGTTTAAATCAAATTTCAAAATTAGAGAAAAACATATCTAAAAAAGATTCAATTTATAATCAAATTGAGATTATTAAAGCTTTGGCATTAACAGCAAATCAAAAAACCGAAAAAGCAGTTATTCTGAATGATGTTAAACCTATTTTGCTAAAAAATAAAAACCACAAGAAATTTTTATTTGCTATTGGAAGAGAATTAGAATTTAAAGGAAATCGAATTGATGCTTCATTTCTATATTCGAAATTAGAGGAACATCCAGATAATTATAATTATTATAATTATGCTTATTGGAAAAGTTCTAAGGCAAAAGTTGGTTACTACACAGATTATTATTCGGACTATTTTACGTATATCAATGTTTTTTATTCTCCGGAACAAGTTCAAACCATAATTGATGAAACTGTAAAAAGTGAAAAAGATTCAGATAAATTTTCTGCTTGGAAACATAGTTTTATTAAAAAAGAAATTCCAAGACTTTACGATTTAATAGGCACAAAATACATTCGTCAGAATAAATTAGAACAGGCTTTGTCCTATTTTGAAAAAAATGATAACAAATCATATAAAGAAATTAATTATTCTGATTGTTTGTGGGAAAAAGAAAATTGTGACAATAGATTAAAAGACCCTTTTCTTGTTTTAAAATACACGCCAGAATTTGTTGTGCAAAAAAAAATATTTAGGTTTGATAAATATGCAATAACTCAAAAATTAATTTTGTATTTAAAACAAGCTTCAAGTCCTGAAGAGAAAAATAAAGACTATTATAATTTTTTGGTTGCCAACTGCTACTATAACATGAGTATTTATGGAAGCCTTTGGCAAATGAGACGTTACGGACAAGGAGAAACAACTGATATTAGAGATTTTCCTATTGAAGATAACAATGAATATTATGAATGCAATCTGGCAAAAAAATATTATAAACAGGCGTATAAAAATGCTAAAACAGCTAAGTTTAAAGCTTTGTGTCTAACTATGATGGCCAGGTGCGAGGCAAATAAATTAGCTCATAAATATCCGGATGATTATAATAAACCAAAGAAAAATTATGAAACTTTTCTTTGGAATAAAAATAGATACTATAAGGATTTGGAATTAAATTATGAATATGATTATGACAGGTTAGCTTTTGGTTGTAATGCCTTTGAAGACTATTTTAAGGCAAGAAGATAAATGATTAAACCTAACAGTCCCGAAGCCTCGGGATAAAACCTGTTAGTTTTTTTTATGCGCAATATTTACTTTTTCTTCTTGATAACCAAAAACAAAGGATAAGAAACAATAGTTATTCCCAAAATAACAATAAAACTTTTTGGATCACTGTAAATAAACCCACCCAATAAAGCAATTGAAGCAATAATAGCAATTATTGTAGTCCACGGATACCAAAATGAACGATAAGGTCTTGGTAAATCTGGCTCAGAAGTTCTTAATTTTAAAAGTGAAAGATAAGCCAGTCCCCAAACGATAATGGAAATAAAAGCGGCGAATCCAAACAAAACTTCAAAAGAGCCAACAAAAATAATTAGCAATAAGCTGAAAATAGATGAAACCAAAAGTGCCACAATTGGCGTTCCGCCTTTATTTACAGTAGTTCCCTTTTCGATAAAAAATCCGTCTCGGCTTAATCCGTAAAGAATTCTTGGCGGAATCATCATAAAAGCATTCAAAATACTGATTAAAGAAAATATCGAAATTACCGTAACGATAATAGCGCCGTTTTCTCCAAATAGAATTTTAGCAACATCGGCGGCAGCCAGATTGGATTTGGCTAAAGTTTCAATTGGTAAAACATGAAAAAAGGCCGCATTTACCAAAACATAAATGGCAACAACGAGAATAACGCCGCTATATAATGATTTCGGAATATTTTTACCAGGATCGTCATTTTCTTCCGCAAAAAAGCAAGCCGCGTTCCATCCATTATAAGTTCCTATGATAAGTTGTAATGATTTAAAGAATCCGAATAAAAGTCCGATTTGAAAAAACGAATTATCTGTTTTAATTGGAGCAATTTCAACGCCCGAATACATAAAACACGCTACAACCAAAGCCACAAAACAAATTACTTTCAGGAGACTTGTAATCTGCTGAATTACGCTTCCGTTTTTTACACCGCTCAAATGAATCAATACAAAAGCAGCTAATAAGGAAATTGCCATTACTGTTGAATAATTAGCAAGAGCAGGAAACAAAATAATCATATATTCGCTGATTACAATACAGTAAAATGCAGGCGGAATAGCATTTGTAATATAATCAAACCAGCCTGATAAAAATCCGGCATATTCACCAAAAGCTCTTTTGATATAATTATAAGACCCTCCGGCTTTTGGTAACATTGTAGCAAGTTCTGCATACGAATTCGCTCCAAATAAAATATACAAACCGCCAAAAAGCCAAGATGCAAGAATAAGCCAGTAATTATTTAATAAATCTGCAATCGAGCCTGGCGTGCGTAAAATTCCAACTCCAATTGTTCCTCCAATTAAAACGGCAATATTAAAACTTAGACCTAAACTTTTCTTTAATTGGTTTTTTGTAGAATCAGACATATTTGGATTTTATGTTTTATACAAACAAAAGTACTTATAAAAAGAGATACATTTTTTAACAAAACAAAAAACCTCACCTTTTGCAAGATGAGGTTTAAAGTTTCCAAAAAACATTCTAATTTTTAATAATCAGAAAATGCAGAATGGAAAAAATCTAATTCAAAATTTTAGAATTTATAACGCAGACTTGTCATAATTTGACGAGGTGCAATTGGGTTTACACTATAATTTTCGTGAACGGTATAATTCAATTCGTTTGTAATGTTTGATAATCTGCATAAGATGGAGAATTTTTTCCATTCATACCCAAGAGAAGCATCTACAGTAACATAACCTTCCAAAGGAATATCACGATCTCTAATTGTTACCGTATATGTTTTTGGATTGGTTGAAGGTGTATTTTCTGTCCATAAATAATCATCATTCCAACCTCCTGTACGATCTCCAACATAATTTCCAATCGCTCCAAAAGTTACTCCTTTTAATAAACCGCTAGGCAATTTGTAGAAAAAACTCAAATTGGCAGTGTTTTTTGGAGTTCTTGCTAAAATATCTCCAACAACAAGGCTTCCGCTTGTACCAGATGATTTAGATACTTTTGTTTCATTAAAACTGTAACCAGCCATAATGTTCAAACCTTCTACGGGGGTCGCAGTAATATCTATTTCGACTCCTTTTCCTTTTGTAGCTCCAACTAATTCTTTTAGATTAGTATTAACGTTTTGTGTAACACCGTCTGATAAATATTGAGCTGTTTGGGCTAAATTATTATTGGTAATTTGATATAGTGTTACGTTAGTAGTCAAAAGACCTCTAAAAAAATCTTTTTTCACACCAACTTCATATTGATCTATTATAGATGGATCTAATGGTTTTGCATCTACTGTAGTTCCTGTATTTGGAGTAAAAGAGTTTGAGTAACTCGCAAACAACGATAAATCTTTAGTTGGCTGTACGACCAATCCTGCTTTAGGCGAAAAAGCTTTGCTTATAGTTTTTGCACCAGTTACAGGTATTGCATCTTCGTAAGCAGTTGTAATGAAATTTACATTATTCTTTTTCTCAATCACTTCTTTTGTAGTGGTAACTTCACTTTGCTGCCACGACCAACGTAATCCTGCCAGAACTTTAATGTATTTATTAATCGAAACTAAATCTTGAAAATAAGCTCCAAAACGCTGTGTTTCTGTACTGGCTAATTGTGTAGTTCTTGTTGGATAAGGAATAACAGTACTTTGAGTGTTATAATCGTAAGTATATAAATTTATAGCCGTAGCTTCTGTTGTTAAAAGGTCTGCAGGTTTTCCAGGAGCATAAAATCCAAAAGTATAACTAGGTGCAAGAGAATTTTCATAATCCACTCCCGTAAATATTTGATGTTTAATGCTTCCGGTATTAAAATTTCCCTGTAAACTTAATTGGTCTCCAAATATTTGTTCGGCAGCATCCGCTTTTGTTAAACCACGTTTCCAGTTTCCATTTGCATCAATTGTACTTAATTGGGCTGTAGAAGTTTGTTTTCTTCTGTAAGATTGGTAAGAAGAATTAAAATTTAATTTCCAATTTTTATTAAAATCATGATTAAATAATAAAGAAGCGCTGGAAGATTTAGTATTTGCAGTAGACCAAAGTGCTCCGAAGAATTCGTTACGAGGTAAGTCTAAAATTGTTTTTCCGTAAATTCCAGTTCCAAAATCCGGAGTCCAGTCAGCACTTAGATAATCTCCTTGTAATGTAATTTGGGTTTTATCTGAAATATGAAATAGGAAAGAAGGGTTTATATAAATACGTTCGTTCTTTACAAAATCCCTAAAGCTTTCTGAATTTTCATAAGATCCTGTAAATCTGTAAGCAATAGATTTATTTAAAGGTCCGTAAAAGTCAACAGATGGTTTATAATAAGAGTAACTCCCCATTTGCATAGAAACTTCTCCACCGCTTGTAAATTTTGGCGTTTTGGTAACTAAATTCATGATTCCGCCAGGAGCAACATTTCCATACAATAAAGCTGAACCTCCTTTTAAAAATTCAACTTTTTCTAAAGAAGAAACTTCAGGTATAGAACCGGCATTATATCTAAAACCATTTTTGAACATATTGTTAGCACTCATATCATATCCTCTTGAAAAGAATGATTCCTGCGCACCACCACGAGCAGATCCTACATAAACACCATTAAGGTTTTTTACTACTTCACTTAATCTAATTGCTTGTTGTTGTTCGATTACTTCACTGCCAATAACCTGAACGCTTTGTGGCAAGTCCATTACTTTAATACCTGAACGTGCTGCTTCAACTGGCTTTTTAGGTTTATTTGCCGTGATTAAAACTTCATTAAGGATTTCTCCTTTTTTGTTTTTTACAGTATCGGCTGCTGTACTGTTTTCTGTACTTGTATAGTTTTGGCTATAAGAAGAAGCAAAGCATAGTAAGGCTAAGAATGTAATTAAATTATGTTTCATGGTATTTATTTAGATTCAATAAAAATTATCGAGTACAAATATAGAACTGACAACACCTTAACAAAAAATTATGAGATGATTATCTTGCTTAAAGTTGTATTAGTTTTATCTTAAGATTGTCTTAAGATTTTGCTTTTGTAACTTTAATTGTTTATGATTCGATATTATATAAAACAAAAAAACCTTGCCCAAAAGAGCAAGGTTTAATCGAAAATTAAAATCTAAAAAAGTTTTGAAAATTATTTAACTGTAATTAGGTAAGTAGCCATTTTCCAGATTTCATCGTATTTTTTACCGTTATGGTCTCCGGAAGATTTATCAGTATGAGCATATTCTACCATATAATTTCCTGACCAGATTGGTGTAAAAGAAAATTCACCTTTTTCATTTGTCCATAATTCTTTTTCCCATCCATTTGGAGCAATTACTTTAATTTTAGTTTCTTTAGCTATAGCTCCTTCATAAGATGCAACTCCGGTAATTTTAGTATCTTTTTTGGCAGCATCTGCATTTTCTGAGAAAACAGCAATTTTATTTGTGTTAGATGCAATGCTGTTTCCTGCGGTCTTGTTTCCAACAACTACAGTTGCGCTTGAGTTGTAATCTAATTTCATTGTACCGTAAACATCTTTTACTGTATGCTGCATTACGATGGTATAAACTCCGTCTTCATCTGGAGTAAAAAATGCCTGATATTTATTATCTAAGGCTTTTGAAGTAAGTTTTGTTTCTTTTTTTGACGGAGAAACCAATATCAAAGTAAAATCTTTTAAATCAGAGAACCATTTGTCTGCTTTTGTAATGTCATTTTCAGAGAATTCTCCAAAATAAATTGAAATTTCCTGTGCTTTTCCTTTTGTTCCGGTTGCTTTAGTTTCGATCCAAAGCGCGTGAGCAAAAAGTTGAGGTGCTGCAAAAAGCATTAAAAATGCAAATGTTATTAATTTAAAAGTTTTTGATTTCATGATAATATGATTTAAAATTAATATTGAAAAAATCCCGATAAACACTCAGAATTTTTGATTTATAGGTTATTATTTTGTGACACAAATGTACTATTTAATATTCGTTGCACAATGCTTATTTAGATTAATTATTAATAATATTTTAAAATGATCTTACAAAGTTTTTAGAATAATGAAAAAGGGACTAATTTTTATTAGTCCCTTTTTTGATATTTAATTAGAATGAAATTGAGCTGTCACCCTGAGCGAAGTCGAAGGGCTTTACAGTACGCGGGGCTTCGACTTTGCTCAGCCTGACAAACTTTTCACTTTTCTCAGTCTAACTAACTATTTTAGAATTTATAAGCAAAACTCGCTACAACATTTCTTGGTTTTTGCGGGTTCAATGTTGACCAGCCTCCGTTGAAATAATCTTTGTTTGCAATATTATTCACATTGAAGCTTACGCGGAATTTATTTGAATTGTAAAAAACAGATCCGTTTATAATTGTATATGCTGGTAGAATAAATTTTCCGGTTACAGAACTATCTAAAATAGCATTATCGCTGGCATAATTTCCTCCAAAACCTAGACCAAAATTTTCTAATAAACCTTCATTAAATTTATAACTTGCCCAAAGATTTACTAAATTTTTTGGTCCTGCCCAGAAAGGTCTTTGCCCTTGATCTAACCAAACATTTCCTTGATCTCCTTTTGTAATTTTACTGTCATTGTAACTGTATCCGGCAATAATGCTTAAACCTTTTACAGGAGCAGCGTTCAAATCAAATTCAAAACCTTTACTTCTGGCTTCACCGCCTTGTGCGCTGTACATTGGGTTACTTGTAACTAAATTGGCAACATTAATAAGATAAAAACTTGCAGTTGCAGTTAATTTATCTGAAAATAAATCTGTTTTAATTCCGGTTTCTAATTGATTAGCGTGTTCAGGCTCAAAAGTTTGAGATCTGATAAAATTGCCGTCATTATCATATATCGCCGACGGTGCAATATTTCTGAAACCGTTCATATAGTTGGCAAATACAGATAACTGATCTTTTATTGGCTGGTAAACAATTCCAAATTTTGGAGATAAAGCCGTTTGATTATAATTGTCATCGGCTGTTTTAACATTTCCTTCAGTATCAAAATAATCAACTCTTAAACTTGCCATTGCCAATAAAGTAGGAGTGATGTTTAATACATCAGATACGTAAGTACTATAAGTTGCATCTTTAGAGTGATAATCAGGTCCAGCTTCTGCAGCTAAAGCTTTATCTACAGATTCTACAGTTAGGTAATTTGGATTAAGATCATTAAATTGTCTCACTTCGCCTTGTGCTGTAAGATTATAAAGTTTTGCATAACCGGTACCTGCAAAAATTACATCTCTTTTAAAATAATCAAAACCAATTACAATACGGTTTCTCATAGGACCAATTTTAAAATCGCCTATAAAATTTTGCTGAATATCTGTGGTTGAAGTTTGTGATTTTTCTTTAGTAATCCATAAGCCAAAATCCCTGTTTCCATCTTCATTATCATAAATATAGGAGTAATAGCCGTTTGATTTAGAATTTCCTCTTGAAAATACAGTTTGTGAATTCCATTTAGATGAAATCTTATAATTCATATGCGCCTGTAAATTGAATCGAGGATTTTTTATCGATAAATCATCACTGTAAAATGACAAATTAGTATTGTAATTTAAGTCGGCTAGATTAGCAAATTGCAGAGGGGCATCCCTTCCTAAAAACAGCATTGACGGCGTTGTTTTTTCTTCCTGCATAAATTCTGTATTCAGTAAAAAAGAGAGTCTTTCATTTATTTTATAAGAGATAGTTGGAGCTATAAAATAAGAAGTTCGAAAACCAGCATCCTGAAAGCTGTTTTCTGTTTGAAAAGAAGAATTAACTCTAAATAAAATGTTTTTATTATCATCCAGAGGTGTATTGATATCTGCTGTAGCTCTGTTCAAACCAAAGCTTCCAACAAGATAGGAAACTTCACCTCCAAAACCTTCGTACGGTTTTTTAGTAACCGTATTAATCAGTCCGCCGTAACTTACCAAACTGCTGCCAAATAAAGTTCCAGACGGCCCTTTTATAACTTCAATGCGTTCAATATTGGCAGGATCTAATGTTCCGCTTGTCAAACCCGGCAATCCGTTAACGATATTAGCCTGAACTTCAAAACCACGAAGCGAATAATAAGAGCCTCCATCGCCGCCGCGCCCTGTAGATTCCCATAATTTCTGAATTCCGGGAACATTTTTCAACGCATCTTCATAATTCGTAATCGCTTGTTCTTTCATCAATTCAGATGAAACGATGTTGTAAACCTGCGGATTTTCAATGTTTTTAAGTGGAAGCTTCGATACATAGGTACTTTGCTTAGGAAAAGCTTTTCCTCGGTTACCGGTAATGATAACTTCCTTTAATTGTTTGTTAGAAACAGTCAATTTTAAATTAAGAGAAGTTGTTTCATTAGCAGTTACACTTATTTGTTTTTCTAGTGTTTCATATCCAGTCAGCGAAACTTGCAGTGTGTAAGTATTTGGTTTTATGCGGTTAAATTCAAAAGCACCATCTTCATTAGTAATTGTGCCGTATTTTGAATTTTTAAGGATGATATTAACTCCAACGGCAAGTTCTCCGTCAGATGTAGTTATTACTCCTTTAATTTTACCTAAGTTTTGCTGCGCAAATACATTACAGCTGAAGAATAGCAACAAACAGATTTTGGTAAGGATCTGTTTAAAGCTGACATTTGAATAATTCATTGGATTCTTTTTTTTGGATATGTTTTGTTATTTAGAATAAATAAAAACAACACAAATTTAGAAATTTTAATCTCTTTACCAACAAATACGGGACTTTTAAAGAAAATATTTTTAAAATTTAATGTTAGAAATCTATTTTTTAAAAAAATATAAACATTGAATAAGAGAAAATGGAAGGAATAAAAGTGAAATTTACAGGCTTTTATTAAATGTAAAATGAACAATAATTCTCTTTAAAAGCTTTATTTTTGCAATCTGAAAAACAGACTTCATGATTTTACCTTTCTTCAAAAAAATACAAAATACACCTCGTGGATTCCGTATAGCAAATACTGTGTTTTTTTTCCTTTCCGGATTTGGCTATTCTTCCTGGGTATCCAGAATTCCGCACATACAAGCGCAATTGCATTTAAGCGAAGCCGAGTTTGGAGCTGTTTTATTTGCATTTCCAATAGGTTTAATGCTTACAATGCCATTTACAGGGAAGTTATTAAATAAGTACAGCAGTCGTTATATTATGCTTTTAGGAGCAATTATGTTTAATATTGTGCTGTCATTACCGGGTTTAGCCGCTTTTGTATGGCAGCTGGTTATTATACTTTTAATTTTTGGTGCTTCCCGAAATATTTTCAATTTATCGATTAATGCACAATCTCTTGAAGTGCAAAAATTATATCCAAAATCAATTATAACCCGTTTTCATGCAGTTTGGAGTATTGCTGTTTTTTCGGGGGCTGGTTTGGGTTATGTGATGGTTACACAGCATGTTGCACCATCACATCATTTATTGGGCGTAAGTGTTTTTATGCTGGCTCTTACAGCTTGTTTTTATCCATTGAGTATTCATAATGAGCCTGTACCGGTTAAAAAGAAGTTTTTTTCGATGCCGGAAAAAAACCTTGTAAAGTTTGCGCTTATTTGTTTTGTTTCAATGGCTTGCGAAAATACGATGTACGACTGGAGCGGAATTTATTTTGAAAATATATTAAAGGCTTCGCCAAAGTTAACCAGCGCAGCATTTGTATTTTTTGCGACTGCGGTAACTTTAGGGCGTATATTTGGTGATTATGGTGTAATGAAATTTGGAACTAAAAAAATCCTGCTTTACAGCGGTATTTTAATAACTGTTGGTTTCGCTCTTTGTTTTATTCTGCCATATGCTTACCCAACTATTTTTGGTTATGTTTTAATAGGATTTGGGGTTTCCTGCGTGGTTCCGCTAGTGTTTAGCATTGCCGGAAGATCTTCAAAACTCAGCAGCGGTTCTGCCTTAACTTCAATATCTACTATTGGTTATCTTGGATTTTTATTAGTTCCGCCAATGGTTGGTTTTATCTCTGAATATCTAAGTATGAAATGGGCGTTTTTGATTATGGCGCTTTTAGGTATTTTGATGATTTTTATGGTGAATAAGATTGGGGAGAATGAGTAGGTTTTTTTGCTGGTTGATTTGTAAACTGGACTAAAGTCCAGCTCTACAAAATTTATCGAACCTCCGGTTCTTTTTTTGAATTAAAATTTCAAGGAAAAATGCATCTAAAATTAGTAAAAACTTCAACTTTATAAATCTGGTTAATTAAAATTAGACATTTTAATTTTCTATCTCGCTAAGATAATTTTTCCACTTTTGTTTCTCAATGATATATGAATATTGAAAACTTCCTTCGAAGATTCGTACCTTATTTTTAAATTCAAGGGTATCAACATAGAAAAGAGCAAGTGTGTCTTTTTTGTTAAAAAAAAGAATAGAATAAGTACTTACTGGACAGCAGCAATAACCAGTTTTTTCAGCATTTTCGAAAATATTTTTGAAATTTTGAATTTGCTGATTGGTTTTTGTTTTACATTCTTTTAATGGAACAAGAGATTCAAGATTTCCAGATCGATTGTGTGTTATGGTCGAGTCGTAAACTTTGATAATTATTTCGGAACTATTTGATAATGTAGTATTAAATGAAAAATTGTCGAAAATATTTTCAATTGTATTTTGAGTTTTATTACTACAACTGAGAATGAAAAACAAAACTAAAAATAAAATAAAATATTTTTTCATTTAGAACTTTATAGTTTCAGAATTATTGAATGTAGTATTTAATTCTCGCACAAATTCTGGATATAATTTATTTTCTGCTTTATTAAATTATTTCTTCGTCATTACAAACTTCTCTGAACTCATTTTCCCATTCAATTTCCCGGAAATCTCAGCAGTTAAAGTATTATTTGCACCTTTTGTATACGTGATTTTTTGAGGATAATCGTGTTTTGCGTTTTCAAAAACCAATTGTTTATCAGATTCTGCAGTTGATGGAAAAGCTACGGCTTTATCTTCGTTTTGTCCTTTTACGGTTGCGAAATAGGTTAGGGTTTCGCCTTTTTGAGCCAAAACAATAGTTTCAAAATGTAAAGTATCTTTTCCTTTTATAAAATAAGAATAAGCGTTGAAAGTACTGTCATTTAGTTTTTCCCAGTTTTCCGTTAAAACACCGTCTGGAGAAGTATTTTCCCAGTTTCCGATAAGCCAGTCGGCAATTTTGATTTTATCTTTTTCTACTGATTCTTTTTTCTGGCAGGAAACAACAGCTAATACAAGCGCTAAAAGAGTAATTTTTTGAAACATATTTATGATTTTTGATTGTACTAAAGTATGAAAAAAAAGTTTGCCACTAATTACACAAATTTTCACGAATTTCTTTTTTTAAGAAACTGGAAATTTTTGCCACAGATTTAAAGGATTAAAATGATTTTGTCTCACGCAGATTCTGCAGATTTAGGCAGATTTTTAATTTTGATTCAGAATTGTATAAATCTGCGAGTATCAGCTTAAATCTTTTCAAATCTGCGTGAAAAATAAATTCGTGAAAATTCGTGTAATTAGTGGCAAAAAAAACACACAGTAGAAAAAAAATCTTTTTAATCCCTTTAATCTGTGGCAAAAAAAAACTAAACGCTTTCTTCTAAAATCGAATACACCAGTTCTTTCGTTGGTTTTTGATCTTTTAGTTTGGCGCGGACTTCATCAAAAGTGACTTTAAAATCACAACCCGATTTATATTCAGCGCAGCCGTAAGCCGTTTTTCCTTTTAAGATCGTTCCTTTTTTACATTTCGGACACATTAAAGAATCTGATGTTTCTTGTTTTGTCTTTTTCGCTTCGGTTTTCTTTGGTTCTAATTTAAGTTTGTAATTTTCTTCAAAACGAATTAAACCTTCAACAGTTCCAGACTCGGTTTTAAAGCCTTTTATGTTTACGGTTGAACCTTTTTGAACCAATCGCAAGTACTGACTTTCGGTAATTTTTTTATCTAAAAAAACATAAGGAAGCACAAAATCACACCCCGCTTTATATTCGCTGCATCCAAAAGCCGATTTCCCTTTTATTAGATTTCCTTTTTGGCATTTCGGACAAGTTTCTGCCGAAATTCCGTCCGCTTTCTTTTTTTCTGGTTTTACAGCTGGTTTTTGAATCGTTGCAGCATGCGAAATATTAGCGTGTCTTGTTTCGCTTCGAACTTCGTTAACCAAAGCCTCAACCATACGTTTCATGTTTCGAATAAAAGCAGCAGCTGTAAAAGTACCTTTCTCAATATCTTTCAATTGTTTTTCCCAAGAACCTGTAAGCTCCGCCGATTTTATCAATTCATTCTGAATCGTATCAATCAACTGAATTCCGGTTGTTGTTGGCAAAACTTGTTTTTTATTTCGGACAATATACTGACGTTTGAAAAGCGTTTCGATAATATTTGCACGCGTTGACGGACGGCCAATTCCATTTTCTTTCATCAATTCGCGTAAATCTTCGTCGTCGACTTGTTTTCCTGCGGTTTCCATGGCGCGCAGTAAAGTTGCCTCGGTAAAATGATTGGGCGGTTTGGTTTCTTTTTGAAGGAAAGAAGGTTCATGCGGACCTTTTTCACCCACAACAAAGCTCGGTAATAAATCGGGTTCTTTTTCTTTTGCATTTGGATCTTCAAAAACAACACGGAAACCCTTTTTCAGGATTTCTTTTCCTGTGGCTTTAAAAGTAACATCGGCAGCTTTTCCTATGACTGTGGTGTTGGCAACGAGACAATCATCATAAAAAACCGCAATAAAACGTTTTACAATTATATCATAAACCTGCTGCTGATTGTACGGCAGATTAATTTCGATTCCCGTTGGAATAATTGCGTGGTGATCGGTTACTTTTTTATCGTTAAAAACCTTTGGAGATTTTTTAATTTTCTTTCCTAAAAGCGGTTCTGTTAAATGACTATAATTCGTCAGTTTTTGTAGAATTCCCGGTACTTTCGGATAAATATCTCCCGGCAGAAAAGTCGTATCTACTCTGGGATATGTAATCGCTTTTTGCTCGTATAAAGTCTGTGCGATTTTAAGCGTTTCTTCTGCAGAAAATCCAAATTTTTGATTGCAATAAACCTGTAAACCTGTTAAGTCAAAAAGTTTTGGTGCGTATTCGTTTCCGTTTTTTTTATCAACAGAAACAATTTCGAAGTCACTTTCTTTAACTTTTTCAGCCAGAATTTCTCCGTCTTCTTTTTTCAGAAAACGTCCTTCTTCATAACTAAAAAGTGTTTCTCTATACAAAGTCTGCAATTCCCAATAGGGTTGAGGTTTAAAGTTTTCGATTTCTTTAAATCGGTCTACAACCATTGCTAATGTTGGCGTCTGTACACGTCCAATAGATAAAACTTGTTTGTAACCGCCATGTTTTACAGTATACAAACGTGTAGCATTCATTCCGAGAAGCCAGTCGCCAATCGCTCTTGAAAATCCGGCGTAGAATAAATTATCGTAGTTTTCAGATGGTTTTAAGTTGTCAAAACCTTCTTTTATGGCTTCGGTTGTTAGGGATGAAATCCACAAGCGTTTTATTTCGCCTTTGTAATGTGCTTCGTTCATTACCCAGCGCTGGATTAATTCTCCTTCCTGTCCGGCATCCCCGCAGTTTATGACTAATTCGGCTTTATCGAAAAGACTTTTGATGATTTTAAACTGTTTTTGAATTCCCGAATTCTGAACAACTTTGGTTTCGAACTTTTCAGGAAGCATTGGTAAGTTATTTAAATCCCAGCTTTTCCAGTGCGGTTTGTAATCGTTAGGTTCTTTTAAAGTACATAAATGCCCAAAAGTGTAGGTTACGGCATAACCGTTGCCTTCATAATATCCATCGTGTTTGGTATTGGCGCCCAAAACAGATGCGATTTCACGTGCTACACTTGGTTTCTCAGCAATACATACCTTCATTTTTCTCTTTCTTATTCGAAAGCGAAATTAGGAATTTAAAAAGTGGTATTGAAATTTAAAGAGGCAAAGTTACAAAGTTGTAAACTCGCAAAGGTTTTTTGTTTCACGCAGATTTAAAAGAGATTTGAGCAACATCTGCACACTATAACTTAAAAAATCGAATAGAATTTTTAATCTTATAATTCATCAATAAAGCATAAAAACCACAAACGGAAGCTTGTGGTTTTTATATTAATTAGATTTAAAAGTAAAACAGCTTATTGTTTGGTTCTTAATTTTAGACGCAAATTGAATTGTTTAACAATGTCTTTAACATGTTCGTCTTTGATTTGTTTTCTGTTTAACCCTTGTAGACCTCCTACATATCCTGTAAATACATGACTTATAAAAAGAGGAGAAAGATTTGATTTATAATATGTGTTGTGACAAGAGAAACAATTAACAAGATTAGATACCGAATTCCCGTGTATTGATGTTGGATTAAAACCTACCTGAACATAAGTTTCCATAGTAATATTGTAGGCTGAAACCGAACCTCTGGTTAATTTTCCAGGAGCAGAATTTGAAAGATCATAACTCAAAGAATCTAATAAAGCCGCTTGTGCCGGAGTACTATTGTATCCTGCAGTATTTATCCATAATGAACCATTGTAGAAATAATTGTTCCAGATACCTTTTAGCTGTGTTTTAACACTTTGATTAATAGTACGGATATTATTTAAGTTTTGTGAACCATTTTGGCTGGTTTGCATAAAAAGCTGAACATTATGAGTGCCTTTCATTGCTTTTTCAACAGGAACTCCATATTTGTAAACAGAAAAAACATCGGTATAAATTCCATTTCCTGAGGTTATATTGGTAACCGTTGCCGTACTGGCTTTATTAAAAAATGGGTAATCAACTGTACTCGTCACCGGCGCATCAGTTGTTGGCGTTGCTTTTGACCAATCGTAAGCAGGTGCAAGATTTTCGTGTTCAAAAGTAGCCCACACAAATTCAGGATGATTTTCTACAATTCCAACTACGTGCATTCCCAAAAGTGCTACTTTTGTTTTTACTCCATTTATTACTCCCTGAGTAACAAAATAAGAAGAAGAATCTTTAAGAACGCTTGCATCGATCCAGGAAGTTTTAAGTTCTAATGAACCTACAGGAAAAGCTATATCTTTTAATTTAGTAGGGTCATTTTTTGCTATTGGACCATATTTTAGCATAGTTCCATACATAAGTTTGTCCATAAATATAGAATAATACACCGTAGTCGATTTAGGAACACCCGATGGATAATTTGGCGTTTTTAAGATATCAGTACTACCACTTGCCTGAGCAGTATCTGTTAAAACAATCCCGCTGCTTGGGTTTAATCTCTGACCTGCGGCATTCACCTGAATCAGGTTAGTAATGAATTGCGGTTGTCCGTTAACCTCATTAGTCAGCCAAAGAAATTTTTGCCATGACCATTGATGAAAGTCGCAATTTGTTACTGTTGCATTGTTGGCAAATACGCTTGTTGGTCCTTCATTTGGTGGAGGAGTTTGGCGCGTATTGTTTACGATCGTAAACCAATTAGCAGGAGCTAAACACTCAGAAGCTGCAGCACTTTCCTTTACAGTTGTATAATTATCTTTTTCTCCCTTTGAGTCCTTTTTGCAGGCACCAAATGAGATTATTATGATAAAAAGTAATACCATTTTTGTAGTTTTCATAATAAGGAGCTTTAGTTAATTTTGTAATTATTTCTTTTGAATACCTGAAAGTAGATAATTAAGAAAGTGACTACAAAAAAAATGTCGTAAGTCCGTCATATTTAGGTATAAAACCAACAAAAAGAGTTACTAAAGTTCTAAGATTCTAAGATTCTAAGATTCTAAGTTTTTGTGTTGGTGTGTTGGTTCTCGCGAAGGCACAAAGTTTTGTCCTTGGAATGAAGCAATCTCACTTAGTCTACTGCTTTCTTAATATTATAAACATAAACTTGAAAATTATGATCTTTCGATTCTCTAACAATTAGAATTTCTTCTGTAGTTTTTATATTCTGATAAGTAACATTGTAGAGATATGCAATCGAATTTTTGTCGTCAGACGTTTTAGTTTTAAGTAAAGTTTTTTCGATTAATTTACCACAGCTTTTATTCTTTTCTTTTAGTACAAGGTAAGATGTGTATTTTTAACGATAAAATCAATTGCCAATTTTACTTTTTCCGGTTTAGTCAAAGTCAAAACTTTTTTATTATAACTTTTACTTTCATCAATAATGAATATAGTAAAACAGTTTACAGAATAATTTAAATCAGGTTCCCAGTTGTGTAATTCTTTAATGTCGTTTGAATAGGAGTAATTAGTAGAAAGTTTACCTTTTATTATGGAAAACTGTTGAAAATTTGAAGTTTCTATTAAGGTTCTTTTTAATCTAAACCCGAATAAGAAAATAACTTTATAAAGCTTTTGATTTTCTACAAAAAAACCTTTCTTAGTAAATAAAATTGAAATGAATATAAGGCATAATAGAAACAAAATACTTTCAATAATATAATAAGATTTGAAACTTGCGGAATTAAGCATTCCAAGAAATAGCATTCCAGTTATAAACGTCAGGATAATCAGATTTTGAAATTGTCTGAAATCTAAATTTCTTTCTAATATAATTTTCATTTTACAAATCGGTATCTATATAAGTTACTTTCATATTTTTATAATTAGGATATTTTTTTCTGTTGATTTCTAAGCAGACAAAAGACGAAGCAGCTTCACCTACAGGTTCATGAATATGATTTCCATTAAAATTTATTTGAATGGTATCATTTTTAATTTCTACTGAACAATTTTCCACCGGAACGTACATGCCGCCGCCTCCAATTATAAATAAATGTTGTGCAGTTTCTTTATATAGACTGTCTAAGTTTCTTTCGTTTAGATTTGAATCTACAAAAGTAAGTTTCGTTTTAAGAGCATCTTCTTTATTATCAATCCATTTGCTGTAATATATTGGATTGTTATATTGAGATTGATCAAATTCACAAGAATAAAATTTGAAGTCTGGATTATTTTTCTTGCAGCTGGTTATACAACTTATTAATAATATTATAATTCCAAATTTGAAGTTTTTTTCCATCTTTTATATTCTAAAAACATCAATTCTTCTCATCCAATTAATTTCAGATTCTAAGAATTGAAGTTTCGTTTTCACGACTTTATCACTTTTATCTCTGGGATTTTTAGCTACAAACCTGGCTGTAGAATTATTAAAATCTAAAGTATATTTTTCGTCAAAGTCCTCTTTTTTATTGGCAGAAAAAGTAATCATATTGTCCTTTACGCTCCATTTCCCTTTTCCGTATTTATTTTCTTCCGGCGGAGTTCCGCCTTGAAGTTTAGAATACGAATGAAATACAAATGTTCCATCTTGATTTAAGGTCAGTTTATATTCAATTATATGTTTTCCCTCTTCAGAAAGTGAACGCGAATAAGCGCCCGCAAATTGATTTGATTGGGCAGATAAAGTGATACTGCAAATTAAAAATAAAGTAGTAATTAATGCTTTCATAGTTTTTTTAAGATTTATAAAATAAATTCACCTTCTAAAACAATTACCGCTTCTCCAAGAATATAAACCTTGTCTTGTAAAAGTTCTGTACTCATAGTCCCGGTTCTTTGAGAAGACTGGTAAGCGTTCAATTTTGTTTTATTGAGTTTTATGGCCCAATATTTTGTCAAAAAAGTTTGAATTCCACCAGTTACAGGATCTTCATTAGTTCCAGCCCAAGGCCAAAAATATCGGTAATGAAAATCAAAATTTTCGTTGTCTGAAACAGCAGTTACAAGCACACCGTTTATTCCGGTATGTGAGTTTATCAAGGCTGTGAAATCTGGGTTTAAATTTGCCAGTTCCTTAGCGCTTTCAATCTCGAGTAAAATTATTTTGTTATTTGGGCTGTACCTTTTTTCGACAGTTTCAGAAATTCCAAGAGCGTCAAGGAGTTTTTGAGGAACTTCTGTTTGTTCTGTGTCATAAACAGGAAATTGCATTTTGATTTTATTCGCTTCTTTTTCAATATTCAATTCAACATTATCGCAGTTGATAAATTTTATGCTGTTTAATGCAGTGGTGCTGAAAAGAATTTTAGACGAAGCCAATGTTGCATGTCCGCATAACGGAATTTCTGTTTTCGGACTAAAAAATCTAATACTATATGTATTGTTTTTTATTTGTTTTATAAAAGCAGTTTCCGAAAAACCAATTTCGGTTGCAATGTTTTGCATACTTTCTGCATCTAATTCTGTATCGGGAAGACAAACCGCAGCTGGATTTCCTTTAAATTTTTCATTTGTAAATGAGTCAACAAAATAAGTTTTCATTTTTATTTGAGAGTACGTTAAATGCTATTTTTAGTTAAACGAAAATACGATTAAAAATGCTAATCTGATAAAATAGATTCAGATTATATTTACGAAAGATAAGCTTCTGTGAACCGAAAAAAATCTTCTAATGATTTCTAATTAAATTTATATATTTTTGATCAAAATAAAATTTAACTCCCAAATAACCACTTCAGAAACCTACGAACCTTATGAGTAATTCTACCCAAGAAACCAGTTTGCCAAAAATTTATAATACTACCGCATTAATTGCCTATATCTATGCAGCTTTAATTATTGTCTTTGCCATTTACAAACAATTTTTTTATGTAGACAAAACCTGGTTTCATGGTTTTTTAGCAAATGGTTTTGCGGTTTTTAGCACTGTGATTTGGTTTGGAATACTAATGGTTTTTAAACTTTTTTTAAATAGAGTGCTTAAATATGGCAAAGCCGATTCATTAATAATTATATCTTTGGTTTTCCTGGCAATACCAATTTATTCTTTAGGTTCGGTTTTATTCAGTTCAATACCAATATATTTCGCACAAGAAGAGCAAGGTTTTAATTCATTAGCTTCTTTTGCTTCAACCTCTATTTCGAGTGCAATATTGCTGATTCTCTCTAATATTGTAATGATAGTGGTTACTATTTTATTAGGAAATCGTATCAGAAAAATTAATGTTATTTTGAAAGATCTTTTCATGGTTTTAGGTTTTTCGCTTATCATACTTGGAGTTGGTTCTGCGCTTCAGGCAGTATCGATTATTGACAGCGATTTCATTGTGTTTTTACCAAAAGCAATTGTGGCTGCGGTTTTAGGGTATATTTTGAAAGCGACTTCTCAAATGAATTATGCTGAATTATCTTCGACGTTAAAAGTTGAAATAAATGAAAATGTGAACCTTACTAAAGCTAAAGTTTCATCTCAGAAGGAATCTGAAAAAGTAGAAAAAATAAATGTTTCCAAGAAAAAGGAAGCAATTACTACAGGACCGGAAGTAGTTCCTTATGTTGATATTAACGAGCTCGAAAATAAGGAACTAGTACTTTCTTATTTTGATAATTTATCAACGGATGAATTAAACAGACTTGAGGTTGTAGTGGCTAAAAATTATACTCAAAATTTGACCGACGACCAGAAAAAGAACCTTATTATACAATATATCTCAGAGAGAAAATCGTATGATCACAATCGTTATGCTCCAAAATAAAAGGTGCGTTTACAGACTTAAACTTTCAATTTTAATTAATTATTTTTCTTCGTTTCAATAAGCTGTGTTGGCGAATGTCCAAACAGTTTTTTGAATGCAAACGAAAAATGGGAAAAGTTCTCAAAACCTAAGTCAAGATAAATGTCAGACGGCCTTTTGTTCTTTTTATCAATTAAATGATACGCTTCTTCAAGTCGTTTTTGAACCAGCCAATGACTTGGAGTAGCATTAAATATTTTTTCGAAATCTCTTTTAAAAGCCGACAAACTGCGTCCTGTTAAGTAAGCAAAGCGTTCTATGCTTACATTAAACCTGAAATTTTGAATCATAAAAGCTTCAAGGTCTATTTTTTCGGGACTGCCAAAATCAAACAAAATATTGGCCAGTTCAGGATTAACTTTTAATAGTACAAGCAGTAATTCGGTGCGTTTTACATTCAAAAACTGATCATCAATTGTGCCCTTTTCGTTGAAATAAGGAGTAAGCGACTGAATGAAATTTTTAGTTAATGCATTTTTAGTTAATGCTATAATACCATTTGTCGGTTTCTCACTTTCGACTTTAAATTGATATTTTTCATTAAACTCTTTTAAAAAATCCTGTTCAAACAAAATGTAGATTTTTTTAAACTCACCATTATCAGGTTGTTTGGTATATTTTGCTAAATGATTTCTTCTTGCAATACCAAAATCTCCGGGTTTAATTTTGTATTCTTTACTTCCGTCGTAAGCCAGCATCGAACCCGAAACTAAATACATAAAGCAATGCTCAGGAACAAATTGCTCATTATTAAGTGAAGGACTTACATAACAGGCAGATATAGCAGTTTCTTTCATTTTTCAGAATTTTTATTGTTTTGCTAATTGATCAATATCATCTACTTCTAGAATTTGTTTTGGATATCCTTTAGAAACCACATGAATCATAGCGCGCCCTACTTGTTGAAGTGTCAATGTTTTTTGCGGAAAAAATGGTGCAATTATCGGCCCTAATATTTTGTAGATTGTTTTTACATTTGCCTGTCCTTTAGTTCCTTTCATGATCGCCGGACGAAAATTATATTGATTTTTGCCATATAATTTCATCAGGGCATTTTCTGTTTTGCCTTTAACTCTGGCCCACATTACTTTTCCTTTTTCAGAACTGTCTGTTCTGTTACCGGAAACAAAAATGAAAATCATATCAGGATTCAACTGTAATAATTGGTCTGCAAAAGCAAGTGTTGTATCATAAGTAATTCGGGTAAACTCTTCTTCTTTTTTGCCGACAGAACTAATTCCTGCACAGTAAAAACAGGCGTCATAACCTTTTAAATGTTCAGAGAAATTTTCTAATTGTAAAAAGTCAGGTACAAGAAGTTCTTTTAATTTAGGATGATCGAGATCGTAATGTTTTCTATTTACGATCAGTACTTCTTCTTCATTTTCGTTTTCTAAACACTCAAATAAAATACCTTCGCCAACCATTCCTGTGGCTCCTGTTATGATTACTTTCATCTTTTTATTTTTTGATTAGACCTAATTTTAATAGACTTTCGGCAGTTGCTAAAATTGCTTCTTCATTTGAACGTGGAGACCAATTTAATGTTTTTTTTGCTTTTTCTCCGCTGGCCTGCATGTATTGTCCCAGTAAAGTAACCAGCATTTTTAACGATGGTTTTTTTAATGCGCTAGCTTTTAAAACCCAGTTAGGCAGCTCTTTTGTTGGAACTTTATCAGCTTCATTGCCTAATTTGTTTTTAAGAATTTTAGCGACATCAAGCATGGATAAAACATTTCCTGTAGTGGCTAAAAAGCGTTCGCCATTTGCTTTAGGATCTGTCATTGCTAGTAAATGCAAATCGGCAACATCGCGTACATCGATGTAACAAGAACTGATTTTTGGACAGGCTTTAATGTCACCTTCCAGCATTTGTTTAATCATTTGATGCGAATGCGAATAATCTGCGCCTAATAATGGCCCCATGACACCAACCGGATTTACTGCCGAAAGTTCCAGATTTCCGCCTTCATTTTTTATAAATTCCCAAGCAGTTTGTTCTGCAATGGTTTTTGATTTTTGATACGCATGAATATTACTGTCAATGTTTGTCCAGTCTTCTTCGGTGTATGGCTTTTTACGGTTTTTGTGTCCCATACCGACAGCACCGAAAGCAGAAGTTAAAACTACTCGTTTTACATTGGCATCTCTTGAAGCTTTAAGGACTCTTAAAACGCCGTCTTTTGCCGGATTAATTAATTCGTCTTCGTGTGTAAACTGAATCGCCGGAGTAGGAGAGGCAACATGTAGTACAAACTCGCAGCCTTTTACTGCTTCATCCCAATTTTTGTCGCTTGAAAGATCAGCCTGAATAAATGAAAGATTCTCAAATGTGCTAATACCGCCCACTTTAAGCATTTGTTTTACTTCGTCTTGTCTATTTAAGGAACGAAGCGTTGTTTTTACCGAATAGCCTTCTTTCAATAATTTTAAAATGCAATGAACGGCAATAAAACCTGAACCGCCTGTAACCAAAACTGTTTTGTTTTTTTCTGAATTTGTCATTTTTTTAAGTTTTAATACTGCAAAGTTCAGATTAAAACGAACAGCTTATTTTGCTATAAAGTCCAAATTTTATGTCTTTAAAAGTCCAAATTTTATGTCTTTAAAAGTCCAGATTTTAGGTTGTTTTTATTAGGTAGATGTTTGATATACTGATTGTTGTTTCTAATTGTTAATCATAGGATTCAGATTCTCATCTTTGTTGCGTAAATCTAAACCGCCTTCGTAAACTGATTTAAGATTAACCAAATAAAAACCCCAGCCATTTGAACAGCCAAGTCTGATATATTGTTTAGAATAATCATCTGCAGCAATATTATGCTGACGAAGTTCAACTATTGTATAACCATTTGTTTCGCTTAGTTTTATATCTACAAGACAACTTCCTTCAAAAGTAAATTGCAATTCGTCTTTTCCGTTGGCAGTGATAATTTTTCCTTTCATGGCATCTTTATACAAATACCAAAGCCAATCGTAAGTATTGCTTTCTACAGCGTTTTTATCTTTAGCAATTGGTTGCTGGTTTGCATCAAAAAAAGATACTTTTTCGAGAAACCATTTTTCTAATTCATGGGCTATTGTCCAGGCATTATAAATGTCGCTGAGTTTAGCCTTAATTGCTATTTTTTTGGTGAAAGATGTCCAGTCGAAATTTTCCATGTTTAAACTTTTATTAATCTGTCATTCCTAGATTTTTGTCAAGTTTTTGGAGCTATAACCACAACTTGGACAATAAATTGCTCTTGGAGTTCTGAAAGGTTTTTCACAATTTGGACAATCTTTTCCAAATTGACTTATTTGATGATGTAAAATAGGCAAAGGATTTGGTTCGTATTCTCCTGTTAATACTCGATACATTTCAAGCATATAACGATATTTTTCAAACGTTTCAATTTTGTCCAGCCAAATATGATTTTTAATATTTCTATTTTCTAATTCTTCTTCAACGATTTTTTTTCCATGAAACAATGCTTCTCTACATAATTTGAATTCATTATCATCGAGCATTTTGACTTTCATATTACAACGCCAGCAAAATTTTTCTTCCATGTACGATGTTTATAGGCTTATAATTAGATTATAACAAATATATGACATTTAACGTAGGTCATATACGATAATAAAAAACATATAAATATTTGATGGGATACATCAATTATATGCAATTATCTAGAAAAATAAAAAAAGCGCAAAGTCAGAGACATTTGCGCTTTTGTATTATAGTGAACCTTCTAGTTTAAATTTTCCTTTTTTCATAATGTTGTAGTCAGGGCTTCTATAAAGATTGCCGCTTGTATCTCGTATGGTATAATAGATTATAAAATTAGAAGTTTGTAATCCCGGGTCAGAATAAAAAGTATCGGCAACAGCCATAAAATAGCCGGTTGCACCCCAGCCAATGCCATAAGGAGCTCCAGCGCCATTTACTTTTGAGTACCACCAAATAATACTGTCTAAATCGGCATTTGCTAAATTTCCTGTATATGTCCATGTAAATAAACTGATTCCAGATGACAGATAACTTGGACCAGATGCCGTTATTTGAGGTAAAATTACAGGCTCTGGGTACAAGTATTTGATGGCTATTAAATCGTAAGTTGAAAACCCGCTCCATTCGTAATTGGCAGTTCCGCCGTTCATTACAGAATTTGGATCCTGATTTGGCGTATTCGGTATCAGGTTTGCACCAACAGTTCCTGCCGTTTCACCTCTAATATCCCAGTTTGTGTGTCGTAAACCTATACAATGACCTAGTTCGTGTACAATATTGTAGCGTTTACTACTTTCGGTAACCGTAACATTGCTTAAAAAATCTAGATTTATAATAACCTGATTATAAGGCTGGTTATTTGTTGGGAAACCCGCACTTGCTATAACATTGTCAGCCAATTGATTCCCGTCACTCTGAATAATTATATCAGATGAAGGACTTGTAGAAATTTCAAAATTAACTTTAGATCCAGAAATAGTATTCAAGTCGTTAATAGCATTGTTAATGGCAGCTCTCCAGTCGTCGGCTCCGCCAGTTGGAATTGATGGGGCTACATAAACTGTCATAGAAGTAACATTGGTTTGTGAAACCAAATTGTTGGTATGTGCATGTCTGTCAGTAATACTTTTTGAATAAGATTTTATGTCTTTAGAAAACATTAAATCGCCCTCAACCAAATAGAAATTTTCATATTCTGTAATTCTTTCTTTTGCGAACCCCATTTCAATAAGTTTATCAACAACAGGGGAATCTTTTAATGCGCTTTCTGTACTGTTCGAATCAGGATTTTCATCAGAACAATTTTGAAATAAAAACAGGGCTGAAATTGCAAAAGCAAACAGCATTGATTTACCAAATAATTGGTTTTTCATTTTTTTCATAATTTTTCAAATTAATTTGTTTAGGAAATTTTTTGAAGTATTTATTATAAAATCTAGCTGTTAAACCATAAAAAATGTAAGTGGTTTTAATTGTGTTTTTAAGGTTTTTTAAAATAAAATAGTAACAAGCTAAAATGTATAATAAATCTATTTGTTAAAAATAACCTATTTATTTACAATTGTTTTACGGAAAAACCGTAAAGCATTTTTTATGAAATTTATGTTTTTTATAAAAGTAATTTGGTGTTGTTTTTTTATTGTTTTTTGTAAGAAATAAAATGTATCTTGCAGAACAATTATAATTATAAAATGATAACTGCAAATTCATATTTAGTAAACAGCTGTTTAATGTGCCTGATGTGCACATTATTGTATTTGCATGATGATACTTTCTTAAAAAGTTCAAAAGAGTTTATTCATTTTGCCCTGTCGCAACTCTAGGCAGGGAACTCTTATATTATAGTTATTTATTAATCTTCAATTTTTTTAGGATATGATATCACTGAAAGCCTTATGCTATTCAGTGAAGAGTTATATATCATACTGTATGGAAATGAAGCAAACAAGAAAGTCATGTCACACAATATTATATTAACCACAGGAACATACGATTTAATTAAAGATCACGTAAGAAGAAAAAAAGTAACGCCTCAGGAAGAAGAATTGTTACTTGGACAGTTAAAAAATGCATCTCAGGTATTGAGAAAAAATCTGCCGGAAGATATTGTTTCCATAAACCGAAAAATAACTTATAAAGACCACACCAATAATGAAGAAAAAACAATTCTTCTGGTTGGTCCCGAAAAAGTAAAAGTAAGTAAAAACAAAATCTCAGTTCTTTCTGATGAAGGTATTGCAATGGTTGGCTACAAAGTAGGAGATCTTATAGAATGGCCGGCTAAAAAAGGGAATTTAAAATTAGAAATTTTAAAGGTAGAAGTAGAGGCATAATATTGTTTTCATTTAAGTTAGTAACATCCCAAAAGAGTTTTCTTTTGGGATATTTTTTTGCATTAAAAATAATAAGATAATTACTTCAAAAAATAAGCATTGAAAGATTAAAATAATTATATTAGTTGCTCTCAATTTGACTAATAACCAACACTAAACGATTATGAAACAAGCAAATACTATTGATGAAGTAATTCAGTTTTTGGATGAAATAATAGAAAAATCAAAGATTGATCAAAGCAATATAGGTTTATTTGCTATTCTTTATCGTGAAGTTACTATAAGAGTTAAACAAGGTATCGCTGCTGGTTCTTTTCAAAACGGCGAACGAATGGAAAAACTGGATGTTATTTTTGCTAACCGATATTTAAAAGCCTATTATCAATACCAAGCTAAAGAAAAACCATCTGAATGCTGGGGATTTGCCTTTGAACAAGCCGAAAAATTCTGGCCAATAGTTCTGCAGCATTTACTACTGGGAATTAATGCACACGTAAACCTTGATTTAGGAATTGCCTCGGCTCAAGTCAGCACAGTGGAAGATATTGCAGATTTAAAACATGATTTTGACCAAATAAACTTTATACTTAGCAATTTAGTAGGCGGTGTGGAAAAATGTTTAATTAAAATTTGGCCCACGCTAACTTGGATACTAAAATACACAGGAAAAATAGATAATTTCTTTATTGATTTCAGTATGGAAGAAGCAAGAAACGGAGCCTGGAAATTTGCCAATGAATTTGTGGCAGTTCCAGAAAACGAAATAGAAGCCTGTATAAAGCTAAGAGATGAAAGAATAACAGAAATCGCCCGATTAGTTTCAAACCCGGGATATTTTGTTAGTGCCGTTTTTAAATTCATACGCTTATTTGAAAGAGGAACTATCGCTCAAAAAATAATTGATATGCAGATAATGGAAGAAAAAAATATGGAATGTGTTGTGGCTTGATTTTGAATGAAATATAACGAAAAAAGCAAGCTGTTATTTCCAATCCAAAATAATACTAAGTAAATTCTCGACAATTATTTTGAGCCAGTTTTTCTTTTTTGGTTCAGTCATTTTAAATTCCAATTATATGGTTTTTAGATTTTTTTTTGTGCTATCAAAAGCCCCCATATTGCAATTCCAAAGATGATTGAAAACACAATATCGCTTTTATCAAAATTTTTAGACTCAAATAAGAAGTTGATAATTACACTAGCCAAACAGCAAACTATAAGTTTTAATAACTTGTTTTTTAAAGTTTTGTCGTGATAACTCCACTTTTGCTGTGGTATAATTTTTTTCATTTTGGATTGAGATTGATTATTAATTTCTCACGCTGTATTCGTCACTGACGCGAGAAATTATCGAGCAGATTTCATGGCCTTTACTTTTTTGATTTTGGGATCTTTTAAAAACTTTAGGTATTCGTCTGTTTCCATGCCGAAAATGGCTATTTTTCCATTATGGTCATTATGGATTCCAAAACCATATGTTTTTGAAAGAGGTGAGGCGCGAAAACAAGCTTGTCCCTTAGAAAAAAAATCTTCTCTGGCTTTTTCGTATTCACTTTTTGTTAAATCATTTCTGTCAGCAAATACCTGAAAAAGAACATCGTCTGAGGTATATTTATACGGATTTTTGCTAATGAGTTCGTATTGCATTTCTGCAACTGTTTTTTTGTCTTTGCTTGGCGGTTTTGTTCCCTGAGAAACTTTGCTGTCTTCTGCTGTTTCTATAAAAGTATCAAAATAGTTGGTGGTGTGTATTTTCATCTTCCTATAAATTTGCTTTATAAATATAGATTTTTCTTACGGAATGTTTTTAACCTGCTAGCGTGATGAATTTTGATGTTCTATTTTAAAAAATTGCAGTCTTTCCTCTGAATTTAAATCTTTGTAATCTAAAAAGGAGTGCCTTAAAATAAGTTTTTTATTTTCCATTAATACTTCAAAAAGAATTAAGTTGTTTCCTCCATAAATTTGATATTTATCAAATTTTAAAAGCACAGCCCATTTCTCTTTAGAAAATCTTTTTTCGATACTCCATTCTCCATCAATAGATTGACAGTCTGCATATTGTTCCTTAGTTACTTTATTAATTACATTAGGAAAATTTTCGGTCTCAAAACTTCCATCTTCATTTAATGTTAACCTAACGTCATTGCATTTATAACCATAATGCATCATTGCATTGTAACTTGCTAAATCAAGCTTCCATTCTCCAATTAATTCTGTTGGTTCAGGTTTTTTTGTTAAATCCTTCGGAGTGTTACTGTTACAGCCGCTAAAAATCACAAAAAATATCAGGTAAACTACATTCTTCATATAAATAAATATAAGATTACAAATCCTTAATTAATTCACTTGGATGAATTTTTAAAGCTTGTGCTATTTTAAACATAGTGCTTATTTTCATTTCTTGAGAACCTTTAATGTATTTTCTTAAACTTTCTACATCCATTTCAGCATCATGAGCCACCTCTCTTTGCTTGAATTTTTTTTCTTGAATTACATCTTTTATCTTGATTCCCAGTTCTTTTACAACTTCTGGAATTTCACTTTTTCTTTCTCTTTTCATAGAAATGAAATTACAAGTAATCGATTGTTTTTAAGTGAATGTAAACAGTCGGTTGTATGTCGCTGATTTTTTTATATATTTGTTTAAAATTGTAAATCAAATCTTATAATATATGAAAATGCAAAATGAAGATAAAATATCAGAATTAATGAGTAAAAGAAATTATTTCACCAAACTAAAACTAAAGCATAAAGAAGATAGTTCATATACAATACCGCTAAAAGTTTCTTCTTATAACGAATTAAATCTAATAGTTTCAGATTTGCTAAAAGCCAGTATTGTACTAATGAATAAAGAAGCGAGAAGTTTAGCCGTTTTTCATAAAGAAACAGATATTAATGTATTGACTTTACTTGAAATAGCATTACAGCTTCTGCCAGAAGAAGAAATGGAGTTATTGGATGATTTGCATAAGGTTTATTTACAGACTGATACAGTGTAAATTTTCCGATAGCGCGGATTTGTAATCCGTGCCCACAAAGATTAGTTTGTGATTTTGTAATAAAAAAGCTACATTATTTTGTAGCTTTTATTTTTGATGTTTTTGTTGTGTCTTATTGTTGTGGGCACGGATTACAAATCCGCGCTATCCGGGCTGGGCGAATTGTAGAGATATATCTGCGCGATCGGGTTAAGGTTATTATTTATTTTTTTTTGTTGCTATATAAATGATATAACTGAAACTTAAAACATAAGTCATAAAGCTTATTAATGAAATTACTGTATTGTTCATTCCTGAGGTAACAATATTTGTTCCGATTCCTATAATAAAAAGGAGAATAGCAAGTAGGATTTTTGTTGAATTTCGCATGAATTGTAATTAAATTTTAGGGAATATGGAGTGATTTTTTCTCGTAAAGGTTTGTATATGTCCACTAGCGTGGATTTGCAATCCGTGCCCGCAAAGATTGGTTTGTTCTGTTTGTAAATATAAAAAAGCTACATGATTTTGTAGCTTTTTGTTTTTGCTGATTCGTATTGTGTCTTACTGTTGTGGATAAACGCAAAGTTTTGTCATTCTGAGGAACGAAGAATCACACAACAAATTCTACATGCAAAATCGCCAATCCGATAGCGCGGATTTGTAATCCGTGCCCACAAAGATTAGTTTGTGTTTTTGTAATAAAAAAAGCTACATGATTTTGTAGCTTTTATTTTTGATGTTTTTTGTTGTGTCTTATTGTTGTGGGCACGGATTGCAAATCCGCGCTATCGGGTTTTCTTCACAAATTTTTAAAATAGTAGTTAAACCAACTAAATCATAGTCGCTATTAGCAATCTCTTGATCCGATAGCGCGGATTTGCAATCCGTGCCCGCAAAGATTGGTTTGTTCTCTTTGTAAATATAAAAAAAAGCTACATGATTTTGTAGCTTTTTGTTTTTATGATTTGTATTGTGTTTTACTGTTGCGGGCACAGATTGCAAATCTGCGCTAACTAATTGTAAAGATATATCTGCGCGATTTGGTAACGAACTGGACAGGCATATCTGCGCGATCTGGTAACAATAGTAATAGTATAGTCTTCATAATTTAAGATTTTTGTATGATATGAAAAGTTTCGCTCAGGTTTTACCTGAAACTTCTTATATTTATTCTAGAATTATTAAGAGTATTTGTGTAGCACAATCCATTTAAATTTAATGCCTCATTATACAATCCATACATTATTCTGTATTCTCCATAAAAATCATACACTACCATATCATTTTTACCCAAACTTCCACTAGACATTGGACGAGGAAAACCAATTTTATCGGGATCGATATGTGTCCTTGAACATTTATCATCAACACTTCTGAGATCTAGTTGATATACTTTTCCAACTTTTATGTTAGTTTTGCAGGTTGCAGCATTTTTTTTCTCACTCACGATCTTATAAACATATTTTGAATTTTTGGCTTCAATTAAATAATATATACCCAAAGAATCAATTTTAGTAATCTCATAACACGATAGTGTATCTCCTTTCGCCAGAATAGGTCTAGCATATATCTTATTGTTTGTTGTTCTGTTTTCTTCGTTTTTATTAACTGCAAATTCAGAAAGTAAATGAAAATTTACCAATTTTTTTTTCTGTTGACTAAAAATGAATAACGGAAACAATAGTAATAATAGAGTCTTCATAATTTAAGGGTTTTCTATGGTATGAAAAGTTATTTCTAGGTTTTTACCTGACAATTTTTATATTTTTTTTCAGAATCTCAAGGACTATTTATATAGCATAGTCCACTTAGATTTAATGCCTGATTATACAATGGATACATTATTCTATATTCTCCATATAGATCATAATATTCTGTATCATTTTCACTAATGCTTCCACACACCAGTCCTAGAGGAAAACCAATTCTATTAGGGTTTATATGCGTCCTTGAATTCATATCATCAATACTTCTGAGATCTAGCTGATATATTTTCCCAACTTTTATATTTCTTTTGCAGGTGGCACTATAGCTTTTCTTACTCAGGATCTTATAAATAAATCTCGAATTTTTGGCTTCAATTAAATAATACACACCCAAAGAATCAATTTTAGTAATCTCATAACAGGATAGTGTATCTCCTTTTGCAAGAATAGGTCTATTGTATGTTCTACCATTGATTCTTTTTTCGACTTCCTTTTTATTAATTGCAAATTCAGAAAGCAGATGAAAATTTACCGAATCTTTTTTCTGCTGGCTAAAAATGAATAATGGAAATAATAGTAAAAATAGAGTCTTCATAATTTAAGGGTTTTCTATGGTATGAAAAGTTTCACCTATGTTTTTGCTTGACGTATTTATGTAGTCAATTTTAGTTACATTGCAGGGAACGCTGTAATCAGCTGGGTTTTCAACTCTATTATTGTTAATATCGTACATTTTTCTTTCAAAACCAGCCGGTTGTTTTGTAGCTTCTGCGTTATGAGCTTTATAATAAACAGATGCTGGGTCATTGGCGTCTGCCATTGTAGCATGATCAACTTTTAAAATTCCTTCCTGTTGTGCTATTTTAGCGCCATAATAGGCTTCAGAAACTTCATGATTAGTTGTTTTTCCTGGGTTTCCAGATAACTTATCCCATTTGGATAATGCTTCGGCATTAATTTCTTGAGTAGCGTGCGTAATTCCTTTTTTATCGGTGTAGTTGCCAGAAAAATTGCCCACATTTGGATCTCCAAATTGCGTAAGTTTGTTGCCTGTTGCTATAATGGTAGTAATTACAGTATGATCTTTTATGGCGAGATATATTTTCTCTTCTTCAGGGTCTAGTTTTTGCCCCTTTCTAGTTTTGGCAGATAGTTCTCCATTAAGTTTCATCTTTATATTAAGATGAGGATTTGCTTTAATTAATTCTTTTAATGCAATATCCCTCTGGTCACCAGTTAATATAACACCATAGTTTGAATATATAAAATGGATAGAATTGCTAAGTTTATAGGATCTTTGTTTTGGAAGATTACTTTCTAATGGTTTATGAAAAGAAGACTCAAAGCGCTTTGGCGTTTTTCTTGCGTCTAACATTTTTGACATCCTATTACGTCTTTCCCAAATATCATCTTTTATAAAATCATCTCCATATCTGTCAAAAAGATTTTTTGAATTATTTTTTCTGAACATAAAATAAAAAGTTACTATTAATAATTTGATTTAGTTTTTAATAAAGTAAAGAAAACAACGATTTAAAGAAGATTAGTAAAAGTTTTTTTTATAATAGATTACGGTAAAATGTGTTAGGTTTTAACTTAGAAAACTTTATGCAATTCATCCAATACTTCATCGGCCCGGATTGTCAATCGGCTATCAAGATTTTATCCGATAGCGCGGATTTGTAATCCGTGCCCACAAAGATTAGTTTGTGCTTTTGTATTAAAAAAAGCTACATGATTTTGTAGCTTTTATTTTTGATGTTTTTTGTAGTGTCTTATTGTTGTGGGCACGGATTGCAAATCCGTGCTATCGGGTTTATTTACAGTCTGATACAGTATAAATTTTCTATAATCCGTCCGATAGCGCGGATTTGTAATCCGTGCCCACAAAGATTAGTTTGTGTTTTTGTAATAAAAAAAGCTATATTATTTTGTGGCTTTTATTTTTGATGTTTTTTGTTGTGTCTTATTGTTGTGGGCACGGATTACAAATCCGCGCTATCGGGTTTTGAGAAAACTTTTAGATATTTTTTTGTTTATAAAGTTTGACTAGTGCGAACGAAGAAGGTGTTATTCTGAATCCTGCACTTTATATTTGTCGATTGCCTGTTTGTACATTGCATCCACGCTGTCTTGAAATCTTGTTTTATTATTTAGAAAATCTTTAAACTTTCCATGTATATTTTTGTAAATTATGTTGTGTGCAGGATTTTGAAGTAATGTATCTTCATATTCATCCATTTCGAAATTTTCTATTGATGCAAACTTTAATAAAGTAAGCAAGTGATCTTTATTGATTTGGTCAATTTCTGTCCAATTGTCAACGGTTGTATCTATACGATAATAACCTTTATTACTATTAATCTTTAAGTATTTCATAAGTTTGATTTTTACGTTCTGTATAAGCATCAATTCCTGCTTCTAAGCAATTTAATATAGTGTCGTAGTTTTTGATTTTATTGCCATCTAAGCAAGTTAGTTCTTTATCAGATGGGTATCCTGTAAATATGCGATAAACAATATCATTATTTTCAATACTTTTTTGTGTAATAGCGATATAATTTGGTTTTATTGAAGCACCCACAGTACTATTATGGGTTACAACAACAACTGGCATTAATACTGATATATCTTTAATTAATGTATTAATTTCTTTTTTTAAGAAAAGATTGTCAAATGACGATTCAGGTTCATCAATTAAAAGAATATCGTATTTCATTGCATCTTTAATTTCATGAATCAAATTAAATTCTGAGCGTTCTCCACCAGATACTTTAAATCCATCCTTGTTCAATGTTGTAGATTCTATTCTGATAAAAAATTTATACAAATTGGCATCTTCAATCCCTATCTCTTGTAGTTTTAAAAGATATTCGTATGGATTATTATACTTGTTAAATGCACTGCTATATACCTTCTTTTCACGTCCTATTTTTTGTAAATCAGTCGCGCTTTCTATTCTATGTGCAGTAGTGATAATAGAAAATTTTCCTAGTTCCTCTTTATTAATTTGCCTTTCCTTTTTCAATTCGGTAACAACATCAATAAATTTGTTTTTTCTAATTTCATCTAGAGCAATTTTATAAAAATCAATATTTTCAACAAAAGAACTTGTCGTTTTTATTCTTAGCTCACGCTGTATGTCGATTATGATTGTATTAAGCCATTTTTTTTGTTCGTTTTCAATTTTAGAAATACTTGATTTCTCAATTAATTCAAACAATAATTTTATCAAATTTTCATTTGAAATGTACTTTGTTATAATATCTTGATATTCGTTATTATCAATTAAAGTAATTACTGACTCAATAATCTTATCTAGATTACTCATGTCATTTAGTGAAAATTCATCTTCACTAAATAAATTGCATTTTGAATATAAATCTTTTTTTTCGCTTTCTGTTGCAAATTTTTTGAGTGAATCTATATAATTGTCAAGGTTAATATGGTTTTGCGTTATATCAATCTGAATTATATCTTCTATGGATGTTTTAAATTCATTTAAAAAATTATTATGAATAATACTTAATCGAGAATCATTTGTTCTATTAAATATTGCTTCATCATCCTGAAGTAGTGAAAATTGTCTTATATATTTTGCATTTCCTGATGATGAAGCAATTTTATTAAGAGTTATGGTTTTTCCTGATGAGCGTTCTCCTAATATTATATTTAAACCTGTTGATAACTCTAAACCTTCATCAGTTGCTTCAAAAAAATCATTTCCACTTTCTTTGGTCAGGGATATTTTAGCTTTATCTGTCAAACAAGATTTTATTCCGGCAAAGGATATTTCTTTTAAATCGATAAATGTATGTCGTGTTGGAAAATCTTTTAAGTCTGTTCTAAAACGCATATCACTGAACAAGACTGGAACAAGATCATTCTCTTCTTTAAGTAGTCTTTTAAATTTTGATATACTTGCAACTTCACCTGATGTTATATGTGGATTTAACGCATTAATCGTTTCTTGTTTTATAGATGGACTTTTGTCATAATGTGGAATAAGAATATATTTGTTTAGATCATGGAATATAGCATGAAATTGAGCAATTGTAAGTGTATCTGTATTAGTTTTAATTATTTCAGAAACTTTTTTGCATTTTTCATCAAAGTTAGAAACTTCGAATTCGTCAATATCAGTAATCAATAATAAATGTCCGCCCTCTAAATCAATTTCTATACCAGGAAAAACAGGAATTTTCAATGAATTCCTAATTTCATAGTATTGTTTCATGTCAAATATATTATGGTTTGTTACTGCTAGAGCATCAATTTTTAATTTATCAACATATTCTATAACTTTAGAAAGGTCAAAATCAAAACTATAGTCACTAACGGTTGAAACGGTATGTGTATGAAGGTCTATTTTTTTCATTAAATATTTGGTTTTATGATTTTACTTAATCTAGACTTATATAATCATTGTCACTTTAGGTTAACAAAATTGTTACAGAACCTTTGTTATATGCTTTTTTGTTTCCAATTTCTTCTAACGAAATTTTTTTTTAACCTGTATTGATTTACCTACAGGAAACCAAAGATTACTATTTTCTAAAACAGATCTACCACCTATCCAGTCCATTAAATTTGAGATGAAGAATGAAAATGAAAGTTCCTCAATTTTATATATAAAATGTGAATCTCGAAGCTCGTTAAATTCTTGCTCCCAAAACTTATAGAACCAATTTTGATTTAAAGAAATATGATTAACGCAAAATTTATGTTTATTAGGATCTTGATTTATTTCATCCCAAGGTAATTTTATTGAAGTTGCTATTGTGTCAACATTATTAACCGTTGAGTCATATGAAAATATTCCATTGAAAATAGGTTTGGATTTATCAGTTTTAGCATCAAATATGAATTTTCCGTTCTCATTTGATTTTTTAACGATTTGTTGTAAACCTTGATTTGTTGCATTTGCTTTAACTTCGATGATACCTAAAATGGAATCTGGTGTTAGAATTACAAAGTCATTTTCCTTAAATAATATTGGGCAAGATGTATCATATATAATTAAATCAATTTGTTTTGACGCTTCATGTTCACCTCTAATTCCAGTCTGTCTAACAACGAAACCAGTTCCAATTTTAAATTTTTCAGGTAAAAACCTTTGAATCACAGTTTTTATAACTGCCTCCTGATATCTACCATCTTCTCCCCAATGAGTAATCAGGTTTCTTACTCTATCCTTAATCGCTAAGAGTTCTTTTGTAGTGGACTTATGAAATTCAATAGTATTCATCATAGTTTTTTTTTAAAATATGTTACCTTATTTTTATTCTTTTACATACAATAATGCTTATTTGTTTTTTTAATACTTATATGTATAAGACAAACATCGTTTTTAATTTAATCTAATTACCAAGTAAAAACACCTGTTTTCTTATGAAGACATATTTAATTATATAGTTGTTAAAAGTAACTTGCCTAAATTCAATGTTGTTACGGAAAACCATAAATCTTTTAAATGATTTCAAATTCCTTTTAATAGAAGGAACATTCTCTATGTAAAAGAAAAATTTCTTTGTAATTTCATAAATAAGTCTAAAAAGATTAATCTATAGTATAAAACAGCTTTTTTAAACAATAACTTCACTAAATATTCTAGCGAAAATTCCCAAAAAATCAACACTAGAATTTTCCACAAAAATTTTGTAATTTTGCAGTCCAATAAAAGGAATTAGAAAATGTTAGATAGACTTCAATATGTAAAGCAGCGTTTTGATGAGATTTCGGATTTGATTATTCAGCCGGATGTTATTGCTGATCAAAAACGTTATGTGCAGCTTAACCAGGAATATAAAAGCATAAAAGCACTGGTTGAAAAGAGAGAAGAATACATTCTTGTTTTAGCAAATATTGACGAAGCAAACGAAATTATTGCGGACGGAAGCGATGCTGATATGACCGAAATGGCCAAAATGCAGCTTGACGAAGCAAAAGAACGCTTGCCGCAGCTAGAGGAGGAAATCAAATTTATGTTGATTCCTAAAGATCCTGAAGATGCTAAAAATGTAATGGTTGAGATTCGCGCCGGAACGGGTGGGGACGAAGCTAGTATTTTTGCAGGGGATTTATTTAGAATGTATACTAAATATTGCGAAGGCATGGGCTGGAGAACTTCGGTTGTAGATATGAACGAAGGAACTTCTGGAGGTTTCAAAGAGGTTATTTTTGAGGTTTCGGGAGAGGATGTTTACGGAACTTTGAAGTTTGAAGCTGGTGTTCACCGTGTACAACGTGTTCCGCAGACAGAAACGCAAGGTCGTGTGCATACATCGGCAGCTACTGTTATGGTTTTACCAGAAGCAGAAGAGTTTGATGTTCAAATTGATATGAACGACGTTCGTGTAGATTTCTTCTGTTCATCTGGACCTGGAGGGCAATCTGTAAATACTACGAAATCGGCTGTACGTTTAACGCACATTCCAACCGGATTAGTGGCGCAATGTCAGGATCAGAAATCGCAGCATAAAAATAAAGATAAAGCTTTAATCGTATTACGTTCTCGTTTATACGAAATGGAATTAGCCAAAAAACAAGAGGAAGATGCTACAAAACGTAGTTCTCAGGTAAGTTCTGGTGACCGTTCGGCTAAAATTCGTACGTACAACTACGCTCAAGGTCGTGTAACAGATCACAGAGTTGGTTTAACGCTTTACGATTTAGGAAACATCATGAATGGTGATATCCAAAAAATTGTTGCCGAGTTACAGTTGGTAAACAATATGGAGAAATTGAAAGAAGCGTCGGAAGTTTACTAACGTAAACTTCTTAGGTTCAAAGATACATAGTTACAAAGGTTCAGAGGTTTCTTTTCTGACGTAAAATATTAAGCCGAACATTTGTTCGGCTTTTTTTTTTTTTTTTAAACTTTGTCCCTTTGTCCCTTTGTCCCTTTGTCCCTTTGAGCCTTTGAATCTTTGTCCCTTTTTTACGAATCTATCTTTTTTAATTATAAAGGTTTTCTGAGAAACTTTGAGCCTTACCATCTTAGAGCCTTAGAAACTTCCAAAAAATTTTATTTTGTCATTTTTTATTTCATATTTGCGTTACTAATCAACCAATTATAACCAATTTATGAAGAGAACTTTACTATTATTATGCTTCTTTGGAAGCTTTTTTTATGCCCGGAGTCAGTCTTATTTTGGGTTTCGGGACGACAATTATGCCGGGATTCAGGGCGTATTATTTAATCCGTCGGCAATTGTAGATTCTAAATACAAAGCCGATGTTACGATTGCGTCGGCAAGTGCAACGGCACAAAATGATTTGTACGGGGTTAATTTTGCCGAAATATTTGACGGCGGTTACGACTTGGATACAGATGCCAAAAAGAAATTTAAATCGAATAACAGAGGGAATTTTAATGCCGATATTCTAGGCCCTTCTTTTATGATGAATATTAATGAGCAGCATAGTATTGGTGTTTTTACACGCGTTCGAAGCATTACCAATATAGTTGATGTAAACGGACAGCTTGTTGATGAGGTGAATAAAGATATTGATGCGTCAAACAGTTTTTTAATATCGGGAGGAAATCCTAATGGTGTCAATAATTCGTGGGCAGAAATTGGAGCCAGCTACGGAACAATTTTGTTAGATCATGATGTACATTTTCTTAAAGCTGGGATTACCATAAAATATTTAATGGCAGGAGTGAACGGTTATATCAACGGAAATAATTTGAGTGTTGCCTTCAATAAAAATGATGCAGATCCGGCTTTGAGTTCCTATACTTCAACAGGAACTTTGAAAACTGCCGCAAGCTATGATTATGAAAACGGAAAAGATCCTGAGTTTGATTTGGCTTCGGCTGGAGTAGGGCTTGATTTGGGTTTTACTTATGAATACCGCACCAATTGCCATACTTGTATAGGAAACAGATATAAGCTTAAAGCTGCTGTAGCTGTAACAGATATTGGCAAACTGAATTATAAAAATCTTACTGAAAACACGTATGACTTAACCGGAAATGTTACCCAAGATGACATTGACAATGCAGACGATGTTTTCAAGTTTTTTGATACTTATTATACCAAAATCTCATCGAGAAAAGGAGTAAAAGCAAATTTACCAACGGCTTTGCACACCAACTTTGACTGGAATATCGATAATAAGTTTTATTTGAATTTAAGCAGCGATTTTAGTTTAGTCGATGCTAAAAAGATCAACGGAACTTCGATTGCAAATTCGGTTACATTTACCCCGAGATATGAAACGAGACAATTCAGTTTTTATGTTCCCATAACTTACATGGAATACAGCGGAACGCAAATAGGAACTGGTTTTAGAGCCGGCCCATTATTTATTGGTTCTGGATCTTTGATTTCGAATTTGTTTTCGGATAATTCTAAAGCTGCGAATGTGTACGTTGGTTTGAAACTGCCAATTTATCAAAATTATAACTAAGTTCTAAGTTTTTTTTAAATGAAAAAGAGATTGTTTCACTTGTGTGAAACAATCTCTTTTTGTTTGGTTGAGAACTATATTACTTAGAAACTAAAATCTTAGAATCTTAGCAACTTAGAACCTCAGAACCTTAAAAATATAATAAAGTACTAACTGTTTAACCGTTTGTAATAGCAAAAACGTATAAACGAGTTATATACCAAAAAATACTCGTGTGTATTCAAAACATTTATATAGATTAGAGTACATGTATACACCGTTTTTTAATACTATATGACTTAACTTTTCCATAATGTTTAAAATTTAAGTTTAACAATTACTCTCTAGATGGTTCGTATTGTGATGATTCTTCTTCATCTTCTTCAGAAGTATCATGTGAAGATTCGCTTGGTTTTGAAACCAGATTAGTTACCACAAGCTGTACGATTGAGCCCAAAATTCCTTTAAAAACTGAATCGCCTTTGCCTACAATAAATCTTTTAGCAAGATATCCAATTCCGATACTGATGGCAGATTGTGCCAGGTGGCTTTTAAAACCAACAGTTTCGTTGATTTCCTCGACCGTATTTCGAATGAGATTAATAGGTTTTAAATTCTCTTTGATATCTTCGATATGGTCTTTAATGGCGCACCATTCTGTATCCTGACGATCTTCTAATAATTTAATTCTCTGATTTAATTCATCAATAGTGTAAATAGGCTCCATAATAGTCTTTTTTAATATTAATTGTTTTAAATCAGTTTATTTTTCTTTTAAAATACTCGAAATAATCGAGTTACCAATTGGGGTTTTTATCAATCTGTGATGCGATTTGTGCAGTACAATGGCCACTATTAAATAGAAAAGTGCCATGATAAAAAAGCCAAAATAATATTCTCCAAGTTCTTTCCCAATCCATAAACTTAAACCAACATTAAGGAACAACGTAAAAAATGCAACAACAACACCTACTGCTATCTTTGATGCTAATGATGAAACACCATCGGCGACTGAATTTATTGTTTTGAGTTTTAATAATTCTAAACTCGTTTTTGTATAATTTTCAGCTTTTTCATATAGATTAAAGTCCTGGTTTGTTGTTGCATTTGGTTCCATGATGTTGGTATTTATGGTTTGAAAAAATCACTTATATTAATAGTTTGATTTTACAGTTTTAGCTTCATCTTTAACTGTATTGAAATCATCTTTTACCTGGTTGAATTTTGCTTTTCCTTCCTCGATGATGTCTTTACCGTTTGAAGTGATTGTGCTTACAATACCATCAAATTTAGTTTTGATATTATCTCCGTAATCTTTCGATTTATCTTTGATTTTTTTTCTGGTATTTGAACCTTTGTCCGGTGCAAATAATACTCCTAATAATGCTCCTGCTGCTGCAGCTCCTACGATTCCTAAAATTGTGCTAGATGCTTTCATAATATTGATTTTTAATAGATTAATATATTTATTTAATGTTGATTAATTTTAAATCTCTCGGCCTTTGATAAGTCTTAGTAAAATGGCAATAATGGCGATTACTAATAAAATATGGATGATACTTCCAAAACTGTATACAAAGAACCCAAGAGCCCACAGAATAATAAGTATTACTGCTACGGTATATAATAAATTTGACATGGTTGTTTATTTAATGGGTTAGTAATAATTGTTTAATTTAACTTATATGAAAGGTATAAGGTTAAATTGCTGTTTTTTGCGTCTGGGAACGTATACGTTGTTCCGGCAACAGTTCTTTCTTTTCCAACAGTTGTAAGACCGTAATTGTAACGTAATCCGATGCTTATTGGGTTAAAATCTACTCCAACACCTGCAGCGATACCCGCATCAAATTTGTTTAAATCGTCTGTATCTACATCTTCGTCAAAATCAAAATCTCCGTTTCCTGTAACTTTAGAACTTACCAGATATGATGCATATCCACCGGCATGTACATTAAAGTTTTTAGTAATGTTAACTCTTACTAAAAGAGGAACTTCGATATAGTTTAATTTGAATTTAGCGTTTCCTGATGCAAAAGCATTGTTGTATTCAAATTCAGAACCCTTTGTTGTAAATAAAATCTCTGGCTGAATAGCTACGAAATCTGAAATTGGTAATGTAGCATAAACACCGGCATTAAAACCGTATAGAACATTTTCATCAGTAGGTTCGTTGTCACCATCAGATATTAAATTCGACATGTTGAATCCTCCTTTTACACCAAACTCTGTGTTTACATTATTGTCCTGAGCGTGCAGCATTCCAAATGAAGCTGAGATAAAAAGGGTTAAGGCGCATAAAAAATTTGTTTGCATTTTCATAATAAAATAATTTAGTTAGTAATCCGGGCTTTTAAATAATTCTCTTTTAATTTTTTTTGTTAGTGATTCTTTCGGTTTCCCTCAAGAGATCAAATTGTTCAGGCAAATACTTTAATACTAATTTTAAAATTATTTTATCGTTAGTTTCTTTCGAAACGGTTTCTAATAACTTAATTTGCTGTTCCAGGCATTCTTTCATAGAGTTTAAATACACTCTGTTGAAATCCCTAGGATTTGCGGTAATCAATTCATAAGTATCTCTTCTGTGTGTTGCATTTATTTCAGAAATTATAATGAGCTTTTTATTGGCTAATTCTGTTATTTCCTGCAGCAGTTGATTTTGATGTCTTTCGATATTTTTACCTAAAACCACTATTGAATTGTCTGAACTTTTTTGTTGTGCAATTTGACTTTTTGAAATAATTGTTTTTCCAACATTTGCCGTTTCAATAAAAAAAAAGGCTATTGTTTCTTCCTCCTCGTTTTTTGTAAAAGCTTCATTTTTTTTTAATGTATTTTCTATCGAATTATTTTTTTTGCATGATGAAGCACAAATCATAATCAATAAAATTAGTACCCTAAAAAATGCTGCTTTTAGTACTTGGATTTTTTTCATTATTACTTCTTAAAGTATTACATTACAAAGATGCTAACGAATACAACGTTTTGCTTTACAGCATAAAAAAGAAACGTTATATAATTCCCATAAAGAATTTATATAACGTTTAATATGTAGTGTTTTAAGGTGTTGACGACTTAGTCAGGAAGAAATATGGTAAAAACAGAACCTTTATCAGGCTCACTTTCGGCCATAATAAATCCTTTATGGTTCTCTACGATTTTCTTACAAATCGCCAAACCAATTCCGGTTCCGGGATAATCTGTTTTTGAATGTAAACGCTGAAACAAAATAAAGATCGTTTCTTTAAACTGAGGATCAAATCCCATTCCGTTATCTGTAAAAGTTATTTTGTGGAATTTTTTAATATTTTGATCCAGTTTCGGATAATCTTCAGCATTTACTCTGGAGCTTTCAATAGTTATAGAAGGTATAACATTTGGTCTGCTGTATTTTAAAGAATTTCCAATAAGGTTAATAAAAAGCTGTTCTATTTGATACGGAATCACGGCAAGTTTTGGAAGTTTATTTGAAACAATAACTGCGCTTTTTTCTTCAATAATTTCTGTTAGTTCAGATTCGGCATTTTCAAGCAATTCCTCTAAGTTCGTTTTTATAAATTCTTTCTTAGTTGTATTCGTTCTTGAAAATAAAAGTAAATCATCAATTAAAACACGCATTCTTTTTGCCGAAACTTCAATTTTCTCAATATAATCTCTTGCACTCTGTGACATTACTGCTTTATCAGCATCAGAAACCCTCGAAATAAAAGTCTGGATTTTTCGCAGCGGTTCCTGTAAATCGTGACTCGCCACGTGGTTAAATGAAGCAAGTTCCTTATTACTTTTTTCTAATTCTTTATTACGTTCCTGCAATTCGATGTTTAGCAAATGCTCATCAGTAATATCAAAATTAATTCCCAGTAAAATTTTACTTCCCTGCTGATCTGTCAATAATTTTCCTGTAGATTTAAAATATCTCACTTCATGGCTCGGAAGTAGTACTTTATAATACACAAACGGAAGCTGTTTGTTTTTTAAAATTCCTTCAATAGAATTTGAAACATTTTCCTTGTCATCAGGATGAACAAAATCTAAAAAAGTTTCTTTTACAGGTACGAATGCTCCCGGATCATAACCCAATAACCGATATTGATTGTCTGAATAATCTATTTTATTACTATCTAAATCCCATTGCCACGTACTGAATTTTCCAATAGTTTCTGACTCCGATATTAATCCGTTTGAAATTAAAAGTCTTTTATTGAAAACTTTTAAACGCTGGAAATCCTTGCTGATTTGTCTAAAAGCTATAAGGATAAAAAATAAAGCCGTTAAAAAAAGGGAAATAGAGAAAAGAGGACTTAAAGAAATTTCGTCATCATAGATTTTAAGTCTGTTTTTTAAATACGTTTTCTCGATGTCGTTCATTTCGTCTACTTTAAAACGAATGTTTTCCATCAGGATTCGTCCCCCAAACATATGATTGTCGAGTCTTCGTTTATCATATGTTTTGGGATCGCTGTATTTTAAACAATTTTCGAAAGAAACAAAACGCTGAATAATGAGTTTGAATAACCTTCGAAGGTTTGCCTGCTGAACGGGATTATCAGCAGTTAATTTTTTTAAAGTAATAAATGAAGTGTTTACCTTATCGCGAGAATAAATATAAGGAGTCAAAAAACGGGCATTTCGGGTAATAATATAACCTCTTTGTCCGGTTTCGGCGTCCTTAATTGCCGACATTAATCTTTCTAACTGAATGTTTATTTCGTAGGTATGCATAACCAGTTTACTTGATTCGTTCAAGTCCTGATTATGTTTATAAGCAATAGAAGAAAGAAATAACAGAATGAAAACTGCGATTACAAAAATAACTCTCAAAGAGTTTGAAGAATTAAAATTTGGTATCCATTTCATTGGTATACTTTTATTTTAGTCGCAGCAAGAAATTATCACGATTTAACCCAGAGGTATGATAGTGCCAGTTTACGGTCACGACTTCATTAATTATTTTTTTCAGCGTATTAAAATCGCTTGGCTTTTTGATATAAATATTGGCACCCTGAATAAAAGTGTCTTCTATATCTTCTTCAGAAGATGAAGTCGAATAGATTGCAATAATTATATTTTTAAGATGTTCTGTTTTTTTAATTTCAATCAAACACTCTTTACCAGTTTTTTTTGGCATATTTAAATCCAGAAACAAAATGTCCGGCAGTTTGTTATCTTGGTCCATTAAATGCTCCATTAACTGCATTCCATCATGAACAAACTCTACGTTAGTTTGTATCTTGATTTCTTCAAAAGCATCCTTAAAAAAAAGACGATCATCTTCGTCATCATCCGCCAGTAAAATATTTAATGCGTTTTTTTGCATTTTAGTATGGTATTTGGTTTTTTATTTTAAATTTTCTCTTCGTTTTTTAATTATTCTTTGAAATGCCGATGGTGTAATTCCGGTCGTATTTTTAAACTGCGTGCTTAAATGCGCAACGCTGGAGTAATTTAACAAAAAAGCAATTTCTGTCAAACTCATTTCATTAATAATAATCAATTGTTTTGCTCTTTCAATTTTTTGTAAAATGATGAAGTTTTCGATAGACGAATAGGTAACTTCTGAAAAAACATTGGATAAATAACCATAACTATGGTTTAGTTTTTCTGCCAAAAATACAGAACTTTTATAATTGTTACTGTCTTCCATAAAGACAAGTTCAATTATAGCATCTTTTATTTTCTGTACTAAAACACTTTTCTGATTTTCAACAACTTCAAAACCGTGCGGGGTCAAATTATTTTTTAAAGTTTCGAGTGCATCAGCATCAAGATTGTCGTCAATCTCGATCTCGCCAAATCCTAAACTGGTAAAATTAATATTTTGTTGTTCCAGGTTTTGTTTTAGATAAAGTGAACAGATGGTATTTATGTCGAACTTTATAAATAGCTTCATTTTTGTAAAAAATTTGGTTAAAGATAAATAAATTATTTGGGGTTACCGCGTTTAATGTTTTTTAAAAATCGATAAACAGTAATAATACTCGCTAAAAGTTTCAAAAAAATACCGCCTAATACATTTAATTACTAGACGGTATTTCCTGATTGAGCCAGAAGGTTTACAAATCTGACAGAATTTGATGAAATTCTTCTTTAGTTTTACCTAATTTTTGCTGAAGTTTTCCATACAATTCATCTTCTTTTCCCTCAGCGTAAATTAAATCATCATCTGTCAACTCAGCATATTTTTGCTTTAGTTTTCCTTTTAACTCATTCCAATTTCCTTTTATTTCTGTAGTATTCATGATCGTGTTTGTTTTTTATTATTACAATGTAAAATTGCAGTTTCTCAATAAAAATTGTGTTACAAGAATTTCGATGATCGTTGCATAATTCACATTTTGCCTTTATTTACGCCTGATAACGACGTAAAACCCAAGCCATTTTTTCATGTTCCTGTAATAGTCCCGTAACAAAATCAGCAGATCCGGCATCTTTTGTTTCATTTTCAAAAACCGGGATATAATCTCTAAATTCTGTAACCAATTGTTCGTGGTTCTCTAAAAGTTCTTCCAGCATATGTTTTTGCGAAGTATACTCTTTTGGAGATTCTTTAAGAGTCGAATTTTCGATAAATTCTTTCATTGTACCAATTGTTTTTTCACCAAGCTGACTGATTCTTTCTGCAACTTCGTCAATCTGTGCTTCTAAAATTCGGTATTGCTCTTCAAACAACTTATGCAGTTCCATAAAACTATTTCCGGAAATATTCCAGTGAAACTTTCTCGTTTTTACGTAAAGCGTCATTTCGTTTGATAAAATTGTAGCTAATATAGTAGAGCTCTTTTTTAAGTTTGCACTTGATATTCCGATATGTGGAGTCATAATTGTTGTTTTTTGGGTTCAATTCAAAAATAAAAAGGAAGAGCCTGGCGCATCTTACATAATTAGCAAAAGATGTTACATGAATTCAATGTTTTCATAACATATTAATGATTTCAAAATTGTAGTTTTGCCGCCAACTAAAACTAACCCCCCTGATTAATGAAAAAACAGTTACTCATTTTATTTATTTTAATTACTTCCGTATCAGCCAAAGCACAATCTTATTTAGGTTATTTTCATGATAATTATGCAGGTGTACAAAGTGTTCTTTTTAACCCGGCTTCTATAGCCGATTCTCGTTTTAAAACAGACATTAATATATTATCTGTTAGCGGATCTGTACAAAATGATTTGTACGGAGTTAAAGTTTTTGATACTTATAAAAAAGGTTATGATTTTGACAGCGAGTCTAAAATGTTTCCAAAAAAGGCCAATAATGCATTAGTAAATGTAGGTGTTATGGGGCCGTCATTTATGTTTAATATTGCTCCAAAACACACAATTGCAGTATTTACAAGAGCAAGATCAATAACAAATGCCAAGAAAATCAACGGATATTTGGTAGATCAGGTAAAAGATGGTTTAGACGAAGCAAGCGATTTTAATTTCAATTTAGGGAATCCAAACGGATCTTCAAATGCATGGGGAGAATTAGGAATTTCATATGCGGCCGTTCTATACCAAAACAATCAGCACTTTTTAAAAGGAGGTTTAACTGCTAAATATTTACAAGGCGGAGCAAATGCTTATGTTCAGGGAAAAGATGTAAGTGTAAGGTATGTTGAGAACACAGCAAATCCGAAATTAGGTGTATTACAATCGAGTGGAGAAATTACAGTTGGTGGAAGCCAGGATTGGGAAAATAACGAAGATTATGATTTTGATTCTGCCTCACGCGGATTTGGTTTTGATTTTGGATTAGTTTACGAATGGAGACCAGATTACGATCAATACGATTTAAGAAACGCAAGACCTGCAGATAATAATTTCCGTGATTTAAATAAATACAAATTACGTTTCGGATTATCGGTTACAGATATTGGATCGATCAACTACAAAAATTCTAAACTGGATACCTATAATGTAAATGGTATTGTAACGCAGCAAATGATTGATGATGCAGACAATTTATACGATTTCTTAAACGATCATTATACTAAAATTTCTACTTCAAAAGGAGTAAAAACAAATCTGCCAACAGCTATTCATGCAGATGTTGACTGGAATATGTACAATAAATTCTATTTGAACCTTAACGGAGATATCAGCATGGTTTCTGCCAATAAAATAAATTCATACGGAATTGCAGACAGAGTAACATTAACGCCTCGTTACGAAAGCAGATGGTTTAGTTTTTATGTTCCTGTAACGTATATGCAATATAGCGGTATGCAGGTTGGTACAGGTTTGCGTACAGGAGTTTTCTTTATAGGTTCTGGTTCTATTTTGAGTAATTTAGTTTCAAAAGAATCAAAAGGAGCAGATTTTCATATTGGGATGAAAATTCCGGTTTACGAAAAACAGTTTAAAGATACAGACGGAGACGGAATTATTGATAAAGAAGATGCCTGTAAAAAAGTAGCCGGCCCTAAAGAAAATAATGGATGCCCTTGGCCAGATACAGATGGCGACAAAGTTTTTGATAAAGACGATGCTTGTCCGGATGTAAAAGGTCCAAAAGAAAACAAAGGATGCCCGTGGAAAGATTCTGACGGAGATACTTTATTAGATAATGTTGATGTCTGTCCGGCAATTGCAGGTCCGGTAGAAAACAAAGGATGTCCATGGCCAGATACAGATGGAGACGGCGTTTTAGATAAAGATGATGCGTGTCCAAATGTTGCTGGATTAGCAGTAAACAAAGGTTGTCCAGATCTTGATGCTGATAAAGACGGCGTTTTAGACAAAGAAGACGATTGTCCGCTTGTAGCCGGGCCAGCTGATAATAAAGGTTGTCCTAAAGTAACCAAAGAAACTTTAGCACAATTAAAAATGGAAGCGAAATCTATTTTCTTTAATACTGGAAAAGCAACTCTGGATGGTGCTAAAATGGGAGAAACTTCTGGAAGACTTGATGCAATCAAAGAAATTTTGAAGAATTATCCAAATGCTAAATTTGCAATTAACGGACATACAGATAATGTAGGGAATGCAAAAGCAAACCAGAAATTATCTGAAGCAAGAGCAAAAGCCGTAATGGATCTTTTAATTGAAAAAGGAGTGAATCCTGCCAATTTAACTTCTAAAGGTTATGGAGCTTCAAAACCGGTAAAAACAAATAAAACCGCTTCAGGAAGAGCAGAAAACAGAAGAACAGAAATTGTTTACTTAGGTAATTTATAATTGCTGTTGAATATAAAACCAAAAAGCCATTCTTAATTGAGTGGCTTTTTTTATTTTTGCATACTTTCTAAAAAGAATAAAATCTTTGAAAAAGAACTAAAAAAACAATATGACTACACAACAACTACACGAACAAATTCTTCAAAAAAAATCATTTTTATGCGTAGGCTTAGATCCTGATTTAGCTAAAATTCCACAGCATTTATTAGAAACAGAAGATCCGATTTTTGAATTTAATAAAGCGATAATCGATGCAACTCACGATTTAACAGTTGGCTACAAACCAAACACTGCTTTCTTTGAAGCATACGGAATAAAAGGATGGATGTCCCTGCAAAAAACAATCAACTATATCAACGAAAATTATCCTGATATTTTTACGATTGCCGATGCTAAACGCGGCGATATTGGAAATACGTCAAGCATGTATGCCAAAGCTTTTTTTGAAGATTTAAATTTTGACAGTGTAACCGTTGCACCTTATATGGGAAAAGATTCTGTTGAGCCTTTTCTTGCCTTCGAAAATAAACATACCATTATGTTAGCCTTAACTTCAAACGAAGGTGCTTTCGATTTTCAGACTTTAAACACAAACGGAACAGAATTATACAAACAAGTTTTAGAAACTTCTAAAACATGGAAAAACAGTCACAACTTAATGTATGTGGTTGGCGCTACAAAAGCCGAATATTTTGCCGATATCAGAAAAATTGTTCCGGACAGCTTTTTACTAGTTCCCGGAATTGGCGCTCAAGGCGGAAGTTTATCTGAAGTATGCAAATACGGAATGAACGATAAAATAGGATTGCTGGTAAACTCTGCAAGAGCTATTATCTACGCCTCAAAAGGAACAGACTTTGCAGAAAAGGCTAGGGAAGAAGCTTTATCAGTTCAAAAAGAAATGGCAGAGATTATTGATTCCAAGTTTCAGGTTTAAAGTTTAGTTTGAACATAATTTTAACGCAAAGTCCGCAAAGGTTTTTTTTCTCAAAGTTTCGCAAAGGTTTGTTTGTTCGTTGATTAAAGTTTTTTTTTAAGTTCTCAAAGCTTTAAACAAAAAACTTATGCACTTGCTTTGAGAACTTAAAAAAAAACTTTTACAAACTCCAGCTAATTTCCTAGTGCACTTTGCGAAAAAAAACCTTTGCGGACTTTGCGTTAAAAACACACCCCAACAACCTGAAACAAAGAAAACATGAAACAAATCAAAGACCAGCTTGGCACTTTACATTCTTTTGAGACAGCTCCAAAAAGAATTATTTCTTTGGTTCCTTCTCAAACCGAATTATTGTATGATTTAGGTTTAGAAGATAAAATAATCGGGATAACAAAGTTTTGTGTGCATCCGTATCATTTAAAATCAACCAAAAAGATTGTTGGCGGAACCAAGAAAATCCATTTTGAAAAAATAAAATTATTACAGCCTGATATTATCATTTGTAATAAAGAAGAAAACACAGAAGAAATCGTAAAACAATTACAGGAAATATGTCCGGTCTGGGTTACGAATATCGTTTCTATAGAAGATAATTTCCAGATGATTTCAGATTTCGGACAATTATTTAATTGTAGAACCGAATCTCAAAAGTGGAATGATAAATTGACTTTCGCCTTGAGCGATTTCAAAAAATATATTCAGGATATTCCAGAAAACAAGGTTGCTTATTTTATTTGGAAAAATCCATATATGGTTGCTGGAAAAGATACTTATATAAATGAGTTATTAAAACTGAATCATTTTAAAAATATTTACGAAGATAAAGGACGTTATCCTGAAATCGAACTTAAAAAAATGCGTTTAGAAGGCGATCCTGATATTGTTTTTCTTTCCTCAGAACCTTATCCTTTTAAAGAAGAAGATGCTTTTGAAATAGGAAGGTTTACACATCACGCCAAAACCATCTTCGTCGACGGCGAAATGTTCTCCTGGCACGGCAGCCGGTTATTAAAGGCTTTCCCTTATTTTAAATTACTACACGAAAGATTGAAGAATTAGTTTTCTTTTGTTTCAGGTTTCAGGTTTCAAGTTGTTGGAACGTGAGGTTTAACGCAAAGAGCGCTAAGTTTTTTTCGCAAAGTTTCGCAAAGGTTTGTATGTTTCTTGAATTAAAGTTTTTTTTAAGTTTCCAAAGCTTAAAACAAAGAAAAACGGATACTCTTATTTACTCTTCTTTGAGAACTTAAAAAACTTTATAAAACTGCAGATAATTTCTTTGTGCACTTAGCGAAAAAAACTTAGCGCTCTTTGCGTTAAAAATTATGCCCAAAATAAAGCAGCCTGAAAACAAAGAAAATTTGAAACCTGAAACAAAATAGTATAAAAAATAATGCCGACATCACGAAGACGCCGGCATCATTTAACTAACCAAAACCAAAATAATAAATAACCAGTTTATTACATTACAAAGATCCGACATATATCAATCTTATGCTGTTAAGGTCTTGTTATTACTTTGTTGAATATAAGTTAATGTCTAAATTTAAAATTACAATATTTTTCAAATTTCAAATTCCAAAATGCAAACTAGTTTAAATTGGAATTTGGAATTTTTTTATTGGAATTTAATGAAAAAAAGAATGCCGGCATCTCGAAGACGCCGGCATCATTTAACTAACCAAAACCAAAATAATAAATAACCAGTTTATTACATTACAAATGTCCGACATATATCAATCTTATGCTGTTAAGGTTTTGTTATTACTTTGTTGACCATAAGTTAAGATTTGTCAAAACCCTTTTTTGAGCTTTCTGCAGCGTTAAATAATTTTTGATTATTAAAATATAATAACAATCAATTTTGTTTATGAATATCGTAGGGATTAGTTTGTATATTTGATAAAATATTAAAAATCAGCGATATGGAATCAAACAAAAAATTAACAACTGCTACAGGAACTCCAGTTCCAGACAACCAAAATATCCAAACAGCAGGTCCGCGAGGCCCCGTTTTATTACAAGATTTTTGGTTCTTAGAAAAAATGGCACATTTTGATCGAGAGGTAATCCCGGAACGTCGTATGCATGCAAAAGGATCTGGCGCTTACGGAACTTTTACGGTAACTCACGATATTACAAAATACACAAGAGCCGATTTGTTTTCGGAAATTGGTAAAAAAACAGAAATGTTTGCTCGTTTTTCTACTGTTGCAGGGGAAAGAGGTGCTGCTGATGCCGAAAGAGATATTCGTGGTTTTGCTTTGAAATTTTATACAAATGAAGGAAACTGGGATTTAGTTGGAAACAATACTCCGGTATTCTTTTTTAGAGATCCAATGAAATTTCCTGATCTAAACCATGCCGTAAAACGTGACCCAAAAACCAACCTAAGAAGTGCTGATAACAATTGGGATTTTTGGACATTATTGCCAGAAGCTTTACACCAAGTTACAATTGTAATGAGTGACAGAGGAATTCCAAGCTCTTATAGACACATGCACGGATTTGGTAGTCATACATTTAGTTTTATTAACAAACAAAATGAAAGACATTACGTGAAATTTCATTTTGTAACACAACAGGGAATTGATAACCTTTCTGATGAAGAAGCAGCTAAATTAGTAGGAGGAGACCGAGAAAGCCACCAAAGAGATTTATTTGATGCTATTGAAGAAGGAAACTTCCCAAAATGGAAATTATTCGTTCAAATCATGACCGAAGAACAAGCTGAAAATTATCGTTTTCATCCGTTTGATTTGACAAAAGTTTGGTTGAAAAAAGATTTCCCATTGATTCCAGTTGGAGAATTCGAATTAAACAAAAACCCTGAAAATTATTTTGCAGAAGTAGAACAGGCTGCATTTAATCCGGCGCATGTTGTTCCGGGAATTAGCTTCTCACCAGATAAAATGCTGCAAGCCCGTTTGTTTTCTTACGGAGATGCACACAGATACCGTTTAGGAGTAAACAACTTCCAAATTCCGGTAAATTCAGCAAGATGCCCATACAATACTTTCCATAGAGACGGAGCAATGCGTGTTGACGGAAATAATGGATCTAAAAAACATTATGAACCAAATAGTTTTGGTGAAATGCAGGAACAGCCAGAATTTAAAGAACCACCATTAAAACTTCATGGTGATGCATGGGCACATAATTTTAGAGATGACGATAACGATTATTTCACACAGCCAGGATTATTATTCAACTTACTAACTCCGGAGAAAAAACAATTGTTGTTTAAAAATACCGCTGCACAAGTTGGAGGTGCTCAAAAATTTATCCAGATTCGTCACATCAGAAACTGCTACAAAGCTGATCCTGCATACGGAGAAGGTGTTGCAAACGCACTAGGTTTAACAATGGATGAAGTAAATACTTTTGATGATCCGAGATTGTCAATTGTGGTTAGATAAGGTTAAAACAATCAGAGGTTCAAAGGGACAAAGGTTCTGAATCTTAATTAGAATTTAAAAGTAAACCCGACAGGTTTTAAAAACCTGTCGGGTTTTTTATTTTATATCGACATGAATTTGATTTCCATAATTTCAAATATTCTTTATTCAAACTGGACTGAAGTCCAGCTCTAAAATATAATTTGTTCCTTCGGAACTATAAAAATAGCCTTTGGCTCGATCCATATTGTAGGGCTGGACTTTAGTCCAGTTTTATATGTACATAATAACGCGATGGGATTTTAAAATCCCATCGCGTTATTATTTGGTTCAAAGGTTAAAAAACAAACCCGCGAAAACCTGTCTCATATGTTAAATCCGTGAGCAAAAATCTATGCACAAAACCTTTGTAAACTGGGCTGAAGTCCAGCTCTACAATATAATTTGTTCCTTCGGAACTATAAAAATAGCCTTTGGCTCGATTCATATTGTAGGGCTGGACTTCAGTCCAGTTTTATATGTACAAAATAACCCGATGGGATTTTAAAATCCCATCGGGTTATTATTTGGTTTAAAAATTTAATAAAACAAACCAGTGAAAATCTGTTTTATCCGTTAAATCCGTGGGCAAAAATCTATGCACAAAACCTTTGTAAACTGGACTGAAGTCCAGCTCTACAATATAATTTGTTCCTTCGGAACTATAAAAAGAGCCTTTGGCTCGATCCATATTGTAGGGCTGGACTTTAGTCCAGTTTTATATGTACAAAATAACCCGATGGGATTTTAAAATCCCATCGGGTTATTATTTGGTTCAAAGTTTAAAAAAACAAACCAGTGAAAACCCGTTTTATCCGTTAAATCCGTGGGCTTTGCGATCTCCAAATATATTTGTAAAACTTCAATACAAATCTTTTGCGCTCTTTGCGAAAAAACTTTGCGCTCTTTTCGTTAAAAAAACTTATGAAAACACCACAGTCTTGTTACTATAAACCATTGTTTTATGTTCAGAATGTAACTTTATAGCTCTTGCCAAAACAATACGTTCCAAGTCTCGCCCTTTCATGATAAAATCTTCAACAGAGTGAATGTGAGAAACCCTGGCAATATCCTGTTCGATAATTGGACCTTCATCTAATTCTTCGGTAACATAATGGCTTGTTGCACCAATAATTTTTACCCCGCGTTTAAATGCCGAATGATAGGGTTTTGCACCCGGAAAAGCCGGTAAAAATGAATGGTGAATATTGATAATCCTATTTTCGTAAAGTGAAATTAATTTTGGAGTAATAATCTGCATGTAGCGCGCTAAAACAATAAAATCGATATCATATCTTTTTAAAAGCTCAATTTGTTTCGCTTCGCCTTCTTCTTTATTATCTTTTGTAAAAGGAACACAATGAAACGGAATATCAAAACGTTCTGCAACAGATCGTAAATCGTTATGATTGCTTATAATAACCGGAATTTCAATATTTAATTCTTCTGCGCTGTATCTTCCTAAAATATCAAATAAACAATGATCGTATTTAGAAACAAACAATGCCATTTTTGGTTTTTGTTCCTGATTGTACAAATCCCATGACATTTTAAAATCGACAGCTAGAGTTTTATTAAATTCTTCTTTTAAGGATTCAATGGTAATTTTAGGATTGGTAAATTCACATTCCAATCGCATAAAAAATACATTTTGTTCCACATCAACATGCTGGTCGATGTAAGTAATATTTCCTTCCACTTTTGCAATAAAAGTAGTTACTGATGCAATGATGTTTTTTTGGTCTTTGCAATGAATCAGAATGGTTATTTTTTGCATTTAGTTTATTTTGGTTAGTAACAAAGTTGCAAAGGTTCAAAGTGACAAAAGTTGCTTTGTACCTTTGTAACTTTGAGCCTTAAAAAATTATTTTCCGTCCTGCATTGCAAAAACGCTTTTTAATAAAGGTGTTGTTCTTGCACTGATATTATTACGGATATCTTTTTCTTCTACAGCAATCATTTTAAAAACTCCTGCCAGTGCCTGATTAGTTGTATAGTCAGTTAAATCAGGATTTACTTTTTTCACTAACGGAATAGTATTGTATTTGTTGATGATTTTTGTCCAGACAACATCGGCACCTACTTTTTCAAAAGAGCTTTTAATTACCGGATTAAATTTTCCGTATAAAGCTGTTGTTGTAGTTCCTTGTAAATAACTAGTTGCGGCACTGTCATTTCCTAATAAGATATTTTTAGCATCGGTAAAAGACATATTTTTAACTGCCGAAACAAATATAGGTGTTGCTTCTTTTACAGCATCTTCGGCTGCACGGTTTAAAACTTTAATTCCTTCATCGGCCAGCGAGCCAAGACCAATTTTACGTAATGTAGCGTCTACTTTTTGTAATTCTTCAGGCATTAAAATTTTTACGGCTTCATTTTTATAAAAACCATCTACAGCGGTTAATTTACTTACTTGTTGCGTAATTCCTTTGTTAAGGGCTTCTTTTAGTCCAGAAGCGATATCAACACCGCCAACTCCCGGAATCTGAGAAGATATTTGCGGTAATTGATTTAGAGTCTGTTGTACCTGCGCACATGACGTTAGGGAAAATGTAACGACTAATAAAAAAATCTTTTTCATTTATTGGGGTTTATTAAGGTTCAAAAATACTACATATTCAAAAATAAAGCCACAATTTATTTAACGGCACGTAACATTTTGTTTAATTATTAACATTCGTAATATTTTAATTTAATACAAAATCAAATAGTAAAAAAACTTAGCATCTCAGCAACTTAAATTCTTAGAAACTTAAAAAATCTATTTCTTCAATAAATCAATCTCTTCTTTTGTTTTTTCGATATAAACAAACAATTGATCGTATTTCCATTTTCCTCTTTTTGTAGCAACAACAAATAAAGTAGCTTTTCCTTTTGGACCTTTTATCGGGATTTGTAAATCACAATTTCCGGTATCGTTGCTTGTGCTTATACTTCCAGACATCATTCCGTCAGTTTCAATTGGGTTTCCTAATTTTTTAATTACAACTTTATTGTGCTGTACAGCAGTCATCGATTCTTTAAAAGCATCAGAATCTTTCATCATCGATGTTACTCCAAAAAATATTCCGCCAATAAATAAGGCAAAAAGAACTAAAAGGCCTAAACATCCTGTTGGTACAAACCATTTCCAGTTTCTGTCCCACCAATTTTTTTGAGGTTGGTAATCGTCATTCATAGTAATAAAGGTTATTTGTTGATTAGGTTAATTTTCTGAAAGATATTAATTTTCAGATGAAACAAAATAAAAAAATCACCTTATAAACTATAAGATGATTTTTTGTTTTTAAGGTTTAACGATTATTAAAAGCTATTTCTTCTAAGGCCTGTGGATTACTGATTACTTTATCTACTTCTTGTTTTCTCATATTGTCCTTATCTCCAGTTCCAGTACTTAAAATAAGTTTTTTAGGAATAATTGGTGTTTTATTAAATATAGCAGAGTATAGTAAAACTGCCTGTAAAAATCCTCCATCGTTTGTAAAGTGAAGTATATTTTTACCATAACGAAGATTATCTTTATTATTACTTAAGTATTTATAACCGCTTTTACCTTCATAAGCATCTTTAACAGCATCGCCAACCCTCAATAAACCTGCATTTTTAATATAAGCGGCAGCTAAAACGGCATTTTTTTGTAGTTCTTTATAATAATCATCATATTCTGGATTTGTATATGGTAATGGAGACATATTTTGATAGACATATATGGCAACATCCGGACTATTTTTATGTATTTTTTCTACAATTAATTTTAAATTTGATCTATACTTTTCAAGATCTGTTAATGCAATTGGTGTCGCTTCCTGAAGCACAACAAAATCATAATAATTTCCATCTTTATCTCTATTAGAAAAAATTTGATTGGCTTCTGTTTTATTAGTGTAATAAACTTTATCTAGTGAAACTCCCATTGTTACCAATTGTTGGACATTTATATGTTTATTATTAAAATTGCATAATTCCTGAAACAGCGTAGGAGCACTTACAAAATATTCTATTTGGCTATTTCCTATAAATAATATACGTGGAGGTCCTATAGCTTTTGGTGGTTTAGGATTGCTAAGTCCATCAGATGTAATCGCGTCTTGAGTGGTGAATTTATTGCATGAAATAAATAAAGCTGCTATAATAAAACTAAAAATTAAAACGTATTTTTTCATTTATAAATGGATGATTTGGAATCTGCAAATCTCTATTTAATCTATCACGATATAAGCCTCAAGATGATTTTAAAATAGTATATTAAGACAAAAATGAAGGCATTATTTCAAACAAAATCTATATATAGTTTTATTGATATAGAATAATCAGGAAATTTTTAAAGGTTCTATTAAAAAAAAATCACCTTATAAAATTTATAAGATGATTTAATTTTTGTTTTGATAAACGAATTACTAAAAGACATTTTTTTCAGGTAGAGTAGGGTTTGCCTGACTGTCTGGATAGGATTTGGTTTACCGTAACAAATTATATAACTAAGTTTTTTAGGGACAAAAAAGGCAGTTTAAACGTATTGTAAGCAGTATAGGTTTGGGTTGTAGACAGGATTAATAGTTTTTAAATCTGCCAGTACTGCATGAGTATAATTTTGACCGCCAATTGCTAAATAAAATAAAGATTTAGAAAGATAAAGTGGTCTAAAAGGTATTGTATGCCAGCAATTTGCTATATTCTTAAAAAAATGTTTTATGGCATATTTAAAAGTTTTTTCCTCGGGACGAACAAAATAAATAGTTGAACTTTTAGATTTGCTCATCATATTAGGAAACATTACAAATTTTGCTCCTTGCTGAATTAATAAATTTATTTCAAATAGTGTTAATCCATCGATATTTTCTGTTTTCATGATAAATTGATTTTGTAATTAATATTAGTGGTAATATTACACTGCAAAGTTGCGACAGAAATCAAAATATTTTTAGACTTAAAAGTTTTGATATTAATAAGTTAGGTTATTTTTAAAAATAGAAAATCGAGAATTCATTGAAGTGAATTCCCGATTTTATTTTATTTATAATTGCTATTTAGTTTGAAGCTACGCCATCAACCGGAAATAAGAAATTATTTAATTCTGAATCTTTTTCATAAACATCCTGATAAAAACTTATTTCTCCGGAATCATGTACCCATGAAGTAAAATAAGTGATGTAAATAGGCACTTTATTTGGCAGTTTAAATGTACTTTCCGTTTTTCCTTCCATTGCTTTATTGATTTTTTCTGTTGTCCATTCCGGATAATCTTTAAGCATGGCAATAGCTAGCTCTTTTGCTTTGTTTACGTTAATACAACCGTGGCTAAAAGTTCTTCTTTCAAAATCAAATAATGATTTTGCAGGAGTATCGTGCATGTAAATATCTTCAGGATTTGGGAAAATAAATTTCACTAATCCAAGAGAGTTGTTTGGACCTGGTTTTTGTCTTACCTGACCATTCACTATCTCCATATTTTTTTCTGTTAGATAATTAGGATCGGCAGCCATTTTCATTTTCAATTCATTATCAACAATACTTTGAGGAACTGTCCAGTACGGGCTGAAAACAATTTTATCAATATTTCCGTTAAATATGGTTGTTTTAGTTACCGCAGATCCCACAAAAACTTTAGAGGTAAGTTCCGGTTTTCCGTTTTTTACATATACTAATTCAAAAGAAGGAATATTTACAATAATATATTCTTTGTCTTTTAGCATTTTTGGAGAAATCCAACGGCATCTTTCCATATTGACCATCAAGGTATTAATCTTGTCTTTTAACGGAATGTTCATTTCTTTAATATGATCTGCAGATAAAATGTAATTTGGTTTAAACCCATTTCTAAGTTTATATTTCATCACACCATCCATTAATTCACGATCATAAAAATTACTTTTAGAGTCATGATCTAAATCACCCAAAATAAATAATCTCGTTCTAACTTGTCCAATTGTAGGTGTATTGGCGTCAGGTCTAAGATCTTTATAAGGAGATTCGGCAACGATAGGTTTCCACACACCGGCTTTTTCTATTTCTCTGTATTTTTTAAGAGCATCCTGTAATTTATAATATTGGTTAAAAAGAAGTTCGTCATTTTTCTCTAATAAAGTAGGTTGAGTCATTAGAGAATCTAACAAAGTATCATAAGATATTTCTTTTTTTGGAAGAAGCCATCCTGTTTTTTTAGCAGTTTCGGCATCTAAACCAACATAAACACGGTTCATATAGATAATATATGCAGAAGTTAAAAGCATATCAGAGTCTGCTTTTGATGGTTTATCGTTTGATCCTTTTTTGAAAATTTGATCAATTTCATATTTATAAGGAAGTTCAAAAATTAAACCTTCCTCATAAGTATCATTTAATTTGTCATACAAGGTTTTTCCAAACTCATTGATTTTGTCATCTTCAAACCAAATTGATCCGTAAGATCTTGTTTTGTACAAGGAAACCACCTCGTTTTGATATTTTTTTAAATCAGAATACCTTTTAAAGAAATCAGTCAATACTTCACTGTCAACTTTTGTATCTGAATTGTTATTTAGATAAGATTTATTCAAACTTATGTTTTCTCTGGTATTACTATTATTATGCTTTCCAAAAGATAATATAGTGAAACTAAGAGCTAAAATTATGCTTACTGGATATGTTGTTTTCATTTTCATTTCAATTTTTACGTTACTACTTTAGATTCGAAAGTTCTGGGTAAAAATTTGGGGCCTTTTCTACACTGCTAAATTACTTTAGGTTATTGATAATGAGTTGCTTTATTACATTTAGATTTTGCAAGATTGCCATGTTACAGGTTTATATAGTATAAATCAGCTGGTTAGCCTGTTTGTTACCCTAGTTATTAACGAAATCGATATATTTTTTAAAAACATAAAGGTTTGATCGTCATCAAATATTAAAATATTTTGTAAATTGCTCCCTTTAAATTATCATATTCATAAAATGGAACAACAAATACCATATATTCCTAAAAATAAAGTAAGAATTGTAACCGCTGCTTCGCTTTTTGACGGCCATGATGCAGCGATTAATATCATGCGTCGTATAATTCAGTCAACAGGAGTGGAGGTAATTCACCTTGGGCATGACAGAAGTGTAGAGGAAGTGGTGAATACAGCAATCCAGGAAGATGCCAATGCCATTGCGATGACATCTTACCAGGGCGGACACAACGAATACTTTAAATATATGTATGACTTGCTTCATGAAAAAGGAGCGGGGCACATCAAAATTTTTGGAGGCGGAGGCGGAGTGATCCTGCCAAGCGAAATTTCAGAATTACATGAATATGGAATTACCCGAATTTACGCTCCAGATGACGGCCGTTCGTTAGGGCTTCAGGGAATGATTAATGATTTGGTACAGCAGTCTGATTTTCCTATTGGAGATAAATTAAACGGAGAAATCGATCATATCGAAAATAAAGTTCCCACGGCAATTGCACGTTTAATTTCTGCAGCCGAGAATTTTCCTGAAATTGCAAAACCTGTTTTTGATAAAATTCACGAAAGCAATACCAATTCTATAATTCCGGTTTTAGGAATTACAGGAACGGGAGGAGCCGGAAAATCATCTTTGGTTGATGAACTGGTTCGTCGTTTTTTAATTGATTTCCCTGAAAAAACAATCGGATTAATTTCTGTCGATCCGTCGAAGAGAAAAACCGGAGGAGCGCTTTTAGGAGACAGAATCCGTATGAATGCCATTAATAATCCGCGCGTATATATGCGTTCGCTGGCGACTCGTCAGTCGAATTTGGCTTTATCTAAATATGTAGCCGAAGCGATTCAGGTTTTAAAAGCCGCAAAATACGATTTGATTATTTTGGAAACTTCGGGAATTGGTCAGTCTGATACTGAGATTATGGATCATTCTGATGTATCCTTATATGTAATGACACCAGAGTTTGGAGCGGCAACACAATTGGAAAAAATCGACATGCTTGATTTTGCCGATTTAGTGGCTTTAAACAAATTTGATAAAAGAGGCGCGCTTGATGCTTTGCGCGACGTAAAAAAACAATACCAGCGCAACCATAATTTATGGGATAAAAATCCTGATGAAATGCCTGTTTTCGGAACGATTGCTTCGCAGTTTAACGATCCGGGAATGAACACGCTTTACAAAGCGATTATGGATAAAGTGGTCGAAAAAACGAATTCTGAATTGAAATCGACTTTTGAAATCACTAAAGAAATGAGCGAGAAAATCTTCGTGATTCCGCCACACAGAACGCGTTATTTATCTGAAATTGCAGAAAATAACAGATCTTATGATGAAATCGCACTTTCGCAGCAAAAAGTAGCGCAGAAATTATACGGAATTTTCAAAACCATAGAATCGGTTTCTGGAAAAGTTCCTCAAATTAATAAAGCAGGAATCGATGATTCGACTGTTTTACCAAGCGCAGCGCAGCCACATGATGAAAACAGAATCTTTTTAAATCTTTTACTAAATCAGTTTGATAAAGTAAAAATGGATTTAGATCCGTACAATTGGGAAATTATTCTGAATTGGGATGAAAAAGTAGCCAAATATAAAAATCCGGTTTACTCGTTTAAAGTTCGTGATAAAGAAATCAAGATTGCAACGCATTCTGAAAGTTTATCGCATTTACAGATTCCGAAAATTGCTTTACCTAAATATGAAGCATGGGGTGATATCCTGCGTTGGAATTTACAGGAAAATGTTCCTGGCGAATTTCCTTTTGCTTCTGGATTATATCCGTTTAAACGTGAAGGCGAAGATCCGTCGAGAATGTTTGCGGGCGAGGGCGGACCAGAAAGAACCAATAAACGTTTTCATTATGTAAGTGCGGGATTGCCGGCAAAACGACTTTCGACGGCTTTTGACAGTGTAACTTTATACGGAAATGATCCAGATTTGCGTCCGGATATTTACGGAAAAATTGGAAATGCGGGAGTTTCGATTTGCTGTTTAGATGATGCAAAAAAACTCTATTCAGGTTTCGATTTGGTTCATGCTTTGACATCTGTAAGTATGACGATAAACGGGCCTGCGCCAATGCTTTTAGGCTTTTTTATGAATGCAGCGATTGATCAGCAATGCGAATTGTATATTAAAGCCAATGAATTAGAAAAAGAAGTTGAGACAAAAATCAACAAGATATATGCTGGAAAAGGTATTGAAAGACCAAAATACCAAGGCGATTTACCAGAAGGAAACAACGGTTTAGGATTAATGCTTTTGGGCGTTACCGGAGATCAGGTTTTACCTTTAGAAGTTTATAATGAAATAAAAGTCAAAACGTTATCGCAAGTTCGTGGAACGGTTCAGGCCGATATTTTAAAAGAAGATCAGGCGCAGAATACGTGTATTTTCTCAACCGAATTTGCTTTGCGATTAATGGGCGACGTTCAGGAATATTTTATTACGAAAAACGTTCGTAATTTCTATTCGGTTTCGATTTCTGGATATCATATTGCTGAAGCGGGAGCGAATCCAATTACGCAATTGGCCTTTACGCTTTCAAATGGTTTCACTTACGTGGAATATTATTTGAGCCGCGGAATGAGCATCAACGATTTTGGACCAAATTTATCATTCTTCTTCTCAAACGGAGTTGATCCAGAATATTCAGTAATTGGTCGTGTGGCACGTAAAATTTGGGCAAAAGCCATGAAAAACAAATACGGAGCTAACGAAAGAGCACAGATGCTGAAATATCACATTCAAACTTCGGGGCGTTCGTTGCACGCACAGGAAATTGATTTTAATGATATTAGAACGACTTTACAGGCCTTATACGCTATTTATGATAACTGTAATTCATTGCACACCAATGCTTATGACGAAGCGATTACAACCCCTACGGAAGAATCTGTACGTCGTGCCATGGCAATTCAGTTGATTATAAATAAAGAATTAGGTTTGGCGAAAAATGAAAACCCAATTCAGGGTTCGTTCATTATCGAAGAATTGACTGATTTAGTTGAAGCTGCGGTTTTACAAGAATTCGATAGAATTACAGAACGCGGCGGAGTTCTTGGCGCAATGGAAACGATGTACCAAAGATCTAAAATTCAGGAAGAAAGTTTGTATTACGAAACTTTGAAACACAATGGCGATTTTCCAATTGTGGGTGTAAATACTTTTCTGAGTTCAAAAGGTTCGCCAACGGTAATTCCGGCAGAAGTTATTCGTGCAACCGAAGAAGAAAAACAATATCAAATTACGATGTTAGATAACCTGCATCAATTTCACGAAGCAAAAGTTAATGAGCATTTAAACAATTTACAGCAAGCGGCTATTAAAAACGAAAACTTATTCGATCATTTAATGGAAGCTACAAAGGTTTGTTCTTTAGGGCAGATTACTTCGGCGTTGTTTGAAGTGGGTGGGCAATATAGAAGGAATATGTAAAATTTAAAATCAGATAAATAAAAAAACCGCATTTAGTTTACTTTACTAATGCGGTTTTTTATTTAATAGTAGTTACTTTTATTGCTTATTGAATAAAAAGAACTAGAATGACCTTAATCAATTATTCTACCGAAAAACTATTTGAACGACTTTTGAATAATAAATCAAATAGAAATTATTGGAAATTTATTAGTGAATTAAGAAAACGAAAGCAAGGAGGTGTTTTTGAAAAAAGTATTGAACTTACTAAATCAGAAATTGTTAGAGAAAAAATAATTGGTATAAATATCTTAGCTCAATTTGGATATCCGAGATTACATTCAAAAGAAATTTTAAAAAGGTATTTTGATTTGCTAAAAGCAGAAACTGATAAAAATATTATTAGTTCGATACTTTATGGAATTGGACATAATAATGACAATCTTACAGAGAACCAAATCAATATAATTTGTGATTATAAAAATCATAGAAGTGTAAATGTGCGATATAGTTTGGTTTATGCGCTTCTTTCGATTGATAAAATGAAACCTATTGAAACTTTGATTGAATTGACTAAAGACAAAGATTCTGATATTAGAAATTGGGCAACGTTTGGAATTGGAACTCAAATTGAAACCAATAACACAACAATTAGAGATGCTTTGTGGGAAAGAGTAAGTGATGAAGATAAAATTACGAGATTTGAAGCCATTGTAGGATTAGCAAAACGAAAAGAAGAAAATATTAGGGAAATTTTAAAAAGCGAACTTCTAGAAATAGATGAATCTGGAAGTTTAATTTTAGAAGCAATTGAAGAATTTAATGATAAAGAATTTGTGAGCTTAATTAAAGAACAGATTATAAGAAATAAAGCTCTTCAAAGAGTAGATGAGAATTGGTTATTAGAAACTTTAGAAAAATTATTAAAAGGAAATATAAAATCAAAGTAAAAATTACCTGATAATGATGAAAAATTTAATTATAGTAATAGTATGTTTATTATTTATATCCTGTGGTAAAAATAATTTGAATAGAAAGGAAAAGGATTATTTGACTATTACAAAAGATACTAATGGTTTTATAACTTTAGATTACAAATTAAATAAAGTCAATTTTAAAAAAGATACACTAAGATTCAGATACTTTGATTATGATGATAATGTTTTTCCATTAAACGGAGTTTCAGTAATTAAATCAAAAAAATATAAATTATACGGCCATACAATATTAAAAGACAGCATTCTATTTTACCTGTTTTAGCTAATAATAATAGTTTGTCACTCAGTATAATAAACTTAAAAAATAAGGAAGTTATCACAAATGATTTGCGAACTTCTTTAACTTTTGTCTGGGTTAAGGAACAAGCTGACAAAATTGAATTTATCGTTTCAAGCACACCAAAAGTAAGTGATGATGGAATTTCTGTAGAAAAATATAAGTATGTTTTGATAAAGTATGAATTAAAGAATAATGAATTAAAGGAAACTAAAATTGATTCAATTGAAACTAATTTTAATATTAAAACTAATATCAAAAAAGAGTTTAAATTAATGAATGATATTTTTTAAAGAATTCTATAAAAAAGTTCCGAAGGAACGAAACATATTGTAGAGATGGATTTTAATCCATCATGAAAAGAAATTACGTAATCAAAATCCATTTGCCCACGCAAGAAAATCAACAGAAGATATTTGAATGAAGTAGAATCAATTATGTTAAGGCTTCAGCTCACGCCAGTAGAATTATTATTTTGATTTCTTAACTCTAAATTCTACTAATAAGGGTTCACAAATTTCGAAGGCTAAATAGTAATAATCATTAGTAACTCGTCTTATATAAAGGGTTTTAGGTGAATTGTTGTATTTTGTGCATTCTTGTTTATCCATAAGTTCGTATGGCAGATTTATCAACGTTTTTACTTTCGTATTTACATCATAAATGAATAGATTATCTTCATGATCTTCATCTGTATACAAAATCAGTTCATTTTTTAAATCAAAATCCCCAGTGATACCATTTAAAACTTCATTGCCGGTTTCTTTATCATACAACCAGAAATAGAAATTGCTTGTTCCGCCTCCGTTGCTATGTAAAGCAAAATAATTTTTAAAATCAACTCCTTCATAATAAGGCCGATAATTTTCTATGAAAGTATCAACTAATAAATAGGTATTATCTTTTTTACCATTTATAAGTCTAAAATTAATTACTTCTTCATTTTTATCTATAGCTGGAAAAATAATTAATTTATAGTTATTTTTAAGATAAGCAGTTTGTGTTTTTATCGTATCACCTTGTTCATTAAAAAAAACGGTGTCTGTTGATTTCTTTATTTTTCTTACTTCTGCAGGTTTGTGATTATCCATTTTACAGCTGATAAAGCAAAGCAATAAAATAATTAAAATTTTATTTTTCATTTTTAAATTTCTTGTTTTATAGCTTTACAGCATGTTTTATTCTCATTTATTCATTTACAATAATAGGATTTTTTATGTAATAATTCTTCTGTAATTTTTCTGTTTTTATCTTGTAAATCTTTACCGTTTGTCATTTCGACCGAAGGGAGAAATCGCACTAGAAGCTCGACAATGCAAATCGCCAATCTTTGCAGAATTGCTAGTGCGATTTCTCCTCCGTCGAAATGACAATATTGTGGTTATTTTTTATAAAGTTCTATAAAAAGTTCCGAAGGAACGAAGTATATTGTAGGGATGGATTTCAATCCATCAGGACAAGAAATTCCGTAGTTAATTCCATTTGCTCGCAGCAGCAAAACAATAAAATCCCATAAAGTTTTGTCATTTCGACCGAAGGGAGAAATCGCACTAGAAGCTCGACAATGCAAATCGCCAATCTTTGGAGAATTACTAATGCGATTTCTCCTCCGTCGAAATGACAATATTGTGGTTAAAGAACTTCTATAAAAAGTTCCGAAGGAACGAAACATATTGTAGAGATGGATTTTAATCCATCATGACAAAGAAATTCCGTAATCAAAATCCATTTGCCCACGTAAGCAAAGAGAAAACTATACTAATAAATTTTTAGCTTCTTCTATATTAGGTTCTCTTGCTAATTTCAATACGCTAGCCATTACCTCTAACCAATGTCCTTCACTATGAGTGTCATGAAATGAAGCTCCGTAAAATGAAGCGGTTGATGGATACGAAACAATATTTTTCTCTTTTGCAATTTCTGAAAATATTATGGCTAATTTTTCTTTATTAATTATTGTTGTTTCAAACCTTTCAGGCAAAATGCTACAGGTACAAAATAATGTTAAGCATAGATTTGATAACTCTTTATAAGTTACATTATTTGATATAGATTGATTTAAATAATGAAAAAGTTCTTTGGTATTATAATCCATGAATTTTATATTTAATGCGCTTTTAAGTTTTACGAGGGACATTTATATCACCAAAAGCTTTTCAGCTTTAAAAGTAAAAAAATAAGATCATTCATCAACCATTTCCCCAACACAACTCAAAAACTCCATTTCACTTAAAGGAAACATCTGCAAAACAGTTTCTAAAACTAAACCCACATTAATAGATTGATTTTTCTTTTCTGGAACATTATGCATATCGTGATCGAGTGCGAGAATGCATAATTTTAGTATATCGGTAATAACGCAGCCTAATTCAAGATAATTTAAAACCTCAATTTGAGCGATATAAGTTTTAGATTCGTCATTTGCGGGTTTTAGAGTTCGGAAATGGAGGGCAGTTAATCTTTTTAGGTTTTTTACAATTTCAATTTCATTTGTTTCCATAAGGCGTGTATTTAGTTTTGTTAGATAATTACTTTACAATTTGGCTTTTATAAATTTATTATAAGAAAAATTGTACTTTTGTTTGATTCGGCGAAGGAAGAAATAGATTGTTCTGTAGCAAACCATTTCTGCTGGTATCGTACTGTACTAAATAAGTTAGTTACCCGTGGAAGTTTTCATACTTAATTATTATCTTTGAATTATGAGCACACTAACAAAACCAAATCATATAGGGCGAAAAATAAGCCGTATTCGTGAACTTCGAGATATGAAACAGGAAGCTTTGGCGCAGGCTTTGGGAATAAGTCAGCAAACAATTTCGGCTATTGAAAACAGCGAAACAATAGAAGAAGAAAGACTTATTGAGGTAGCAAAAGCTCTTGGTGTAACGGTTGAAGCCATTAAAAGTTTTTCAGAAGAAGGCATGATTAATTATTTCAATACTTTTAACGATACAAATAATAGTGGTGCATTTAATTTTGGAACAAATCACTGCACTTTCAATCCGTTAGATAAATTAATGGAATCTGTAGAAGAAAATAAAAAGCTTTACGAACGTTTGCTTCAGTCAGAAAAAGAAAAAAACGAATATTTAGAGAAATTGCTAAAAGAGAAATAGTAATTGAATAGAAATAAAAGCATTCGCCACAACGAATGCTTTTCTCATTAAAAAAAAAACTATCTAATTGTTGAAAATAGTATTAGAAAATAAAGGAATAAAAACAGATACTTTTTATATACCGCCTTTTGTTTTATATGAAGGTGAAATGATACTTGTGAACTTATTGAGTTACATTTATTTTCAGGAAAAATTGAAAGTCATTAAAGATATATTTTGTGGCAAAACTAAACATGAAAATGTTATAGTTCATGAAAAAATATTATTTATGGAACATTTTCAGGAATCATTTTTTCGATATAATTTTTATCCAACGACTGTTGGAGAGTATCTCAAAAAAAATGCAGATTTAAACAATCCATTTGCCAGAAAAATTTATGAATTTGAAGGTGTTACTAAAAAAACAAAAGTCAAAAATCTTCCTTTTAAAGAAAATAAACTTTTGCATGTATATGCTGCATTGTCAAAGTCAAAAAAAATAGCATTTGATCTTATGGGAGTTGGGGCAGAAGTTACCGAAATGAAGTTTAAAATGATTCATGATATTGTAGAAAATGGAGGCTCGGCAATTTTGATAGATTGTTACGATGACATGAAGGATCGTTGTACTAAATATCTGGAAGTACAATTTTTAAAATAATTGTTCCAATAAAAAGTGAACAATAAAATTCTATAAAAGTTCTTAAGATTCCGTCTTTACCAGCATAAGATTAACATTGTCGAGTTTCTTGCGAAGATTTCTCCTTCGTCGAAATGACAATATTGAGGTTATTTTTTATAGAGTTTTAGAAAAAGTTCCGAAGGAACGAAACATATTGTAGGGATGGATTTTAATCCATCATAACGTTATAAACATAAATAAAAAAAAGCAGCTCCATCTTATAGAGCTGCTTTCATTTTTTTTTGTGGGGCAAAAAAAGTGGTTTAACGACGAAATCCAGGACTATGGTTCACAGATTCGTCTAACTTAACAGTTTTTGCCTTTTTTGCAACAACCTTAATTTCGTGTTTAGCAACTTTTTCGTTTGCTTTAACTTCTAATACATAAGTTCCGGCTGGTAAACCTTCTAAACTTATTGTTTTCGAAACTTCTAATTTGTTTGCTGCAGAATCTCCCGCATAAAGTAAATTGTGATTTTCGTCATAGATAGAAAAAGATGATTTTTCAAAGGTGTCTAAAGTAAAGCTAACTACTTTTCCGTTTCCAGTTTGAATGTTTAAAATGTAATCGCCTTTTCCATCAATGGCGTAAGAAAAAAGAGTTGCAAAAAAGAAGGCTGCAACAAGACCGGTTTTGGTAAATTTTGTCATGTTTTTTTAAAGTTTTATTACTAAATGTGGAACGTTCAAAACTACAAATACAAATTTAATTTTCCGCAAAAAAATCATGTTTTTTAATACTTAAAATGCTGAATTAAAACTATTTCTGTGTTTTGTCTACGCTATGTACGTAAATACGGGGGCTTGCGGTTTTAAAAAAATGAATTTTTTTAATGCTATAAAAACCAGACACATACAATTATTAAGAATAATTTTTCAAAAAATTTCAATTTTTTCAAAAACCGAAAAATTTAACATAAAAAAACAGCTCAATAACCACAAAGAGCTGTTTCTAAAACTTACGTTTTTTAACTTTACTAACTATCTAACCTATTTTTTATACTTACAATAAGTATACCTTTTTTAGCGCACTGCTACGCGTGTATTTTTTTCTGAAACTGTTTTATAAACAGATGAAACTGCTTTTGCAGATAATACAGTTGTATCGTCTGTAATTGTAATTTCGTGTCTAACTTTTTTCACATTGTCTTCTGCTTCTAAAAAGTAAGTTCCTTCTGGAAATTCTTCTAAGCTAAAAGTTCTTAATATTCCATCTTTACCTGAAGCAGTTTCAGAATAAATTAGATTTCCGTCTTTGTCATAAATTGCCAGGGTTGCTTTTTGCAATTTGTTGATCGCAAATGTGATCAGCTTTCCGTTAGCTTTTATTACATGAAGATTAAAGTCTTCATTTCCATCAATTGCATATGTACTTCCTGTAAAAAGTACTGCACATACTAAACTCAATTTTAAAATCTTTTTCATAACTGTTAGTTTTAAATTATTAGTTTAATTCTCTGATGTAAAAGTATTACAGAAATCCAGTTTTTTTAACAACTCTGTTTTCCAATTTCGATGCTGTATTCTCATTTACGAAACCGTTATAGGTTAAAATTTGAATTATTTATATCGTTTTTGTTAATTTGGTTATTATTTTTCAACGTTTTTCTAAATATTTGATTTTACGTTTTTCTTACATTTTAATAATAAACCAACTCTTAAAAAGGGAATTTGTAAAGTAGGTTTTACCAAAAAGTAAAGAGCAAAAAAAAAACAGCTCAATAACCACAAAGAGCTGTTTTAAAACTTACGTTTTCTAACTTTACTAACTATCTAACCTCATTTTTATACTGTATGCGAGTATAAATTTTTAAGTGTATTTGGGGCAACACTATATTTTTTGCAGAAATCTGCTTAATTAATTGATTTTGTAGACAAAACTGTTTTTTCACTTGTAACTGTGATTTCGTGTCTTGCTTTTTTGAAGTTGTCTTCGATTTCTAAAAAGTAAGTTCCGGTTGGAAATTCTTCTAAACTAAAAGTTCTCAAGATTCCGTCTTTACCAGAAGCGTTTTCAGAATAAATTAAATTATTGTTTTTGTCATATATACTAATACTTGCTTTTTGAGTTTGGTTTAAAGCAAAAGTGATTAGTTTTCCGTTAGCTCTTAATACGTGTAGATTAAAAGCGTTGTTTCCGTCAATTGCATAAGTACTTAATCCTGATAAAAGTACAGCACATACTAAACTCAATTTTAAATTCTTTTTCATGGTATTTGTTTTTGATGTTATTATCTCTAATTCTCTGATGTAAAATTACTTTAGATATATATGTTTTATATCAACTCTATTTTCCAATTTCGATGCTGTATTCTCATTTACGAAACCGTTATAGGTTAAAATTTGAATTATTTTTATCGTTTTCGTTAATTCAGCTATTATTTTTCAAAGATTTTGGGAAAAGGTGCAGAGGTTCAAAGAGGCAAAGAGACAAAGGTTTTTTTTTAAAGATGCTGAGATTCTGAGATACTAAGGTTCTGAGTTTTTTTCAAAACTTGCGCAAAAAATCTAAACTCTAAAATCTGCATTATGGATTTTGTGTTCCCGTGGTTGAAACCACGGGCTATATTTAAATTCGGTGTGACTTTTAGCAGGTGTAACTTTCTATTTTTTATTATATAGAAACAATTGGAAACATAGCCCGTAGTTTAACCACGGGAACGTAATGTAACCACAATGCAATATCAACTATATGTTCCCGTAATTGAAACCACGGGCTATATTTAAATTTGGGATGAATTTTTAGGATGTGGTGAATATGTAGATTTCTTGTACAGAAAGAATTGGAAACATAGCCCGTGGTTTTAACCACGGGGAACGTAATGAAGCCACAATACAATATCAGCTATATGTTCCCGTGGTTGAAACCACGGGCTATATTTAAATTTGGGATGAATTTTTAGGAAGTGGTGAATATGTATATTTCTTGTACAGAAAGAATTGGAAACATAGCCCGTGGTTTAACCACGGAGAACGCAATATAATCACAATAAAAATCTAAACTCTAAAATCTGCAATCTAAAATCTAATATCGAAAGTAAAGAGCAAAAAAAAACAGCCCAATAACCACAAAGAGCTGTTTTTAAAACTTACGTTTTTAACTTTACTAACTATCTAACCTTAGTTTATACTTATGAGAAAAGTATAAGTTTTTTAGCGTACTGCTACGCTAGTATTTTTGTCTGAAACTGTTTTGTAAACAGATGAAATTGCTTTTGAAGATAAAGTAGCGATTTCGTTATTTACATTAATTTCATATCTAACTTTTTTTGCATTGTCTTCAACTTCTAAGAAGTAAACTCCGTCAGGGAAATCTTGTAAGCTGAAAGTTCTTAAAATTCCGTCTTTACCAGAAGCATTTTCAGAATACAATAAAGTACCTTCTGTATCGTATATAGCTAATTTTGCTTTCTGAGTTTGGTTAAGACCAAAAGTGATCGTTTTTCCGTTTTTCAATACATGAAGATTAAAGTCCTCATTTCCATCAATCGCATAAGTGCTGATTCCTGATAAAAGCACCGCACACACTAAACTTAATTTTATCTTATTCATAGTATTTGTTTTTAAAAATTATTATCTCTAATTCTCTGATGTAAAATTACTCCAGCTATGCGAAAATAATATCAACTCTATTTTCCAATTTATGTGCTATATTCTCATTTACGAAACCGTTATAGGTTAAAATTTGAATTATTTTAGGTGTTTTAGTTAATTACGTTGTTATTTTTCAATGTTTTCTAAATGTTAACGTTTTTAAAAACTTCCATTATTCTTACATAAATTATGAATGTCTATAAAAAAGGTCGAATAAATAAGAAATCTTAAAAAAATCTGGAATAAAAATATGGGTTGTTTAAAAAAAGAGGTTTTGGCGATAATTTGTTACATTATTTTTTTGTTGTTTTAATGAAAAATCCTCATTTACGAAACCGTTATAGGTTAAAATTTAAATTATTTTAGGTGTTTTTGTTAAATTTGCTATTATTTTTTAAAGAAATTATCATGAAAACAATTGCCCCAGCTCTTGAAGTGATAACTAACTCATACGGTAGTTCTTTTACCTACACTAAACACGCCGAAAAGACCAATAGCAAAGCTCATTTATGGCATTATCATCCAGAGATTGAGTTGGTTTATATAAATGGCGGGGCAGGAAAAAGACAAATAGGAAGCCATGTTTCCTATTATACAAATGGTAGTTTGATTTTGATAGGGTCTAATTTGCCGCATTGCGGCTTTACGAATGAACAAACGGGAAACGTAAACGAAACAGTCATTCATATTAAACCTGAGTTTTTAGGGAATGGCTTTTTTGGAGTACCGGAAATGAGAAAGATTCAAAATGTTTTAAGTCAGTCTAAAGGCGGAATCGCTTTTGGCGGAGAAACTAAAAAACATATTGGAAAAAAAATCGAAGCAATGGAAGACCAGCTTCCGTTTGAACGTTTGCTTTCGCTTTTAAGTATTCTGGATGAATTAGATTCGTCTGAAGAATATACAATGCTGAACGCAGATGGTTTTGCAATGGAACTGCAAACTCAGGATAACGATCGAATGAATGTGGTTTTTAATTTTGTTAAAGATAATTTTCAGCAGTCTATCGCTATCGACGAAGTTTCGAATTTAGTGAGCATGACAACGCCTTCTTTTTGTAGATATTTTAAAAAGATTTCAAACAAAACTTTTACAGAGTTTGTAAACGAATACAGATTGGTGCACGCCTCTAAACTTTTGGCCGAAAAACCTATAAGTATAAATGAAGTTTGTTACGAAAGCGGTTTTAATAATTTTAGCCACTTTAGTAAATCATTTAAACAATATACAGGTAAAAGCGCATCGCAATACCGTCACGAACACAAGATTATTATTAGTTAATAGTTTGTATTTTTTGCCACGAATTGCACGAATTTCCACGAATTAGTTTGTGAAAAATGTTTTATGTTTTTGCCACAGATTAAAGGATTAAAAAGATTTTAGAATCCGTTATAAGTCAAATTGAAAAATAAATTCGTGGAAATTCGTGTAATTCGTGGCAAACCAATTTTTCAGAGAAAATAATCCATAGAATCATTTTATCCCGATAGCTATCGGGAGTGACAAAAATATTAGATCCGACTAGTTAAAAGCTGGTCGGATTTTTCATTTAGTTTGTTCAGAAAAAAGGTATATTTACACTCCTTTAATCAAAAAAACTATCAAAATGAAAAACCTTAAAATTTTAGTATTCTTTGTTTTTCTGTGTGTTTCGTCAATGTCATATGCAGCAAAAGTAGATACTTTACAAATTGCAAGTACCGCCATGAGCAAAACCTATAAGGCGGCTGTAGTTTTACCAAATTCGTATGCAAAAAGCAAAACCGCGTTTCCGGTAATGTATTTACTGCACGGAGCATACGGACATTTTAGTGACTGGTTAAAAAATACTCCAAATAAAAAACTGGTTCAGAATTTATCTGATCAATATAATTTAATTATTGTAATGCCCGAAGGTGAAACGTTTAGTTTTTATCTGGACAGTCCTGTAAATAAAGAAAGTCAGTTTGAAACTTTTATTATGCAGGAAGTAATTCAAAAAGTAGATAATACCTATCGAACAATTAACAACAGAACCGGAAGAGTTATTACCGGACTTTCGATGGGCGGACACGGTGCTTTGTATCTTTCTGCCAGACATCCTGATTTGTTTTGCGCTGCCGGAAGTATGAGCGGGGCAGTAGATATGAGTACAATGCTTAATCGTGAATCTTCGGCGCAGGTAATAAAATTAATGCAGCCTGTTTTTGGAGACAGAAGTGATAATTCTGAATTATATGCGCAGCACGCCGTTATGGGAATGCTGGATAAAATAAAAGCAAACAAATTGCCTTTAATTATTGACTGCGGAGTTGATGATTTTCTCATCGAACCCAACAGAGAATTACACCGCCGATTAGTTTATAATAAGGTAGAACACGATTATACCGAACGTCCGGGTGCACATACTTGGGAATATTGGGAAAATTCACTACCTTACCATGTATTATTTTTTAGCAAGATCTTGTTTAAGAATCAGGGTGTTGTGAAAAAATAATATAAAATTTCATTCCGAAACCGGTTTAACAAAATTTTTGGTTTGGTTTTTGGAATGCTTTTATAAACTTAAAAAAATATATATATTATGAAAAAGATACTTACGTTATTCGCAGTTGTTGGGTTGTTTGCATTTTCTAGTTGTGAAGGAGATCAAGGACCTGAAGGACCTCCAGGAAGAAATGTAAACGAGGTTTTTGAAATTTTTAACGCTGACTTTGGCTTTAATGCTACTGATGGGTATAATATTTCTGGAAACTTTAATCCATTGTTAGCCGATGCTGATACCGTTTTAATTTACAGACTTGCTGGAACAATAGATGCAAATACACCTATTTGGCAGTTAATTCCGAGAACAATTTATTTGTCTAATAATAGAGAGTTAGATTACGATTATGATTTTAGTAGAGAAGATTATAAAATTTATGCAGCTGGAAATTATGATGAAGCTACTACACCAGATTTATTAGATAATCAAACTTTTAGAATTGTAATTGTTCCGGGTACTTTTACAGATAAATCAACTAAAAAACCTGATTACTCAGATTATTATGCAGTTATTAAGAAATATGGCATTGATGACACTAATGTGAAAAGATTAAATTAATTTGTAATCAAGCATAAAAAAAAAGGAAATCGTAAGATTTCCTTTTTTTATTTTAAGATTTAATTTTTAATAAATGTAAACTTTTGAGTTGTTTCTCCGTCTGCGGATTTAATGTTTATGAAATAATTTCCTATAGATAAGTTTGAAACGTCCACACTTACTAAATTAGCATTTATAATTGAAAAATTATTTGAAATTACAGGAACTCCCATAATATTTACAATGGTGATTATAGAATTACTTAAAGTATTTCCATTGTACGATCTTGTACTTGTGTTTTCTATGTTTATAATCGAAGTGGCAGGATTTGGGTAAACTTTTATAGTGGGAGTATTTTTATAACTTAGTCCAGATAAATTTATCTCATTACTATAAGAATATTTGCCATTATAATATTGTGGTTCAGTTACACGTCTATAATTATATGTTACAGGAGTTGTCCAAGTAGTTTCTCCTCTGCGATCGTTTGAAACAAGTTGAAGAGCAGGAGGTAAATAATCTTTTGATGTGGCTCCAGCAATATTTGACCAAGGGCTAATTTTTCCTCCATTATTGTAATCAATAGATTGACTTTGCCATTGATATTTTAAATACCCTGCTTCGGGAGTTGCATCTGAACCAACAATAAGACTTGGGGTATCAATAGTATTTGAAGCTGATATTATAAGAGTTTGATCGCAACAAATTGTATTATTATTGCGAATAGTTCTTAATACTAGTTTTAAGGTATTACTTACCCTTTTTATATTTTGATAAATAGCAATTCTTCTTAATAAATAATGATTGTCTTCTGTAGTAGAAATATCTGAAGGATTAAAAGATTCTAGAAAATAATTATTTTCTCCATTTATTGGTACCCAATTCTTAGTTCCTCCTAATACACTATTTGTTTTGGTGTATTCCCATTCAAATCTTTCAATATTTGTGAAACTATCACCTCTTTGAGAAGTGTGAAAAGGGTCTTGTAAAATAGTTAAGTTTACTAGACTTGTATATCTAGTACCGTTTATGCGTTTTGGATCATTGGTATTTATTATTTCTACAAAACCATTAGAATTTACTGGAGCATCTATAGAAATTTCATTTGTAAGAATTGGCGAAGGGACAACAGTAATAGTTGCTGCATTGCTTTTATAAGGTTTGTTAAGTTGGCTAGTAGAACCTAAGCTTCTAACTACTGTAAAATTTCCGGGCTGTTCTACATAGTCAAGAGTTAAAACTTTATTTACATCATCTAAATTTAAAATACTAACTGTAGGATTTCCACTTACTTCCCATGAAGAACCAACGGCCCACTGTTGTCCTTTATAAGGATCTAAATATTGTGATCCTGTTATCGGAGCTGGTTTATCTCCTAATCTAACTGTTTGATTACAACATAAAGTATTAGGGATTTTAGATGGGTCAGGAGCATCCGCAGGTGGTTGAGCAGTTCCACCGCCTTGTGTAGCATTTTTAGTAACAGCAAGATAAGTGCTTTTATATACAACACTCCCGCTGGTTTTATATTCGGCATAAATATAGCTGCCAGAAGTAGCAAAAGAACTCCAAAGTAAGTTTACAACAAAACTACGGGATGCAGATTTTCCTTCACCAAAAAATAAGGCTCCTCCGTTTCCTCCAGAAACAATGTTGTCGTTTAAACCATTTATGGAATGAATGGTTATTGTTCCACTATTTCCTGGTATTGTAGGCATTTCGACTGTAACTCCTAATCCTACAGTTGAATTTGGCGTGCCGCCTAAATTAATTGGTCCTCCGCTAACGCTTTGACCGTTTACTGTAGTCGGCGTGAGCGTAACTTTTTGCCCAAATGAAGTAAAGGCTAATAAGAAAACAAAAATGGCGTAAATGTAATTTTTTCTCATGATAAAAATTTATGGTTTATAATGAGATAAAAGTAGACTTTAAATATGTAATATCTTATTTTTAAAAGTTAAAATATAATATTTATCTTATAATTTAACTTTTGGCTAAAATGAAAAAATAAAAAAAGGAAGTCGAAAGATTTCCTTTTTTTATGAATATATGTTTGAAATGATATTACAAATCAGAATCAGTAAGTTCTTTTTCTTTTCCAAATTTAAGTGAAACCAAAATTCCAACTAAAAGCGAAAGTGCAATAAATCCTAACGAAGCCCATTCTGGAACGTGAATCCATTCGTGAAGAAGCATTTTTAAACCTACGAATGCTAAAATAGCAACTAAGCTGTATTCTAAGAAACTGAATTTTGCCAGCATATTTGCCAGGAAGAAATACATAGAACGTAAACCTAAAATGGCAAAAATATTAGAACTAAATACTAAAAACGGATCAGAAGTAATCGCTAAAATCGCAGGAACGCTGTCAACAGCAAATAAAACGTCCATAACTTCAATTACAATCAAAGCAACAAAAAGTGGCGTTGCAGCTTTTTTTCCTTTTTCGGTTAAAATGAAAAATTTCTCATCCTCCATATGTGAAGTAATCGGGATAATTTTTCCTAAAGTTTTGTATACAAAAGAATCCTTAGGATTAAAATCTTCATCTTCTCCAGAAAACAACATTTTTATAGCTGTAAATACTAAGAATCCTCCAAAAACATAAGTTGTCCACGTAAATTTATTAATCAGCATAACGCCAAAGAAAATCATTAAACCACGAAAAATAATCGCGCCTAAAATTCCCCAGAATAAAACACGGTGCTGGTATTTTTGCGGAATTTTAAAAGAAGCAAAAATAATGGCAATTACAAATATGTTGTCAACGCTTAAAGACAATTCGATTAAATAACCCGTAATAAACTTCATTGAAGCCACGGCAGGCTTTAATCCGTCGGGATTTGCAATATAATCTGTCGTGTAAAGCCAATAGATAACGCCTGAAAACAAAAAGGATAAAGTAACCCAAATCAAGGTCCATTTACTGGCTTCTTTGGTGCTGATAATATGTGGTGTTTTATTGAATACACCTAAATCTAAAGCAAGAATAAAAATTACGGCCAGTAAAAAGAGAGTCCAGACTATCATGATGGTTTTTTTAAATGAATTACAAAGATAAGTTTTGAAGTTTAAATTAAAAATTATTTATAAGAAAGGTACTTTTAAAATTAAGCAATTTTGTGAGATGTTAGATGTAGAAGGTGAGAAGGTTCTCGACTTCGCTCGAACTGACAGTTGTGGTTTATTAGAACTTTGTCAAAGTTTTAAACTTTGACAAAGTTTAGCGCAATCTTGTCATTCCGAGGAACGAGGAATCTTCGTAAGAAACTCCGCCTTGACAATCGCCAATCTTTGTAGAGCTGCTTGTGGAGATTCCTCGTTCCTCGGAATGACAAACTGTGTGTGCATTTGTTAGGAATAAAAAAACCTGTTTAAACCAGCGTCATCTGTGTGCCATTACATAAGTTTTGTAAACTTTGCAGATTTTTCTTAGTGTTATTGCTTCATTCCTCACAATGAAAAAAAAAAGTGCCAACAATTACGATGGCACTTTTAGAATATATTCTAAGATTTGAATTATAGTGCTGATTTAACAGTTTTGATAATTCTTGCAGCAATTTTGTATGGATCTCCGTTTGAAGCTGGTCTTCTGTCTTCTAACCAACCTTTCCATCCTTTTTGAACAGTCATTAAAGGAATTCTGATAGAACATCCTCTGTCTGAAACTCCATAAGAGAAATCGTGAATAGAAGCAGTTTCGTGTTTACCAGTTAAACGTTGGTCATTGTAAGCTCCGTAAACCGCGATGTGCTCAGCAGTAACAGGACGGAAAGCCTCACAAATTCTTTCGTAAGTAGCTTGGTCTCCACATGTTCTTAACACCTCGTTAGAGAAGTTAGCATGCATTCCAGAACCATTCCAGTCAGTATCTCCCAGAGGTTTTGGGTGATACTCAATATAGTAACCATATTTCTCAGTCAAACGATCTAATAAGTAACGAGCAACCCAAATTTCGTCTCCGGCTTTTTTAGCACCTTTAGCGAATAATTGGAATTCCCATTGTCCGCAAGCAACCTCTTGGTTAATACCTTCAAAGTTAATTCCGGCAGCGATACATAAATCAGCATGTTCTTCTACTAATTTTCTTCCGTGAGTGTTTTTTCCACCTACAGAGCAGTAGTACATACCTTGTGGAGCAGGATAACCTCCAACAGGGAAACCTAATGGCAATAAAGTTTTAGTATCCATGATGAAATATTCTTGTTCGAATCCAAACCAGAAATCATCATCCTCATCATCAATAGTAGCTCTACCGTTAGAAGGGTGTGGAGTTCCATCAGCGTACATAACTTCAGACATTACTAAATATCCGTTAATACGAGTTGGATCTGGATAAATTGCAACAGGAACTAACAAACAGTCAGATGAACCACCTTCAGCTTGTTTTGTTGACGAACCATCAAATGACCAATTTCCAAGTTCTTCTAATGTTCCTTTGAAATTTTCGTGTTCTTCAACTTTAGTTTTACTTCTAAGATTTTGAGTTGGTTCGTATCCATCTAACCAAATGTACTCTAACTTAATTTTAGCCATAATAATATAAATTTATTTTTTTTGTTTTTTCGCTGGGTCAAATATAGATTTATTTTTTTAGTCCTAAAAATTAGGGGGCTATTTTGTTGAGCGAAGTATAATTTTTTTGAGAAGCGCAATTTTGATAGGGGTATATTCTAAAAAAAGCAATTTTAAATACTTAAAAAAAATAAATTCGTAAAAATAAGGGTAACTTTTTGAATTTTAGGGTTAAGAAATTATGAAAAAATGTTTATTTAATGAATAATACTGAGCTTTTTTGTTATATTTCTTTACAACATAATCACTATTCTTTAAAAAAGGCTTCATACGTTGAAAATTCTGCTTATAAAATTCTCAATTATAAGTTTAAAAAAGGGGCTTTTATTGTTTATATTTGTTGCTCATTTTTTTAGTGAAAATTATTACGAATTTTAAAATTATATACATGTCAACATTACGTTTCCAAGCTTTACAAGAAGCTTCTACAAGAAAGCCGGTACACTTTGAAGAAATTGATAAGAAATCGAATCTTTTTGGATCAAATGTGTTTAATGAGAAAGCAATGAAGCAGTTTTTAACTTCAGATGCTTTAAAAGGAGTAAGAGATGCCATTCAACACGGAACGAAAATAGAACGTAAACTGGCAGATTATATCGCCATGGGAATGAAGGAATGGGCATTAGCAAAAGGAGTTACGCATTATACGCACTGGTTTCAGCCATTAACAGGAACTACTGCAGAAAAACATGATGCTTTTTTTGAAACATCATATGATGGAAGTGATCCTGTAGAGAAATTTGGCGGCGCACAATTAGTACAGCAAGAACCAGATGCGTCAAGTTTTCCTAACGGCGGAATCAGAAATACATTTGAAGCAAGAGGATATACAGCCTGGGATCCAACTTCGCCAGCCTTTATATATGGTACAACTTTATGTATCCCAACCGTTTTTATCGCGTATACAGGTGAAGCCTTAGATAATAAAATACCTTTATTAAGAGCACTTTCTGCAATTGACGAAGCGGCTACAGAAGTTTGTAAGTATTTTGATAAAAACGTAAAAAAAGTAACGGCAACTTTAGGATGGGAACAAGAATATTTCCTTATTGATAAAGCTTTGGCAAATTCACGTCCGGATTTAGTAATGACAGGAAGAACATTATTAGGGCATACATCTGCAAAAGGACAGCAGTTAGACGATCACTATTTCGGATCTATTCCAACTCGTGCTCTTACTTATATGAGAGATTTAGAGCAGGAATGTATGTTATTGGGAATTCCGGTAAAAACGCGTCATAACGAAGTAGCGCCAAATCAGTTTGAGTTGGCACCAATTTTTGAAGAAACCAATCTGGCCGTAGACCATAACTCTTTATTAATGGATGTAATGCAGAGAGTGGCAGAGCGTCATGATTTTAAAGTATTATTTCACGAAAAACCATTTAAAGGAGTAAACGGTTCAGGAAAACACAACAACTGGTCATTAGCAACAGATACCGGAGTTAACTTATTGAGTCCGAGTAAAACGCCAATGAGCAATTTACAGTTTTTGACTTTCTTTATCAATACCATAAAAGCGGTAAATGATAATGAAACTTTATTAAGAGCTTCTATAGCAACAGCAAGTAATGATCATAGATTAGGAGCAAATGAAGCACCGCCGGCAATTATGTCTGTTTTTATTGGAGCACAGTTAACAAAAGTTTTATCTGAATTAGAAAGCGTAACAACAGGAAAACTTTCTCCAGAAGAAAAAACAGATTTAAAATTAAACGTTGTTGGTAAAATTCCGGATGTATTATTAGACAATACAGACAGAAACAGAACTTCGCCTTTTGCCTTTACAGGAAATAAATTTGAGTTTAGAGCTGTTGGTTCAAATTCAAACTGTTCAAACGCAATGACAACTTTAAATGCAATTGTAGCAAAACAATTAATAGATTTTAAAAATGAAGTAGAGAACCTGATCGAGTCAAAAGACATGAAAAAGGACGATGCTATTTTTAATGTTTTGAGAGAATACATCAAACAATCGAAAAAAATTCTTTTTGAAGGCGACGGTTACAGCGAAGCTTGGGAAAAAGAAGCTGCAAAAAGAGGTTTGAGCAACTTTAAAACAACTCCTGAAGCGATAAAAGCTAAAGTTTCTAAACAAGCATTAGATTTATTTGCTGAATTGGGAATCTTTAACCACGTTGAAGCCGAAGCGCGTTACGAAATTGAATTAGAAGAATACACTAAAAAAATCCAGATTGAAGGAAGGGTTTTAGGAGATATTGCGAGAAATCACGTAATTCCAACTGCAATTCGTTACCAAAATACATTAATTGAAAATGTAAAAGGTTTAAAAGAAATCTTCGGAAAAGAATTTGAAACTATTGCAAAAGAGCAAATCACTTTGATCAAAGAAATTTCTGGTCATATTGAAGGAATCAATTCTAAAGTTTTGGCAATGACCAATGAAAGAAAAAAGGCAAATCAGTTAACGGATGGTCAAAAAATGGCCGAAGCATATTGCAATACTGTAAAACCATATTTTGAAGACATTCGTAATCACTGTGATAAATTAGAGCTTTTAGTTGATGACGAAAGCTGGACATTAACAAAATACAGAGAATTATTGTTTACTAAATAATTTTTTTCGCCACGAATTACACGAATTTTCACGAATTTTATTTTTCAAAAATCATCCTACAAGGATGATTTTTGTTTTTTAAGAAAAAAAGATTCGTGAAAATTCGTGTAATTCGTGGCAAAACTTTTTTTGAATCCTATATACCTGAATACCTAAAGAATTAAAAAAAGGGATTATCTTTGCACCACATCAACACAAACTAATTTTCATGAGTTCAGATTCTAGCAAAAGATATGCACAAAGAGGTGTTTCGGCATCAAAAGAAGACGTACATAACGCTATAAAAAATATTGACAAAGGTTTATTTCCGCAGGCATTCTGTAAAATTGTCCCAGATTATTTAACTCAGGACAACGACCACTGCTTAATTATGCATGCCGACGGGGCGGGTACAAAATCATCTTTGGCCTATATGTACTGGAAAGAAACCGGAGATCTTTCGGTTTGGAAAGGAATCGCTCAGGATGCATTAATCATGAATATTGACGATTTATTATGTGTTGGCGCAACCGATAATATTTTACTTTCTTCAACCATTGGAAGAAATAAAAACTTAATTCCGGCTGATGTTATTTCTGCAATCATCAACGGAACGGAAGAATTAATCAACGAACTAAAATCTTTTGGCGTAACGATTCATTCAACTGGAGGCGAAACTGCCGATGTTGGAGATGTTGTTCGTACCATCATTGTTGACTCAACTGTTACGGCTCGTATGAAACGTGCTGATGTGGTAGACAATGCAAATATTAAAGCTGGAGACATAATTGTTGGTTTGGCTTCTTTTGGACAGGCAACTTACGAAAAAGGATATAACGGAGGAATGGGAAGTAACGGATTAACTTCTGCCCGTCATGACGTTTTCGGAAAATATCTTGCTAAAAAATACCCTGAAAGTTACGATGCAGCTGTTCCGGAAGAATTAATTTATTCTGGTCAGGTTAATTTAACTGATGAAGTTGAAAACAGTCCAATAAACGCAGGTCAGTTAGTACTTTCTCCAACGAGAACTTACGCACCAATTATCAAGAAAATTTTAGATAAATATACTCCAAACGAGATTCACGGAATGGTGCATTGCAGCGGAGGCGCACAGACTAAAATTTTACATTTCGTTCAAAATTTACACATTATAAAAGATAATTTATTTCCGGTTCCGCCATTGTTCAAGTTAATTCAGGAACAATCAAAAACCGACTGGAAAGAAATGTATCAGGTTTTTAACTGTGGTCATCGTATGGAACTTTATGTTCCTGAAAACATTGCACAGGATATTATTGAAATTTCAAAATCATTCAATGTTGATGCCCAAATCGTAGGTAGAGTAGAAGCAGCCGATGCTAAAAAACTAACGATCACCAGCGAATACGGAACATTCGAATATTAAATTTTATTCACCATATAAGTAATATAAGTTCATTTTAAACTGAGCAGAATTGATTGTCAGGCTGAGCGAAGTCGAAGCCCTTTCCAATTGGTAAACAATGAAATTCATTTATATTTTCTTATATCACTTATATGGTTTAAAAACATACACCTCATTATGTACGAACTGCTTTTTTGGAGATACTTAGACGAAATTTACCTGAACCATCATGAGGTTTACGAAGCTCTTGTTGAAAAAGAAGAAGTTGACGGCCTTGAAAAACTTCCTGTTGAGGTAATTATCAATCGTATCAATTCTGTTTTTTCAAAATGGGAAAGAGTTGATGAAAACAGTTGGAAAAATAATGCAGGAAAAGGAGCGTTTCAGGTTATTACCACTCCCCAAAGTATTAAAATTGATTGTTATGGAACCGAAGGAAAAACCATGAATCAGTTAGTAGACTTGATGGCAGAATTCAAATGTCCGCTTTACGATCCGCAGGTTCCGGAACGTTATGATGAAATGAGTGAGTAGTTTTTTTGTGAATATTTCATAAATAATTTTAAATGTATAGTCCCTATGGGACATTTGTTCTCGGGGGTATTGTTTTTCTACCGATATTATACTCCTGACGGAGTAAGCCTAAGCAATTAATATGCGGTAGATATTAAATATGGGTAGTTTTATATTTGTTATTACCAATATTTTAAGCAGAAAGATATTAAAAGTAAATATCTCGTAGAGATTTAAAGTAGATATTTTTTATTGCCGATATTTTATTCTAGTGGAGTAAAATTTTCAAAGTAAATATCTCGTAGAGATTAAACATCGGTAGCCATGATGTATTTACAAGTTTCACATTGTCCCGTAGGGACTACATTTTTACTCAAAGAATGTCTGGAAATATTTAACTAATCGAAATAAACCAATGAACCAAACATCAAATTTCAATTTCACAGATAATATAATTTTAGAAGACGACTTCGTTTTATTACGTCCTATTCAGGAATCAGATGTAGAAAATTTACTGGAAATTTCTCTCAACGAACCAGAAACCTGGAAATATTCTTTAGTTGGTGCTGAAGGAAAAGACAATTTGATCAACTACATACAATTGGCAATAAAAGAAAGAGAAGATAAAAAAGAATTTCCCTTTATTGTTTTCGATAAGAAATCTCAAAAATATGCTGGTTCAACTCGTTTTTATGATATCAAACTTGATTTCAAAACTTTACAATTAGGTTATACGTGGTACGGATCAGCTTTTAGAGGAACCGGACTAAACAAACACTGCAAATTTTTATTACTTCAATTCGCTTTTGAAACACTTGGAATGGAGCGAGTAGAATTTCGTGCCGATAATAATAACGAAAGAAGCATCGCCGCAATGAAAAGCATTGGCTGTAAAGTCGAAGGTGTTTTAAGAAGCAATATGCCAACACGAGACGGAAATGTTCGTCGTGATTCTATCGTTTTAAGTATTCTAAAAAACGAATGGTTTGATGAGGTGAAAGAAAATCTAAAGCGTAAGCTTTAAAAAGAGCCGTTAGGCTCGATTCATATTGTAGGGCCGGATTTTAATCCGGTTTAAAAGAATGGACAATATAAAAACAGCCACTAGGCTTGGTTGTTATATTTATATTTTAAATTTAAATTTTTTAAAAGTATAAATTATCGTAATTTTCTGAACGAAACAATTACAGAAAATTGCCCAATGAATATTCTACAAAAACCTGCTTTTATTATTGCATTTGGAATTTTAATGTTTGCTTTTACAGCAAATACAAATGCTCAGAAAAAAGAAAACAACCTTAAAAATTTGATTCAATATGTTGATCCAATGATTGGAACAGCAAAAATGGGACATACCTATCCGGGAGCAACAGTTCCGTTTGGGAGCATGCAATTAAGCCCGGAAACCGATACCATTGCGTACAGCTTAAACGGAAAATACAATGGAGAAGTTTATAAATATTGCGCAGGATATCAATATGAAGACAAAACGATTGTAGGTTTCAGCCACACGCATTTTAGCGGAACAGGTCATTCTGATTTAGGAGATTTTCTAATTATGCCAACAACCGGAAAATTGCAATTGAATCCCGGTGTTGCTTCAAAACCTTTATCAGGCTACAGATCTGCATTTTCACATTCGACAGAAAAAGCAGAACCTGCGTATTACAGCGTTCTTCTGGAAGATCATAATATTAAAGCTGAATTGACTGCAACAACAAGAGTAGGAATGCATCAATATACTTTTCCAAAATCAGATGAAGCGCATATTATTCTGGATCTGACTTCGGGAATTTACAATTATGATAAAAAGAATGTCTGGACTTTTGTACGAGTAGAAAACGATACTTTAATTACAGGATATCGCCAGACAAACGGCTGGGCGAGAACAAGAACTGTTTATTTTGCTATGTCTTTTAGTAAACCAATCAAAAGTTACGGACAGGCCGCTCAGGAAAAAAGTGTTTACAGAGGTTTTTGGGGAAGATTTGACCAAACGAAAAATTTCCCTGAAATGGCAGGACAAAACTTAAAATTGTTCTTTGATTTTGATACAAACGAAGGCGAAAAAATCAAAATTAAAATGGCTTTATCGCCTGTAAGTTCTGCTGGAGCTTTAGAAAACATGAAAAAAGAAATTCCGGGCTGGGATTTTGAAAAAGTTAAAAAACAAAGTCAGGAAGTCTGGAATAAAGAGCTAAATAAAGTTCAGGTTGAAACGATTCAAAAAGAAGATTTGGTTAATTTTTACACGGCAATGTATCACGCTTTTTTAGGGCCAACAGAATACATGGACTTAGATCGAAATTACAAAGGTCTTGATATGAATGTTCACAAAGCAGAAAACTTTACAAATTACACCAGTTATTCACTTTGGGATACTTATAGAGCTTTGCACCCGTTATTCAATATTGTGCAGCCGAAAAGAAACTCGGATATGGTAAGTTCAATGCTGGCGCATTCAGATCAAAGTGTGCATAAAATGCTTCCAATCTGGTCGCATTATGCGAATGAAAATTGGTGTATGATTGGGTATCATTCGGTTTCTGTTGTGGCAGATGCAATTGTAAAAGGGAATACTAGTTTTGATGCAGAAAAAGCGCTTCAAGCTTGTGTTAATACTGCAAAAGTGCCTTACTATGATGGCTTAGAATTTTATATAAAGAAAGGCTATGTTCCTGAAGATAAAAATGGTTCATCAGTTTCGAAAACTTTAGAATATGCTTATGATGACTGGGCAATTGCGCAGGCAGCGAAGAAATTAGGAAAAATAGATATCTATAATGAATTCATCGAAAGATCAAAGAATTATAAAAATGTTTATGATGAAAAAACAGGTTTTATGCGTCCTAAATTAAACGACGGGACTTTCAAAAAAGAATTTGATCCGCTTGATACACACGGACAAGGTTTTATCGAAGGAAATTCATGGAATTATAGTTTATACGTTCCGCAAGATCCTGCTGATATGATTAAAATGATGGGTGGAAATGAAAAGTTTAAAGTTCGTTTAGATTCATTGTTTAATATGCATTTACCGGATAAATATTTTGAAAACACAGAAGATATTACAAGAGACGGAATCATTGGAAATTATGTTCACGGAAATGAACCTTCACATCACGTAGTTTATTTGTATAACTGGACAGATTCACCTTGGAAATCACAAGATAAAATCAGAATGATTCTTAAAAAAATGTACCGAAATGGCGCAGATGGTTTAGGCGGAAATGACGATTTCGGACAAATGAGTGCCTGGTATATTTTCAGCAGTTTAGGATTTTATCCTGTTGCTCCGGGTTCTGATGAATATGCATTGGGAAGTCCGCTGGTTAAAAAAGCTGTTTTCAATTTAGAAAACGGGAAAAACTTTGAAGTTGAAACCGTAAATCAATCGGATAAAAATGTATTTGTGAGTAAAGTTTTGCTGAATGGAAAAGAAATTTCAAGACCTTTCCTGAAACATGCAGATGTTATTAATGGTGGTAAAATTACTTTTTACATGAGTGCAAAACCGAATAAAAAGAATTATCAGAATTAAAATGGACCACGGATTTTACTGGTGAAACGGGTTTACACTGATGTTTATTTAATCTAATGTCACCCTGAGCGAAGTCGAAGGGCTTTTACGACGAAAACGGGCTTCGACTTCGCTCAGCCTGACAGAAAAGATAAGTTAAGCCAGACAAGGAAAGGAATTTAAATTCGTGAAAATTCGTGTAATTCGTGGCAAAAAAATAAACGTAAAAGGGCTTCGACTTCGCTCAGCCTGACAGAAAGGGTGGCTCAGCCAGACAAAGAACAAAATGAAATTCGTGAAAATTCGTGCAATTCGTGGCAAAAACAAACAAAACGGGCTTCGACTTCCCTCAGCCTGACAGAAAGGATAGATTAGCCTGATAAGGAAACAAAATTAAAATTCAAGAAAATTTGCGTAATTCGTGGCGGAACAACAAAAAAACTTCACGAAATTTGCACTTCAAATAAAGACAATCTATATGAAAATAAATTTAAAATCAGGAATTGATAAACTGCTTTTTGGAATGAAGCAGAATGATGTTACAGCTGTTTTAGGAAAACCTGATAAAAACTATAAAGATGAAGATGACAATGTAATTTTTGTATACAATGTACATAAAATCAGATTGACATTTTATGAAGAAGAAGAACTTAAATTAGGATATTTAGTAGCTTCAAGCAATGATTTGGAAGTTTTCGGATTCAAAATAATCGGAAGAAAAATTGCTGATGTAAAGAAAGATTTTGCCGCAAAAGGAATTACAAAATACACTCAGGAAACTTTTGATACTTTCGAAAATTACTTCAACGAAGACAATTGGTTTATTCTTCAAACTGAATTTGATGAGGTTGTAAAATTTGAGATTGGTGCAATTATCAATGATAAAGATGAGTTTGCCTGGAAGTTTCCGGTTAAGAAATAAATAAATCAAATACACAAAGTAATGTCATTGCGAGGAACGAAGCAACCGCACTATAATAAGATATAATTAAAATAGATATACGAGATGAGATTGCTTCGTTCCTCGCAATGACAGAAAACAAAAAAACCGACAATCGCTTGTCGGTTTTTTTATGGGTTTAAAAGAAATTATCCTTTTAACCATGCATTTTTAAGTTTCTCTTTTGAAGCATCAGTTGCTTTAAAAGTTTCAGTTTCTTCAAATGGTAGTTTTACAGTTCCCTTTGTAGTTTCTTCTTTACCATCACGTTTTATTTTTAAAGTAATTGGATCATTTTCTTTCCAGTTTTCACTTGCACCAATAAGTTCGTAAATGTTTTCTAAAGAATAAGCTTTGTTATTTACTGCTAAAATAATATCGCCTCCTTTTAAGTTTAAGTTTTTGAAGAAATCGTTTAGTTCAACATCAGGACGAACTGCGATTTCTTTTGTCTGCTTATCAATTTTGATATAAGGCGTTTGTCCTTTTAAGAAAACAGCTCCGGTTTTTTTCTCCATTGCTTTTGTTACACCAACTTTAGCCAAATAAAAATCATAAGGAATTGGAGTTGTTCCCGCTACATATTTGTTTAAGAAATCACCAACTTCAGGATAAGTCAATTGTGTGATTTTAGCAAATAATTCATTATCGTTGAATGGTTTTTCAACACCATATTCAGTTGATAATTTGTGCATTAAATCAAGAATTCCTCTTTCTCCGTTGCTTTTTTCTCTAATGATAATATCAATACACATTCCAATCAGCGCTCCTTTTTGGTACACGTTTAAGTATTGATCTTTATAGGGTTGTTCTAAAACATTAGCACTCATTTTAGTAAATGACATTGTATCATCTAATTTTTTTGCCTGCTCAATTTTATCTGCAATTCTAGTATAGAATTCTCCTTCATTAATTAAACCCTGGTTGATTTGGAAAAGATTTGCAAAATATTCTGTTACACCTTCGTACATCCATAAATGTTCAGACATTTTTGGGTCATTATAATCAAAATACTGGATTTCTTTTGAGTGAACTGTCAATGGAGTTACAATGTGGAAAAACTCATGAGAAACAACATCTTTCATTGATTCTACTAATCTTTCTTTTGGCATAGATTCAGGAAGTACAACTGTAGTAGCAGTTGGATGTTCTAAAGCTCCAAATCCGTGTGCATCGTCTTTTGCCATGCTAGACAAATACAATAATACAGTATACTTTTTATTAGCATTTACTTTACCTAAAAAGTTTTTCTGAGCTGTCATCATTGTTTTCATTTCAGGAGTAATACTTTCAGCAGTAAATTTTCCTGTTGGAGAATAAACAGCAATTAAAATATCCATTCCGTTAACGTTGAAAGTAGTGTAATCTGGTTTAGAATACATGATTGGATTTTCAACTAATACACCATAACGAGTCGTTGTAAAAACATCGCTTGTTTTGCTTGCATCTTCATCAGTCATTGAAGTTGCTCCCCAAAGTGTTTCAGGATGTGTAATCGTAACTTTGTACGGAATTTCTAGTTTGTCTTTGAAATACCCAACAAAACCATGTGTATTTACTAAGAAATTTTCTCCGGCTTTAATGTTTGTTCCTGCAGGTGAGAAAACATCATCATTACCAAATCCGGTACCTTTTTCAGTGTCAAAAGTATCATTAACTAAATAAGTAATTTTTTTAAGCGTTTTAGCATTAGCAATCGACCATGAATTATCACCAAGTCTGGTTACAGTTAATGCATTTCCTTTAGCATCATAAGCTTTAAAATCCTCTGAGTATTTTCCGTAGTTATCAGTAGAATAAGTTCCTGGAACTGTTTTTGGAATACTGTAGATAATTTCATCTGTTTTAATTGCAGGAGGCGTTACAGTTACCAAAACTTTATCGTCTTTTACATCAACAAGATTGATGTTAACGTCTACGACATTTTTTTCAGAAACTGAAGAACTTCCTGTTTTACAGCTCCAAAGCGTTACTGCAAGAGCTAAAGTGTAAAGTATTTTTTTCATTTGTTTATGTTTAGTTATACCTATCAGACTAGAAAATTACAAAATAGTTACAAAATCATTGTAAAAAGTTATAAATAAAAAAAAACTCCTGCTTTTACAGGAGTTTTAAATCTTAGTCAAATTTATTTTTAATATAATATTTACCATCCAAGTCTTCGTCAAAATCATCAATTTTAATAGGCTTTGGTTTAGGTTTATTCGCTATAGCCTTCTTTTTCCACATCTCAAATTTTTCAAGAGGCATTTTCTTCTTCATTATTTCAAGAACTTCTTTTTCTTCCAATCCAAACTCTTTTTTTATGATTTCAAATGGATTTCTTTCTTCTAAGGCTAACGAAACAAGTCTTTCCGTTTGTTCCCAATTCAATTCTTTGCGGTTACTCTTTTTCATCTCGTGAAAATTAATTCAAAATAGAGGGTTAATGATTAATAGATTGATTTTCATTTTATATATCAATATTAATAAAAAAAATAATTAGTTGGTACGCCCAGGTATATTTTTTTTATTGATTTTTAGTGTTTTTTGCTGATCTTGATTTTTGAAACGGAATTTGCAATAAATTTTTCAATTGGTTGTTTTCTTCGGCAAGCATATGAGTATCTACGCCGTAAATTAATTGATCTTTTGCTAAATAGGTATAAGTACCGAAAAGCCTGTCCCAAACAGAAAAAATATTACCATAATTGCTATCGGTATAAGGCAGTACATAATGATGATGTACTTTATGCATATTGGGAGAAACTATAAAATAACTCAGAAAAAGATCCAGTTTATTTGGCAGCGAAATATTAGCATGATTAAATTGCGAAAATATAACAGACAAAGACTGATATAAAAATACCATCCACATTGGGCTGCCTACGATTAATACGCCAAGTGTTGTAAACACAAAACGAATGACACTCTCGCCCGGATGATGTCTGTTTGCAGTTGTAGTATCAATCCAGGTATCCGTATGGTGAATGATATGAAAACGCCATAAAAACTTTATTTTATGTTCTACAAAATGAACTAAATAAGCGCCAATTAAGTCTAATAAAAGCAGACCAATAATAGTATAAAGCCAAATAGGGATTTGAGGAAGCCATTGTAATATCCCGAAATTATTTTCGGTTGTCCAACGGGCTGTTTTTATTAAAATAAAAGCCAGAATAAAATTGACAATAATAGTGGTAATGGTAAAAAAGATATTGATTCCCGCATGATGCCATTTTCTATATTGCATTTGAAACAGAGGGAAAGTATTTTCTATTACCAAAAAAAATGTAATCCCGCCAATTAAGATAAGACTCCGGTGTGAAGACGGAATAGTGCTGAAATAAGAAATAATTTCGTTCATAACCAATTAGATTTGAGTTGAAATGAAGCTTTCTTTTTTCGATTTTATCTAAAGAAAAAGAGAAAACCAAATATAAATATATCTGATTTTCTCTTTAAATTTTATAATTGGTTAAAATTTTTATGCTTTTTTAATCAAACTTATAATGAATAGTAAAATCCATGCACCTCCCACAGCAATTAAAATCTGCCATAAAAGTCCGCCCCCGCCAATACCAAGTTTAGCTGCAAGCCATCCTCCAAATATACCGCCAAGGATTCCAACAATGATATTACCAATTAAACCAAAACCAGCACCTTTCCAGATTTGACCAGCAAGCCATCCTGAAATTGCACCAATAATTAAAAAATATATAAAACTCATATTAGGATAAGTTGATTAGTTAGTGTGATCTTCTTCGTTTTTTTGTAAAAGGAGTTTATAAATAAATCCTGCTGCAACAGCACCTAAAATTGGCGCGACCCAAAACAGCCAGACCTGCGAAAGCGGTTCTCCGCCCGCAAAAATTGCCTGAGATAATGATCTTGCAGGATTTACAGAAGTATTTGTAATTGGAATACTTATTAAGTGAATTAAAGTTAATCCTAAACCAATTGCAATTCCGCAGAAGTTAGTGTTTGCACATTTATCAGTACTTCCTAAAATGATCAATAAGAAAAATAAAGTCAATACAAATTCAGCAATAAAAGCAGCCTGTAATGAATATCCATCTGGAGAAAATGCCCCAAAACCATTTGATGCAAAAGCTCCGGCTTTAGTATTATCGATTATAAATCCTGCTTTTCCTGATGCAATTGTATATAATGTTCCCGCAGCAGCAATTGCACCAATACATTGCGCAATTATGTAAGGAATAAGATCTTTGGCAGGAAATCTTCCCCCAGCCCATAAACCAAATGAAACAGCGGGATTAAAATGTCCGCCCGAAATATGTCCAACAGCGTAAGCCATTGTCAAAACAGTTAAACCAAATGCTAAAGCAACCCCTGCAAACCCAATTCCTAATTCAGGATAACCGGCAGCAAAAATGGCGCTTCCACAACCTCCAAAAACCAGCCAATAAGTTCCGAAAAACTCTGCAAACAATTTTTTCATAATAAAATAATTTAAGATTAATAGATTTGATTGTTATAGGGTATATTGGAATGCCCAAACTATCAAAACGATTTGTAAGGGCAAACGTACAAATAAAATCCATTTTGGTAAACCAAAACTCGCTTTTTTATTTTGAAACATATATAAATTGGCAGGAAATATTGCAATCAATAATGCAATAATTCCCCATGCAGCATATTGCGTAGTAAGAGAGAACATTAATAAAATCCCCAATAAAATTTCGGCGATTCCGCTTAAAGTATTGATTATTTGAGGGTTTTTAAAAAATGGAGGAATGATTTTAATGTACATTCCGGGTTTTCGAAAATGATTGAATCCGGCAAGAATATAAAGTATCGCCATTAAATATAAGTGCCAGGGTAAGTTCATGATAATTAATTATTTATAACGAAATTATAAAAAAATTAACACTTATTACATTACAAGACAGCTTTTTTTAATAAGATGGTAAAAAACCTTAAATTTTGCGTTTGAAATTTACATTCATAATGATGATTGCCAGAATGATAAGAACAATTCCAACCCATTGTGTAAAAATCACTTTTTCATTTAAAAGTACATAAGCCATCATTACTGAAACCGGAAGTTCTAATGCAGAAACGATACTTCCTAAACCAATTCCCGTTAATGGAAAACCTAAATTCATTAAAAGCGGCGGAATAATGGTTCCGAATAAAGATAAAACAATTCCCCATTTCAGGAAAATTGCCATATTGAAAGGCGTAACCTGAGTAAAAAATGCGAAAGTAAATACAATTACAGCACCGCCAAGAAGCATATATAAACTACGCTGAGCAGAAGAAATTCCTGTTGCAACACGGTTTGCCGTAAACATTGTAGTAGTAAATGAAGCTGCAGCCAAAATTCCCCAAACGATTCCGCGCCAGTCAAGCGCAACATCATTATGGATAATATTAGTTGCCAAAACAGTTCCTATTAAGACAATAAAAACAGCTATAACTTTTTGCTTAGAGGGTAATTTTTTTTCTAAAATCATTTCAAGTAAAACGCCCATCCAAACCGTCTGCATTAATAAAACGATTCCAATTGAAACCGGAATAAATTTAACAGCCAGATAATAAAACAAACTTGTCATTCCTAAAGAAGTTCCGGCAAGCATTAAATGAAATATATTCTTTGAAGTAGCTTTTACTACTTTTTCTTTATTTTTTACTTTTTGAAAAGCGTTGATGATCAAAATACCAATTATTCCAAGTACAAATTGAGAGGTTGTTACTTCGGCTGTTGTATATCCTTCAGAATACGCCATTTTTACAAAAGTGGCTAACATTCCGTAAGTTGTAGCTCCTAAAGCAACTAAAAATACTCCCTTTAATACGTTATTTTGTGACATTTTGATTGTTTATTTTAAAAAATTCAAGCCGGCAAAGGTAAGTTATTTTGTTTAAGAATTAATAGAAAATGTATACAAACGTTATCAATGCACATATTGATGAAGCATTATTAGATTCAATTTTAAATATTTGACAGAATTTAAGAAAATGAAAAAAGCCACCAAAAACTAAATTTTGATGGCTGTGTTATATTTTAAAAAGAATTTAAAATCTTATTTAGGCTGATTTTGATACGTTTCAATTTCAAAAATCAAAGTAGCGTTTGGCGGAATAACACCTCCGGCACCTTGAGCCCCGTAAGCTAAATTTGCAGGAAGGAAGAAAATTGCTTTTTCTCCGTCTGTCATCAAATCAAGCGCTTCGATGAAACCAGGAATCATACCATCTTTTTTACCAACAGTAAAAGGAAAAGCTTTATATCCGCCTTGAGCGTCTCTGTTTGCATCATATTTTCCGTATGCTTTTGCAACATCAGTTATGCTGCTGTCAAAAAGATTTCCGTCTTCAAAATATCCTGCATAATGAAAAAAGATATTAGAACCTTCAGCACCTTTTACACCTGTTCCGTTTTTAGTAACTACATATTTTAAACCAGATGCTGTTGTAGTTGCTTTAGCTTTTGTAGCTGTAAAATAAGCAGCTTTTTCGGCAGCAACTTTTTGAGATTGTGCTTTTAAGATTTCTAGTTTTTTAGCCTCTTCTGCTTTATCAGCTTCTTGGTTTTTTTCATTATCGCTAAAAACCTTTACAGCATCAAATTTTTTGGCTGCAGCACCTTTGCGGGTAATTGTAATTTTTGTCATTACATCATTCTGAGCAATTTTATTTACAACGTCCATTCCAGAAACTACATGACCAAAAATAGTATGTTTTCCGTTTAACCAAGGTGTATCTTTATGCGTGATAAAAAACTGGCTTCCGTTTGTTGCAGGGCCAGAATTGGCCATTGCTAAAACACCGCCTTTTTCAAATTTTAAATCGCTGACAAATTCATCTTTAAAAGCATATCCCGGGCCTCCAGAACCATTTCCGTCCGGATCTCCACCCTGAATCATGAAATCTGCAATAACTCTGTGAAATTTTAAACCATCATAAAAAGGCTTTCCTTTAAGTCTTTCTACTTTTACAAAAGGATTTTTTCCTTCTGCCAAAGAAATAAAGTTAGCCACTGTAACGGGAGCTTTTACATATTCTAAAGAAAGAACAATGTCTCCTTTTGTTGTTGAAATTGTAGCAAAAATACCTTCAGCTGGATTTGCCGCAACCGCTGTTTTAGCCGTTTTTGGTTTTGCTTTCGTAGTAGTAGTTTTTTTTGCTTGCGCCTGAATGTTTAAAACAGCCAGACAGAATAAAAATAGAAATTTAAATTTCATTGTATTTTTCAATTTAAGTCTGTAAAACTAATTATAAGAATTTAATTATAAAAATAATTATGGTTTTTCTAATAATTGAACTTCAAAAATAATATTTGCATTTGGCGGAATAACTCCTCCAGCTCCAGTTGCTCCATAAGCTAAATGAGATGGAATAAAAAGAACTGCTTTATCTCCAAAAGAAAGTTTTTCAATTCCTTCAATAAATCCAGGAATTAAACCGTCTTTTTTTCCTGCTTGAAAAGGAATTGGCTGATAACCGTGTTGTTCTGCTCTTGCAGCATCAAATTTTCCGAAAGTTTTGTTTACTTCTTCAATACTTGAATCAAATAAAGTTCCGTTTTCTAGGAAACCAGCGTAGTGAATGTAAACCTGAGTTCCAATTGCAGGTTTTTTACCTGAACCTTTTTCAGTAATAACATATTCTAAACCAGTTGAAGTTTTAGTCGCTTTTGGTCTTATAGAAGCATAGAAATCTACTTTTTCTTTTTGAGCTCCGGCATATTTGCTTTGTTCTTTAGCGATATTAGCAAAATAATCGTGGAATACTTTTACAGCATCAAATTTCTTAGCTGCTTCACCATTTCTGATAATAGTTACAGCAACGATATTATCTCCCTGAACTACTTTATTTACTACTTCTTGTCCTTTTTCAACAACGTGTCCAAAAATTGTATGTTTATTGTCTAACCAAGGCGTTTCAACATGCGTAATGAAAAATTGGCTGCTGTTTGTTCCAGGTCCGTTGTTGGCCATTGCTAAAACACCGGCTTTGTCAAATTTTAAATCTGAAAACTCATCTTTAAATTTATATCCTGTATCTCCAGAACCTGTTCCTAGCGGATCTCCAGACTGAATCATGAAATCTTCAATAACTCTGTGGAATTTTAAACCGTCAAAAAATGGTTTGTTTTTTAATTTCTCATCTGTTACAAATTCGTTTTTACCTTCTGCCAATGTTACAAAGTTTGCAACAGTTATTGGTGCTTTTTTGTAATCTAATTCAACAATGATGTGTCCTTTATTAGTTTCGATATCAGCATATAAACCATCTGGTAAATTACTGTGGTCGTCTTTACATGAATACAATGAGCTTACGGCTAATAGTAATAATAAAATACTTTTTTTCATTTCTTAAAATGTTTTTTATGGGTTTATTGTATCTTTTTTAGTTGTTGCGGCTGGTTTTACAGCTGCAGGTTTTGGAGTTTTTACTGATGTTGTACCCGTACCCGTACCCGTAGCAGCAGGAGCAGCAGTAGTTTGTGCCGGATCCGGAACGAAATTACGAAGCGTAACAGTACAAATTAAGGATTCATTAGGGCCAATTTTTTTATTGTCTCCATGGTATCCGTATGCTATGTGAGATGGAAACAGAAAAGTAACTGTTTCGTTCTTTTTCATGTATTTGATTCCATCACGTAATCCCATCATAATATCTTGCTTATCTACATAATAAGTCTGCGGACCAAGATCAGATTCTGAATAAATAAGTGTACCGTCGATATTTTTAACTTCTAAATTGAAGTAAGCGATATCTCCTTTTTTTGGAGTTACCGTTTCAGTAGTACTTTTTTCATCATAAGAAAACCAATATCCTTTTTTAGTAGCGTAATATTTCACTTTCGGATTGCTTTTGATGATTTTCTTGATGACTTCTTCTTCGCTTGCCACTAACTTTTTATTTCTGTCAGCCGATTTTTTCATAAAAGTACCCGAAGCTCTCGAAATAGGTCTTCGTGCTTCTTCATGGTGTTTACAGCTCACCAATAAAACTGCAAAAAGCAGTGAGTAAATGCTAAGTTTTAAGTAGTTCATATTGGTTTATAATTTTAGTTTAGTTACTAAATCTTCAAACTTTTTAACGGTTTCTTCCATTGTAACATCAGATCTTCCGCCGGCAGCGTTTACGTGGCCTCCGCCGTTAAAGTGGTCGCGTGCAAACTGGTTTACATCAAATCCTCCTTGTGAACGGAAAGAGATTTTGATTATTTTTTCGTCTCTATTTTCGATAAAGATAGCCGTAAAAACAATTCCTTTAATGCTTAATCCATAATTAACAATTCCTTCTGTATCGCCTTTTACATAATGAAAAGAATCTAATTCTTCCTGAGTAAGAGTGGTATAAGAAGTTTTATGTTCTTCAAAAACTTTCATATTTTGAAGCGCACGTCCTAATAATTGCAAACGGCTGTACGAACTATTATCGTATAGTAAAACCGGAATTTGAGTGTTTTCAACGCCTAAATCGATTAATTCTGCAATAATTCGGTGTGTGTTTCCTGTAGTTCCCGGAAAACGGAATGAACCGGAATCTGTCAGGATTCCTGTGTAGATACAAGTTGCAATGGTTTTATCAATATCTTCTTTTTTATTTAAAAAGGTAATAAAGTTGTAAACCATCTCGCAAGTCGATCCGTACGAAGTATCAGAATACATATAAGCTGCATAATCGTGCGGTTTTTCATGATGGTCGATCATGATAAACGGAGCAGTAAGCTTTGCTAAAGTATGCTCCATTTCGCCTGTGCGATGAAAAGCATTAAAGTCGAGTGTAAAAATCAACTCGGCTTCTTCTAATATTTTGGTACAGTTTTCAGTATCTTTTTCAAAGATTTTCACCGTTTCTGAACCCGGAATCCAGGCCAAAAAATCAGGAAAATCGTTTGGTGCAATCACGGTTGGCTGGTGATTGTTTTTTAATAAAAAATGGTATAAAGCTAGAGTAGAACCCATGGCGTCGCCATCTGGTCCTCTGTGAGGAATTATTACAATTTTTTTTGGAGCAGCAAGCAATAATTGAATTGCCTGAATATCTTGTATTTTCATAGTGTGCGAATTTACATTTTTTTAATGTAATGTTGAAATCATTTTGTGGATTAACACACTTTTAGGAAAGGAGTCCAATTATCGTTTCTGGTTTTTAAATTTAGCTCTTTATCTGCGCCTTTTTAATTTGGTTTAAAGTACTGGCAATTTTGAAATTTAGAGCAAGCATTTGTTCATCATATTTAGGGGTGTTTTCAGAGATTTTTTTATATGCTAACTCATATAAACTGATTCTTAATTCGCAATATTCAATTATTTTTTCATTTTGCTGATGTATTTCTTTCGGCAGATATAATTTATCTAATTCGTTAATCAAAGTGATATTTTCATTCCAGTAATAAATACCACGATCTTTAATCATGTATAAGATACTTTCTCTGTTTTCTTCGATCGAATTTCCATATGGAATACTGTAAGCTTCGAGAGCCATTTTTTCCATATCATTAAATTCCTGCATTCTTTTTTCATATTCCATTACCTGATATATATATAGACTTTAGAATTTTTAAAATTTACAAATAAAACAGCAATTATTATTGTAGCAAGTGATGAAATAAGTGCCATGCTGTAATCTTTTCTTTTTCTTATGATGGAAAGTATTAAACCAAATAAAATACCAGAGGCAAAACCTCCAATATGTGCCGCAGCATCGATACCGTCTTTAAAACTGTAAAGAATGTTGATACCAGCCAAAACAGCAATGTTGAGTAATAATTTTAATTTTATTTTAGTTTCAAAAGTTTTAAATAAAAGTACAATAAGTAAAATTCCATACATACCAAAAATGGCTCCTGAAGCACCTGCACTTACCAAATCTTTATTCCAGTATAAACTGCTTAAACTGGCAATAACACCACAGAAAAGATAAGTTGCCAGAAAGGTCCAAATTTTTAAATAAGGTTCTAAAAGAAGTCCTGCATAAGCAAGTGCGATGCAATTTAGAATTAAATGAAAAAAACCGAAATGAATAAAGCATGAAGTTAGTAATCTCCAGAATTGACCTTCGTAAATCATTGGTCCGTAATTTCCTCCCCAGTCAATAATATTTTGAATTTCAGGTTTAAAAAAATGTACTCCTGAAAAAGTCATGACAAGAAAAACCGCAAGGTTTACGTAAATTAAAACAGGAGTAATCAAATAACCTTTTGAAGGAGTAAAAATCGAAAAGAATGAATAAAACGCTGATATGTTTTCAGGTTCTGTTTTTTCTTTATTTGAAACATTTTCGTTTTTTATTTGCTCCGAAAAATCAGTTTCATTTATTTCAAAATCAGAAATATTTTTAAGTTCTTCAAAATATAGGTCTAAAAAGATTTCTGTGTTTTTTTTATTTCTTCCACGATCATAGATCTGATTTCCGTTTGAAGAACTTGTTATTATAGCTGTATTTTCATCAAAAGAAAATGAAATAGTTTCGTTCCAGATATTTTTATTGTTTTGAGAAACTGCATTTAATTCATTTTCATCAATATAAATAATCCTCCAATTTAGTTTTTTGCAGATGCTGACAGCGTTTAAAATAAATGATTTTTGAGGTAAATTATTTAAAGGCGTTAATTGAGAGTACGCTGCGGGAAATCCAAAGGCCATTTTAGTAGTTTTGATTTAGGTCAAACAATACTACAAAAAAAACTTTTAGTTATCACGAAATATTTGCTACAAATGTTCCAGCTCTTTTTTCTGAAACCTTTGGTACAATTTATATTTTGCCCCTTTTACAATTTGTGATTTGTAAATACCAACAGAACCTGATGAGAAATAAGCAATTGTACATCCTATAGCGATAAAAATTCCAGATTCGATGCCAAATAATTCCATTCCCATAATCGTGCAGGCGATAGGAGTGTGAGTTGCGCCGGAGAAAACGGCAACGAAACCAATTCCGGCTAAAAGTGCAATAGGCATTGGGATAAATAAGGATAAAGCACTTCCTAAAGTGGCGCCAACGAAGAATAATGGTGTTACTTCTCCGCCTTTAAAACCTGCGCCCAAAGTAAATCCGGTGAATAAAATTTTAAGGAGAAAATCATACCATTCACTCTGGTTTGAAAAGGAATCAACAATAACGGGAACGCCAAGTCCGGAGAATTTGGTAAATCCTAAACCTGCAATGGCGATTGCTAAAACAATTCCGCCAATAACAGGACGAAGCGGCGGATATTTGATTTTTTTCGAAAATAAAGAACCCCAAAAATGTGTGCTTCGAGAAAATAATAAAGCAGCAAAACCAGAAAGAAGTCCCACTAATATGGTGTAAAATATAGTGCTAAAACTAAGTTCAGAAACAATTGGAATGCTATAATGGGTATGTTTTATTTCCCAAAATTCTACTGTAAAATAAGCGGCATAAGCGACTAAAAATGAAAGTACAATACTTTTTAAATTGATTTTACTGAAATACAAAACTTCCAAAGCAAAAATGGCGCCTGCTAAAGGAGTTCCAAAAACAGAAGCAAAACCGGCACTAATTCCCAGAATAATTAAAATCCTGCGTTCGGTATTGTCTAGTTTAAAAATCTTGGTGAATTGATCGGCAATTGCGCCTCCCATTTGTACGGCTGTGCCTTCGCGTCCGGCAGAACCTCCAAATAAATGCGTTAATAAAGTTCCTAAAAGAACCAAAGGAGCCATTTTAAACGGAATGACTTTTTTAGGTTTTTCGTATTCTTCAAGCAATAAATTATTGCCTTTTACCACAGATTCTCCCCAATAATAATAACTTGAACCAACTAAAAATCCGCCTAAAGGCAAAAGCCAGATAATCCACTCGTGCTGAATTCTATATTGTGTAACCCATTCTAAAGAAACAAGAAAAAAAGCAGATGCAGATCCTGAAAATATGCCAATTAAGGCACAAATAATAATCCATTTAGGAATGGAAAGCAGGATTTGTTTTGGAGTTTGGGAAGCCATTAATTTTTTTGAGGTGTTTTTTCTAGCCACGAATTTCACGAATTTTCACGAATTAATATGTTTTAATTTGAGATAAACAAAAAGAAATCTTTAAAATCCTTTTAATCTGTGGCAAAACAAAAAAAAATAATTAGTGGAAATTAGTGCAATTCGTGGCAAAAAAACTATTTACTGTACAACAGCTGTAAATTCAATTTCAACTAAATATTCAGGAGCAACTAATTTACTGATTTCATAAAAACCTGTTGTTGGTTTTACATCTTTAAAAAAAGCAGAATGCGCTCTGGCAACTTCTTCAAAAGTATCAACATTAGTAGTGAAAATACGAGTTCTGATAACGTCTTTAATTCCAACGTTTAAGTCTTCTAAAACTTTTTCAACACGTTCAATTATATTATAGGTCTGCGCATAAGCATCGTCAGCTTTTACTTTGTCGCCGTCAACAATTGCTACAGTTCCCGAAACTTCAACGATATTGCCAATTCTTACAGCGCGGCAGTATCCCATTTTGTCTTCCCACGGCGATCCTGTTAAGATATTTTCTCTTTTCATTTTATGAGGTTTTTTGAATTGTTTTGTTTCGTTTTAAAAACAAATTCAGGTTAATTAATGCGCTGCAATTTAGGAAATATGACCGTCAAAAAGAATTATATTGAGTTGAAATCACACCGAAAATCATTCTTTTTTGTGATATTTAAAAAGAAAGAAAATATATTTATTCTGCTTGGTTTTCTTCATAAATTCTTAGTTTGTTCTGCGTGTTTGTCAAGTGCTGCTGTAAAGTTTCAATTTTATTCAGCAAATGATAAATGGCATCAATTCCTTCTAAATTAATATTCAGGTCATAATGCATGCGAATCATTTTTTCTATGGAAGGCAGTTGTTCCGGCTGCAGATATTCGTCATTTTCTTCAACAATAATTTCTACCAAACCATAATTATGAAGCTCAGTAATAAACGTATTTTCAATTTCGTGATAAATACAAAACTGTTTTATTTGGATTAAGTTCTTGTTACTCATGATTTCTAAGTTTAGATAATTCTGCAAACAATTCTTTTTCTTTTTCAGATAATTTGGTCGGAACTTTTAAGTTGTATGTCACATATAAATCTCCAAATTGATTGTCCTTTTTATAAACAGGAAAACCTTTTCCTTTTAATTTGACCTTTGTTCCGGTTTGAGTTTCGGCAGGAACTTTAATTTTAACCTTTCCGTCAAAAGTCTTGATATTAATTTCTCCACCCAAAATTGCGGTATAAAGATCCAGATCAACATTAGAATATAAATTGTTCCCTTCTCTTTTAAAATCAGAATTGTTTTCAATTATAAAAGTAATATACAAATCACCGTTTGGTCCGCCATTTACACCCGCGCCGCCATGTCCGGGAATTTTGATAACCTGACCGTTTTCAACTCCGGCCGGAATTGTAATTCGGATATTTTTACCATTTACGGTCAAACTTTGTTTGTGTGTCGAGTAAGCAGAAGCCAAATCTAATTGCAGTTCAGCATTAAAATCCTGTCCTCTATATTTAGACTGACCTCGGCTGCTTCGCCCAGAGCCGTACATAGAATTAAAGAAATCTGAGAAATCACTTCCTGAAAAATCACCTCCGCCAAAACCAGAAAAATCTTGATTACCTTGCTGTTGCTGTCTCGAATATTGCTGCTGATTTGGATCGTAACCCGCTTTTTCAAACTCGTCGGCATGTTTCCAGTCCTTTCCGTATTTATCGTATTTTTTACGATTTTCAGGATTGCTTAAAACTTCGTTTGCTTCATTGATTTCCTTGAATTTTTTCTCCGCCTCTTTATCATTCGGATTCAAGTCTGGATGATATTTTCTGGCCAGTTTTCGATATGCTTTTTTAATTTCGGCTTCAGTTGCCGATTTTGTAACATCTAAGGTTTTATAATAGTCGATATAATCCATCTTTTTGAATTTTAAGATAAAATAAATTAAGATATTGAAGTTAAGAATAAGTTGTTAACTATCAAAGTGATGTGCAGGTTTAAAGAAAAAATTAACGCATAACCAAGATCCGTTTGGAATTTGGAATTTTAATATTGAGAATTTATTTTAAAATTTTTGGCAGGTTTTTTGATTCCAAAAATTAGCCTAATATATTGTTATAATAGTCTTAAAGTTGTCGCGCCAAACTTATTTATGCTATTTTTGCGATGCTAGACTTAATTGCTAATAAAAAAATATAAAGCCAATTCGATAACCACTTTTCAATGAAGCATATCTTATTTTTTATACTGTTTTTTACTGCTGTAACTGTTTCAGCACAAACTGAATTTGGAACAAAATTCAAGCCTATTCCGGCACCTAAGTTTAGCACAAAGAAAAAAACACCAATTCCGCAAGTTAAAGATCCACAAGCAGAAACTGCCGATATACCCAGTATTAAAACACCAAATGTTTTTGATAATACGAGTATAACTCCAAAATCACAGCTTCAGGTTGGCGCAGAGAAAAGTAAATTTACCATGTCAACAGAAAATGATTTTGCTAATCCAGGCGATCAATATGTGGCAAAAATGGAAAAAGATTTAAATAAAGCTTTAAAAGATGCGGGATTATTAGAAGGCCGCGGTACATTGGTAAAATCAAATATTTCCCTTGGAGATTTTAAAACCAAATCGGAATACTTTATTGTTAAATTCCGTGATTTTGGTGCAATCGACGGCGATTTGGTCAGAGTTTCATCAAATGATGTAGTGATTAAAGACCAGATACTTTTAGATTCTGGCTATAAAGATGTAAAAATAAACCTAACCCAAGGTTTTAATAAATTAGATTTTGAAGCCCTAAATATTGGTTCTTTGGGCGGAAATACAGCAGAAATCCGGGTTTACGATGACAAAGGCCAATTAGTTACAAATGATTATTGGAACAATCTTGCAGCAGGATTTAGGGCAACAATTATTGTTACGAAAGAGTGATTTTTTTTAGATACTAAGATACTGAGGTTCTAAGATGCTAAGTTTTTTATCAGCATTTTAGAACCTTATTTTTTTAATATGAAGCCATTACATTAATACTCTAAGAAAAAGCTTAGAACCTCAGAATCTTAGGCTAAAACGGATCTGCCGTAACCCTAAATTTCATATCAGCCTTCACCGTTACATCTTTCGTAAGCGTTTCTTTAAGCGTAACCTGTGTTCTAATTTTATAGGTGTCAGCTTTAATATATTGATCCAGTCTTTTATCGGTACAAATTAAATCAATCGTATTGCTTGACGAATTGATATTGTCCTGATACGCCAGTTCTATTTCTTCAGAATTTGATGTTGATATATATAAATGTATCGATTTTAAAAATGTAAAAGTTTTATCAGAAGGATCAGAAATAGAAAGTTTAAGCGATCTGATTTTTACATCTTTTACCAAACTAGCTTTTGTTTTATTGTTTTCAAATTCAGTTGAAGAATTGGTTGTAACATCCGGAGTAACAATTTCTGTTGGAAGATTAAGCGGCGATGTACTTTTAATTTTGATGGATGCTTCGTTTGAAATAGTAAAACTTAATAAATCATCTACAGCATTGCAAGAAGTTAAAAACAGAGACAATAAAAGGATAAGAGCAATTGATTTTGATTTCATAAATATGGGTTTTTATCGTAGATACGATATTTCTTAGGGGTTGGATTTCTCTTTTTTGAGGTTCAGAGTTGCAAAGGTTCAAAGGGACAGAGAAAAAGAATCCAGAATTAACTTAGAAAAACCTCTGAACCTTTGTATCTCTGAACCTTTGCACCTAAAAAATCGGAACAATAAAAAAAATATAATTTTTTCATTGTTCCGATTTTTCAATTTCGAATATAAAAAGTATTTTTGCGCATGCAACACAACGTACTTATTTTAGATTTTGGATCGCAATATACACAGCTTATTGCGCGTAGAGTTCGCGAATTAAATATATTCTGCGAAATTTTTCCTTACAATCACTTTCCTAGTGATTTATCAGCTTACAAAGCAGTAATTTTAGGCGGAAGCCCTTTTTCTGTTCGCGCAGAAGATGCCCCGCATCCTGATTTATCTCAAATTAGAGGTAAACTTCCAATGCTTGCCGTTTGTTACGGAGCGCAATATTTAGCTCATTTTAGTGGAGGTGAAGTTGCAGCTTCTAATACTAGAGAATACGGTAGAGCGAATTTATCTTATATAAAAGATAACGAAGTTTTCTTTGAAGGAGTTTCAGAAAACAGTCAGGTTTGGATGAGCCACAGCGATAGTATCAAAGCACTTCCAACAAATGCTGTAAAATTAGCAAGCACACACGACGTAGAATTTGCCGCTTATAAAATTGAAGGCGAAACAACGTACGGAATTCAATATCATCCAGAAGTTTTCCATTCTACAGATGGATCAAAAATGCTGGAGAACTTTTTAGTTAAAATTGCCGAAGTTCCTCAAAACTTTACACCAAATGCTTTCGTAGAAGAAATGGTGGGAGAATTAAAAGAGAAATTAGGAAACGATAAAGTAGTTTTAGGATTATCAGGCGGAGTAGATTCTACTGTAGCTGCGGTTTTATTACATCAGGCAATTGGTAAAAACCTTTACTGTATTTTCGTAAACAACGGATTACTTCGTAAAAACGAATTCCAAAACGTATTAGATCAATACAAAGGAATGGGATTAAACGTAAAAGGTGTTGATGCCGGAGATCGTTTTCTTTCTGAACTTGCCGGAATAAGTGATCCTGAAACTAAACGTAAAACTATTGGACGTGTATTTATCGAAGTTTTTGATGATGAATCACATTTAATAGAAGACGTAAAATGGTTAGCACAAGGAACTATTTACCCAGACGTAATTGAATCTGTTTCAGTAAAAGGACCATCGGCAACAATTAAATCGCATCATAATGTTGGTGGATTGCCAGATTATATGAAATTAAAAATTGTAGAACCGCTTAGAATGCTTTTTAAAGATGAAGTTAGAAGAGTTGGAGCTACTTTAGGAATAGATCCTGAATTATTAGGAAGACACCCTTTCCCAGGTCCAGGATTGTCAATTAGAATTTTAGGAGATATTACTCCAGAGAAAGTACAAATTTTACAAGATGTTGATTCTGTTTTTATCGAAGGATTAAAATCTTGGGGATTATACGACAAAGTTTGGCAGGCTGGAGCAATTTTGCTTCCGGTAAACAGTGTTGGAGTTATGGGCGATGAGCGTACTTACGAAAAAGTAGTAGCGCTTAGAGCAGTAGAATCAACAGACGGTATGACTGCTGACTGGGTTCATTTACCTTACGATTTCTTGATGAAAGTATCAAACGATATTATCAACAAGGTAAAAGGCGTGAATCGTGTAGTTTACGATATAAGTTCAAAACCACCTGCAACAATTGAGTGGGAATAGTATTGTTTTTAAAATTAAGGTCTTACATTTGTAAGGCCTTAATTTTTTATAACCTACTATTTATGAGAGAACTTTTAACGATTTCTCTTGTGTTTATTTTGTCTTTTAACAAAATAGCTGCGCAAGATTCAATTATTGAGCACAAAATTCAAAAAGGGGAAACTGCTTATTTCATTGCCCAAAAGTATAAGGTTTCTGTAGACGAGATTTACAAACTCAACCCCGAATCGCAAAACGGAATCAAAGACAATCAAATTATTAAGATTCCCGTTCATTCTCCACAAAAAATAAATCAAGAGCAACAGATTCTTCATGTTGTTGGCGAAAAAGAAACGCTGTACGGTTTATCTAAAAAATATAATGTTTCTGTAGAAGCGATTCAAAATGCAAATCCAATTCTTGCAAGCGGACTTCAGGTTGGACAGGAATTAATTATTCCGCAAAGTGCTTCAAATCTTCCAAAAATAGAAAATATGGTTTCTTCAAAAATAACACATCTTGTTGTGGCAAAGGAATCTTTATTTAGCATTGCCAGACAATATAATGTTTCGGTTCAGGATTTAGAAAATCTTAATAAAGAGTTATTACAAAACGGATTGCAGATTGGACAGACAATTGCTATTCCAAACAAACGAAAAACTTTAGACGGAAAAGTTCGCGTGATTAATCAGGAAACTGTTTTTCATGTGGTTGAACCAAAAGAAACCAAATTTTCGATTTCTAAAAAATACGGAATTACAATCGATCAGCTGGAATCTCAAAATCCGGAAATCATAAACGGATTAATTGTTGGTAATAAATTGGCCATCAATACAAAAGAAATAAAACCAGCAAACGAAAGTGAAGAATTAATGCTGGCTCTTGCCGAGAAACAAGTTGTAGTCGAAAAAACAAAAGCCAAAACGGTTGAAATTGATGATTTAAAAGACAGACTGGTTATTCAAAAAGAAATGAATCAGAAGATTATAAAAATTAACGATCTAAAAGTTAATTTGAATGATATGAACGGTTCAAAAGAAAATTCGGTTGAAAAATTGCGATTGGTTTTAGAAGCCAATAAAAATGTTCAGGATATTTTAATGGCAAAATTAGATTCATTAGTAAACACGATGAACAATGATTTAGTCGAATTAAAAAGAATGGATGTTTTAAATGTGGATGAATCAAAACGATTGGAAAAACAATCGTATGAAAGCATCGGAAAAACAAGCGAATTATCATCTCAGTTAAAAAAAGAACTGGCTGAAAACCGAAAAGCATATGCCGGCTTAATGAATAAAGTAGAGAAAATCGCTGTTGAAGAAAATCAGGAATACAAGAAGAAAATCCGCGAAAGCGAAAAAAATAAAAACGTTACTTCAATTCAGCAAAGACTTTCTTTAGAGGAAATTAAGCGCTATAAAATTGAACAGGAGCAAGGCGATGCGAAAAATCAATTGCTAATTTCTAAAATTGATTCGCTCGATACTCAAAAACAAATTGAGGTAAAACGCCACATCAGCAAAGCTTCCTATTATAGTATGGAAGCCAGAAAATTTGATGATAAACTGGCTTTGGTTAAACTGAAAAAATATCAGGATGAAGCGATTAAAAAATCAGGTTCTGCAGAAACTTCAAAAGCAGTTTCGCTGGAAGAAATGAAACGCGAACTAAAAGAAAACCCGTTTAAAAATGAAAAAAATATAAAGATTGAAGTTTATGATAATCTTAAAGAAGTTTCAAACGGCTATTACTTAGTTTTGGGTATATTTACAGACGCGCCGCAGCGAGATAAGCTAATTATGCAACTTATTGATTCGGGCGATTTTAACGCTAGTTTTTTCTTTAATATAAACAGCCTTTCTTATTATGTTTATTCAGATAAGTTCCAAAACATGGAAGAACTTCTGTATCAATGCAAGAAAAAAGAGGAAAATGAGTTATATAAGAACGTTATTATTGCTAAGTTAGAAATCGATCTTCGATAATTTTTTGGAAGAATTGACAAGTGGCGTGAATCTTGTATACGAGAAATTAGTATCTTGTTTTTGAATTAAAAATTAAATTGTTTTAGCCTTTATTATGAAATATTATTCAACATTATTTTTACTTGTTTTTTTTGTAACCTGTTCTGCTTTTTCACAAGGAAAAGTGGTGAAATACACAGTTTCAAGTGGAGAAACGGTTAACCAAATTGCTCAAAAATTTAAGGTTACACCTTTTGATATTTATGAATTAAATCCGGATGCGCGTAATGGCGTGAAACCAAATACGGTTTTGCTGATTCCGGCAGCATCAAATAAAAATACAGACAAAAAAGAAACAGCTGCGGTAAAATCTACCAGTAATGGAAAAGCGACTACGCACGAAGTACAGCCGAAAGAAACACTGTTTGGTCTTGAAAAAAAATATGGCATTAGTGATGAAGCTTTAAAAGCTGCAAATCCTTTTTTGATTACTGATGGTTTACAGCCGGGGCAGACATTGACAATTCCTGGAAAAGGTTCTGCACCAAAAGCTGCAGCAACTTCGGACAAAAAACAAAAAGGAGCTGAAAAATATATTTATCATGATGTAGCTCCAAAAGAAACTAAATTTGGAATTGCCAAACAATACGGAATTTCAATAGAAGAATTAGAAAAGAAAAACCCTGAAATTGTAACAAGTTTACCAGTTGGATATCGATTGACAATTAAAGGAACTGCTCCAAAAACAGAAGTTGCAGCGCCTGTTACTACAGCTGTAAAACCGGAAGAAACGAAGAAACCTGCAGAATCTAAAAAAGCAGTTTCTTATATGGAATATCAGGTAAAACCAAAAGAAACATTTTATAGTTTAGGAAGAGTTTTTCATTTAACACAAGAAGAATTAGTTGCTTTAAATCCTTCACTTTCAGAAGGTGTAAAAGAAGGAATGGTTTTAAAAGTTCCTGCAGGATATGTAGCTCCGGCTCCAATTATTGCACAAGCACAGCCAGCTGATAAACCGGTACAAACTTCTGTAGAAAAACCAGTTGAAAAACCAGTTGAAAAAGCGATCGAAAAACCAGTTGAAAGTACCGGAGGCGGAATTAAAATTGTAGATAAAGTAAAATCTGAAACCGTTTCTGCGGACCCGGAAATTGTTGAACTGAGTAAAAAAAGAGGACAAAACGAACGCAAGAAAGTAGTTTTATTGCTTCCTTTTAACTTAGCTAAATTGCAAAGCGATACAACCGGAACAGCTGCTCGTTTAAAAACAGATAAATTTTTAAACATGACACTGGATTTTTACTCGGGAGCAATGATGGCGATAGATTCTGCCAGAACATTGAAACTGCCAATTGATGTTGCTATTTATGATTCGCAGGAAACAAAAACAACATCAAATATTTCGAGTTTAATTGCACAAAATAAATTGCAGGAAGCAGATGCTGTTGTTGGGCCGTTTTACCAAAACAATGCTGAGTCTACAGCAAATTCACTTCGTTTATATAATGTTCCTGTTATTTCGCCATTATCAAAAGATGCGGCAAATCCTATTGATAATTTGTACCAGACAATACCTTCAAACGATGTGGTTCGAAGTGCAATTTTCGATTATATGAGAGCTAAAAACGGAAATATTGTAGCTGTTGTAGACAAGAAAAAAGAATCAGTTATTAGTTATATTAAACAAAATCAAAAAGGAGTTGTTTTTGCGGCTTTAACAGAAGCAGGCGGTTTAGATGCTGCGAATTTAAAAAGCTTATTACTGCCAACCCGAATGAACTATGTTGTAATGGAAACGGGAAATACTGCTATGATTAAAACAGTAATCAAAGCGTTGACTGATGCTCAAAAATCATGTCAGGTGCAATTGGTAATTTTAGAGCCAAACAGTACGCTTGATACAGACGAAATTAGTTTTGATAACCTGGTAAAACTGAAATTAATGTATCCGTCTGTAACACGTGACAGCGATGATCAGGCAGTTTCAATCTTTAAGAAAGAATATAAATTGAAGAATAAAGTTTATCCTAATACTTATGCAACCAGAGGTTTTGATGTGACTTTTGATACTATGATGCGTTTGGTTCAAGGGAAAACCTATCAGGAAACGGCAGATTTAATGACGACGCAGCAAGTGGATAATAAATTTCAATTTTATAAAAAAGAAGATGGCGGACACGCAAATAAAGGTGTCTACATATTATATTACGATTCAGACTTAACTTTAAAAGAAGCAAATTAATGACATCAAAAGTAACCTACTTAGGCGATTTAAGAACAAGTTCAATACATATACAATCTGGAAGTGAAATCATTTCTGATGCACCGCTGGATAATAACGGAAAAGGCGAAGCTTTTTCTCCAACAGATACAGTTGCAAATGCTTTAGCAAGCTGCATGTTTACTATTATGGGAATTAAAGCCCGTGATTTAAACGTTGATTTAGCCGGTTCAACTGCCGAAGTAACTAAAATTATGAATGCAGAACCAAGAAGAATTGGAGCAATCGAAGTTGTTTTTGAACTAAAAAGCAACGCCGATGAAAAGAGTAAAATCATCTTAGAACGTGCTGCAATGACTTGTCCGGTGTTTTTAAGCCTAAGTTCCGAAATTGAAAAAAATGTAACCTTTAATTGGAAATAATTTTTTTTACGATATATTCTAAAAGCCGTCAATATTGACGGCTTTTTTTATGCAATTCTCATAATTAAAAAAATTAACAAAATATTCATATCAAATATTGGTTCTTAAATATAATATGAAGTATCTTTGTCTTGCAAAAAATACGCATATTTATGCAAAAATAATGCAATGTCAAAAGTGAAAACGAGAATCACTTTTTAATATTATTTGGAATCTCTAAGTGAGATAAAAATGATATTCCAAATTCTGCCCTAATTCAATAATTTAAATTTTGTTGTATTCCATTTATAAAGGTTTTATCTTTATATGGTATTGATTGCTATTGTTTTAGCAATGTTTTGGCTTGCGTTTTTGCGATGTAAAATAAAATTTTCAGGCTTAAAGCCGATACATAAATCCGAAGAATAAAAAAAAACTATATCATGTTAAAAAGTAAAATAGACAAAGCAACCGGTTTTGAAAAACGCTTCGAAAACATCAACACCGTTGTTTTTGAAAATTCAGGTGAAGCTTCAAAAGCCGTTGCACAGGAAATTGCAGCTTTAATCCAGTCAAAACAAAAAGAAAATAAGCCTTGTATTTTAGGTTTAGCAACAGGTTCTTCTCCAAAAGGACTTTACGCAGAATTAGTGAGACTTCACAAAGAAGAAGGATTGAGTTTTAAAAACGTAATCAGTTTCAATTTGGATGAATATTATCCAATGGAACCAAATTCCATCAACAGTTATGTTCGTTTTATGAAAGAATTGCTGTTTGACCACGTTGATATTTTACCTGAAAACGCCCACGTTCCAGACGGACTTTTAACAAAAGAACAAATCGCAGATTACTGCCACGAATACGAAGCAAAAATTGAAGCTTTGGGCGGAATCGATTTGCAGATTCTGGGAATTGGAGGAAACGGACATATTGGTTTTAATGAATCAGGTTCGCTTCAAAACTCAAAAACAAGATTAGTAGCGCTGGATCATATTACAAGAGTTGCTGCAAGTAAAGATTTCTTTGGATTAAATAATACACCGAGAACAGCAATCACACTTGGAGTTAAAAAAATCATGGAAGCCAAAAGAGTTATTTTACTGGCTTGGGGAGAAGGAAAAGCAAACATTGTAAAAAGATCTGTTGAGGACGAAGTTACAAACAGAGTTCCCGCTTCATTCCTGCAAGAACATGACGACGCAGTTTTTATTTTAGATAAAGAAGCTTCTTCAAAATTAACGAGAATCAACAAACCGTGGCTTGTTGAAAAAATCGTTTGGACAGATAAACTAACCAGAAAAGCAGTTTTAGGATTAGCACTAGATCTTAAAAAACCAATTTTAATGCTTACCGACGCCGATTATATCGAAAACGGAATGAGCGATTTATTGGCAGATTCAGGTCCGGCATACGACATC